>JANLIC010000297.1 GCA_024654125.1 Sulfuricaulis sp. | reverse complement strand
ATGTTGTTGCGAATGAAAATCGAGTCCGAGCGCAGCAACTCGCGCAGGAACGGTACCTGCATGGCCTGCTGCTTGATGTGATCGAGGATCGGCTCGTCGAGATAGCGCGTGCCGATGCGATAGTCCCCGGCATAATGGAACCAGTTGCGCTTGCGCAGCTTGATGGCCAGGCGCGTCTTGCCCACCCCGGACATTCCGAGGAGGGTAATGCACTTGTTATCCCAGGCCTTGAAGTCCCTGGTGTTCAGTTTCATGTTGGTATGCTTCGCCGATGGTCTGTCTATTGTATGACAGGAACGTCGGAACCGCAGCGCACCGGGGCGTGCGCATCGGGCTCGTCATCCCCGGGAGTCGCCGCTATAATGCCGACCCTTCCGCACCGACCTGATAAAAACCCATGACCACCGCCATCCCGATCGCGCTCGTAAGCGAGGTAAAAATCACCCCTGAGAACAAATGCACCTACTGCAAGGGTGCCACTTGCTGCACCTACCTGACCCAGTCAATCGACACGCCGCGCTCGATGGAGGACTTCGATGTGTTGCTGTGGCAGATCTCGCACCGGGACACCCAGATGTACAAGGACAGCGATGGCTGGTTTCTGCTGGTCAATAATCCCTGCCGGCACCTGCAACCCGGCGGGCGTTGCGGCATCTACGAAACCCGACCGCAGATCTGCCGCGAACATTCCAACGACGGTTGCGAGTTCGAGGGTCCGTCCGGTCACGAGGACTTCGACCTGTTCTTTCCCGACTATGAGGCTCTACTCGCGTATTGCCGCAACCGTTTCAAGAGCTGGAACGGACGCTTCAAGGACGCGGGATCGCCGCCGGTGCAGGTCCAGTTAGCGCAAGCGTAAAAACTCCTCCCAGAGCCTTGCGCATTTCGTTGATACTGACATGCTGCCCTTCGTGTGGCAGCGCAGCTTGCCCGCAGGATAGCCGGAACACTTCAGGTTGGCGCGCGGAGCGCAACACCAGTCTTAGGACGGCGTCTGGCAGCCCACCAGCCGCATGGCGAGCATCGGAACCGCGATTAATTTCACGACGCTTTCTTCGCTTCAGGGCATGATCTCGCGGAAACTGCGGATGCCCTGAAATTCTCCAATATCTTTTTCCGGCAGTTTCGAATCCGGTTTGTACACCGCAAGCAGTTGACTTATCCCGTACCGGTTCGCCGAACGCAGCACCGGCAGGCTATCGTCGATCAGCAGCGCGGTTTGCTTTTCAAACGGCTGGACCTGTTGCATCTTCCCCCAGAATTCCGCGTGCTCCTTCGGCAGTCCGATGTCGTGCGAGCAGACAACAGCATCGAAATGATCGTGTAAGGCAGTGCGCTGAAACTTGATGGTCAGCGTTTTGCCGTGGGCGTTGGTGACCAGCAGCACGCGTTTTTTCATGGCCTTCACCGCGTCAAGAAAATCGAGCACATGCGGGTGCACCGCGATCAGGTGATCCACCTCTTCCTTGAGTTGTGGAATATCGAGCCGCAGTTCCCGGCTCCAGTAATCCACGCAATACCAGTTGAGCGTGCCCTCGACGCGCTGGTAGCGTCCCAGCACTTCCGCTCGAGCGGCTTCGGACGCCAGCCCGTGTGTCTCCGCGTAGCGGCGCGGGACGTGCTCGAGCCAGAAGTGATTGTCGTAATGCAGGTCGAGCAGGGTGCCGTCGAGATCGAGCAGCAGGGTGTCGAGCCGGTTCCAGTTAATCATGACGTGGGCAGCAACTTTTGTCTTGGCAGACGGTCTCGGGCATTATCAATCCACATCACGCAGGGCCCGGGCATGCGAGGCAGGTATTTTACCGCGATTCTGGTTTTCTGGCTGGTTTCCGGCGCCAGTGTTAGCGCCGCGCCAGTTTTCGTGGACGGCGCCTGGCTCGAACAGCAGCTTTCCGCCCCGAAGATCGTCATTGTCGACATGAGCGATGACGATACCCAGTATCTGCGCTTCCACCTGTCCGGTGCGGTGCGGCTTCCGTATGACGTGCTGGTGAAAGAGCGCCAGCCGGATAATTTTGCCGGGAGCAAAATTGGACTGCGCGCGCGGCGCGCGGGCCCGAACGCAGGCGAGGGCGAGCCCCAGGGACGGAACGGGCACAAGGTCATGGTCCGGCTGGATGACGCCGAGCTGCTGAGGGTGCTCGGGCGCCTGGGTATTACGCGCGACAGCCATGTCGTCATTTACGATGACCTGGGCGGGCTCCACGCCGCGCGATTGTTCTGGGAACTGGAGCGCATCGGTCATCCCGAGGTGTCGGTGCTCGACGGGGGTCTGGTGAAATGGATTCTGGACGGTCGCCGCGTTGTGAATGCCCCAGCGCCCCGGAAGGCCGTGACCTACGAGCGGCGTGGCATCGGACGTGACAACGAAGCCGGGCTGCGCGATGTGCAGCCGGCGCTCGAAAAGCGCTCGGCGCAGTTGCTCGATGTGCGCACCGAGGAAGAATACCTCGGCGATCCGAAAAAACCGCGGACCGGTCACATCCCCGGGGCGCGCCTGTGGCCCTGGGACTTGGCCGTGGACTTCGAGCGTGGTTTTGTGCGACGGGATGACGCCTCGTTGCGCAAGATGCTGGCGCAGGTGGATGCCGGTCCGGACCGGACGGTGATTACCTACTGCCGTTCGGGGCATCGGGCGGCACACACTTATCTGACGATGCGCGCGCTCGGATTCGAGAACGTGAAGCTCTATGCCAACTCGATGAACGAATATTCGCTGGCGCTGGAGGCGCCGATCAAACAGGGCAAGAAGCCGTAGCGGTCAGAGACGCTCCGTCTCAGTTTCCGGCTTTGAGCCAAGACTCGGCATCGGCGAGATTCTCGAAATTCCTGATCTCGGCATCGGTGAAGGCGCTCGGTAGCCAGCCGAGCCAGGTGATCCACATATGGGGGGTGACCACGGCAAGGCGTTTGAAGTCGTGAGCGTGGGCGCGCGTGAATTTGATGTCTTCCCACATGACATCCACGGTGTAGCCCGACATTTTGCTCAGGTTCAGCAATAGCTTGATCTTGGGCGCGCGTTTGAGTTCGTTGTTCACCGCCGCCTCGAACTCCCGGAAATCCGCGAGCGAAAGTTCTGAGTAAATCGACGCTTTGAGCAGGTCTTCTTGTTCCTCGATGACGATCATGGCTTTGTCCACTGCCTGAAATAATGTCTCGGGGCCAGCATATACCTCTCGCGGGAGGGGAGGAAATCTCATAATTTTGTTCCTGTACTCAAAAAGGATTAACCTTGAGGGTATGACACGCAATGTTTCCCAAGGCAAAAAGCCGGTGATCACCCGGACCGAGACCATCGCGCGCACGCGCCTGTTCCGGGTCGAGGAGGTGGGGTTGCGTTTCGCTAACGGCTGCGAGGTGAACTATGAACGCCTGCGCAGTTCCTCACGGGGCGCGGTGCTGGTGGCACCGATGCTGGATGAATCCACGGTACTGCTGATTCGTGAGTACGCCGCGGGCGTGGAGCGTTACGAGCTGGCGCTGCCCAAGGGCCTCATCGAGGAGGGGGAATCGATGATCGAAGCCGCCAACCGCGAAATTCGGGAAGAAGTCGGCTACGGGGCGCGCAAGCTGACCCACCTCAAGTCAGTCACCCTGGCACCGGGTTACTTCAGTCATGCCACGCACCTGGTCCTGGCCGAGGATCTTTTTCCCGAGCGGCTGCCGGGCGACGAGCCCGAGGCAATCGAGGTGGTGCCGTGGTCGCTGGACCGGCTGACCGAACTCTGCGCGCGCGAGGAATGCACCGAGGCGCGCTCCATCGCCGCACTGTTCCTGGTGCGCGAACAACTGGCCGGGAGGCGCTGACACCCGTGGGTGAATTCGATCCCCGTGAGCAGTTGGGCGCGGTTTGCAACATCGCGCGCGACGCCGGACGCGCCATCCTCGATGTCTATGAGCGCGAATTCACCGTGGAGGAAAAGGAAGACCGCACCCCGGTCACGGCGGCGGACCGCGCCGCGAATGAAATCATCTGCCAGAAGCTGGAGGCGTTGACCCCCGGCGTGCCCGTGCTGACCGAGGAATCGGCCCAGGTGGAGCACGAGAAACGCAAAGGATGGAAACGGTTCTGGCTCGTCGATCCGCTGGACGGGACCAAGGAATTCATCAACCGCAACGGCGAGTTCACCGTGAACATCGCCCTGATCGATGGCCACCGGCCGGCGCTGGGCGTGGTGTATGTCCCGGTGACCGGGCTCACCTATTATGCCGCCACGGGCAAGGGCGCGTTCAAGCAGAAGGGCGAGTGCGCGGTGCAACCCATTCAGGCGCGCCGCTTTGAAGGCGGGAAGCCGATCGTGGTCGCCAGCCGCTCGCATGCCGGACCGGAAACCGAGGCGTTCCTGAAAAATCTCGGCGAGCACGATATCGTGACCCTGGGCAGCGCGCTCAAGTTCTGCTTGGTCGCCGAAGGCACGGCCGACGTCTACCCGCGTCTCGGTCCGACCATGGAGTGGGACACGGCGGCGGCGCAGTGCGTGGTGGAAGTGGCCGGCGGTCGCGTAACCGATCTCAACCGCCAGCCGATGACTTTCAACAAGCCGTCGCTGTTGAACCCCTCGTTCCTGGTGTGCGGTGCCGGCGACTACGACTGGTACCGTCATCTCCCCACTTTGAAATAAACGCGTTTGCCCCCCGCCGCGCCTGATTCGCTCTATCTGTGTCTCGATCAAGGCGGCCACGCCAGCCGTGCGCTGGTGTTCGATGCCAACGGCCGGGTGGTGGCCAGGAGCGTGCGGGATGTGCACACACAGCATCCGCACGCCGGCTGGGTTGAGCACGACCCCGAGGAACTGGTGGAGTCAATACAAGCAGCGGCCGCCGATGCCGTCCATCAATTGGGTGCCGCGGCCGAGCGCCTCCACCGCGCCGGGCTTGCCACCCAACGCTCAAGCATCGTCTGCTGGGACAAGCACACCGGCGCGGCGTTATCGCCGGTATTGAGCTGGCAGGACCGCCGCGCACACGCGTGGCTTGAGCGCTTCGCCGGCGAAGCCGATAATATCCGACGCCTCACCGGATTGCGGCTGTCGCCGCACTACGGTGCATCGAAACTGCGATGGTGCCTGGAGCATTTGCCCGAGGTCGCCGCCGCGCAGCAGACCCATCGGCTCGCGTTCGGACCGCTCGCCAGCTTCTTGATATTCCGTCTGGTCGAGGAACGTACGTTCGCGGTCGATTCCTCGAATGCGGCGCGCACGATGTTATTGAACCTCGCGCACCTGGATTGGGACCCGACACTGCTTTCACTGTTCGATATCCCCCCATCGGCGCTCCCACGATGTGTGCCCACTTGCCATGCCTACGGGACGCTTGCACTCAAGGGTGCCCGCGTGCCCCTGGCGGTGGCGACTGGCGACCAGTCGGCGGCGTTGTTCGCCTACGGCGAGCCACTCCCCGGCAACGCCTATATCAATGTTGGCACCGGCGCGTTCGTCCAGCGCCTGGTGCCGGAGGCGCGTACAGTCGACTCGCTGCTCACCGGTGTGGTCGCGCAGTGCGGCGATCGGGTTGACTACGTCTTGGAGGGCACGATCAACGGCGCCGGCGCGGCGATCGAATGGGCCATGCACGAACTTAAACTCGACAAGGGCCCACGAGAACTGGGCGCGTGGTTGATGCGCGATGCCGACGTACCGCTATTTCTCAACGGTATCGGTGGGCTCGGCGCGCCGTATTGGATCGGCGACTTCCCATCGCGTTTCGTCGGTGAAGGCGAGTCGTGGCAGCAACTGATCGCGGTGATCGAGAGCATCGTGTTTCTGATTCAACGCAACATTGAATTGATGCGTTCGGAGGCGGTGCTTGAAAAGGTGTTCGTCAGCGGCGGTCTCGCGGCCTACGATGGATTGTGCCAGCGAGTGGCGGATTTAAGTGGTCTCGGGGTTGTTCGCCCGGGCGAAGGCGAAGCGACTGCGCGCGGCACGGCTTTCCTGCTCGCGCAGCGGCCGGTGCTTTGGCCGACACCTGCCGGCGAACGAGTTTTCGCCCCGCGCGTGAACGCGCCACTGCGTCGGCGTTATCAGGCGTGGTGGCGCGCCATGGACGCGGCTATCTCCTCGATTCCCATGGCCCGTTCCTAACCTAAAATAAACACTGGCGTTTGTGGGCAGTGGCTTTGCCATAACCGGCGCAACATGGAAATAACATCCCTTAAAACCCAAGCCGACCCCGGTTTTCTCTGCGTTTTTTTGAGTTACCCTACATTCTTCCAGCCATTTCGCGTTGGCCCAAAACTTGCCTATTCTCATGCATTGGCATGATCGGGCGGTGTGCTCGAATTCCTGCTGCACCATCCCAAGAACGGGGGTTACTGTGACCGAACGAACTTTTCGCCTCATCGTGGGGCTTGTACTCCTGGCCCTGCTCTATTTTGAAATCCATTACGCGGTGCTCGCACTGATTGCATTGATGACGATTGAAGGCGTTACCAACTGGCGCGTGCCGGTCCTGCTTTCAAAGGTGCGGGGCATGCCGAACATGGCGACCGCCAGTTGTAACCCAGGAGCCGCGGTACCGATGTTTAGGTACAGCTTTGAAGCGGAGCGCATGCTGCGGCTGATCATCGCCGCGATGCTGATCCTGAGTTACATCGTGTATCCGGAAACGCTGTGGTTCTTGCCGTGGCTGCTGGCGTTTGCGGTGTTGGGCGCGGGGGTCAGCGGTGTGTGTCCGTGCGTGCTGGGGCTGAAGAAATGCGGGTTCCGTTAGACACGAATTCTGATATTCATCCCACGAGTCATGATTGGCAGGCGACCCGCTTGCCAGTCAAGATCACGGTGATCGTGTATTGGGCCGAGGTGATCGTCGGCTTGATTATCTGCGCCTTCCTGCTGAATGGACTTGAGCAACGGCTGGCGAATGAGTACGAAGCCAACGCGGATCGGTTTGCCTACCAGCTGGAACAGCTGGTCCGGAATCAAAGCGGCATTACACATCATCATGTGGCGGAGCAAGCGGATACACTTCGTCGCACGCAGGGATTGAGCGGGGTCACAATCGACCTTGGTCATCGTGTCATAGTGCTGGGTCAGCAGGACAAAGATTTTGCTACAACAATACGGACTTTCAATGCCCAGGTGGGTACTGAGCCTGCCGCAACGATGCCCGTGAAGCTAACCGTGTTTCAGCCAAATATCGAGCAGGCGGTCAAGCAGAAACGTCGGACCGTCGTCGCGTCAATGGCTTTTGTATTATTTATCTTCGGTCTATTTCTAATCTTTATATTACGGTTAGCCTTTACCAAACCGTTCATGCGCATGGTGCGAACGGCGCAATCGGTTTCAGACGGTAATACGGCGGTGCGGTTCGACAGCGCGCGCCGCGACGAGTTCGGTTATCTGGCGTCGTTTATCAACCGTATATTGGATCACCTGCAGACGGAACATCACGCCGTCATGACCGAGGCATTCGCGAAAATCAAGAAATCTCAAACCGATCTGTTCCAGGAAAAGGAACGCGCCCAGGTAACGTTGCATTCCATCGGAGATGGCGTTATCAGTACCGACGTCCATGGCAATGTCGATTATCTCAATCCAACGGCGGAACGGATCACGGGCTGGAGTTGGAAGCAGGCGCTGGGTCAACCGATTACGCGCGTCATCGGCCTCGAGGATGAGGCAACGCAGCAGCCCGCGTCCAACCCGGTGATGGATTGTTTGCAGGCCGGCGCGGCCGTGGGACCGCATAATCACCTTTTGCAGGGCCACGTCGGCCGCGACCTGGCGGTCAGTACGTCGGCAGCACCGATGCACGACGGCTCGGGACGCATCGTCGGAGCGGTGATGGTGCTTCACGATATCAGCGAGGCGCGTCGGATGTCGCGTCAGCTTTCCCATCAGGCGAGTCACGACGAACTCACAGGTTTGTACAACCGGCGTGAATTCGATGTGCAGTTACAGCACGCGCTCAACGACGCCAAACGGGAAAATCACACGCACGTCCTGTGTTACCTCGACCTCGACCAATTCAAAGTAATCAATGACACCTGTGGTCACGTTGCCGGCGACGAGATGCTACGCCAAGTCTCGGATTATCTGCGCAAGGCGATCCGAAACTCGGATGTCATCGCTCGACTGGGCGGTGATGAGTTTGGCATCTTGCTTAAGTTTTGTCCGCTCGATCGTGCACTGCCGGTAGCCGAAGATCTGGTGAAAAAGGTGAAGAAATTTAACTTCGTCTGGCAAGGCGTAAGCTTTGAGACCGGTGTCAGTGTCGGCATGGTGGCGATAACCGCCGACAGCGAAAACATCGCGGAGCTGCTGAGTGCCGCCGACGTCGCCTGTTACGCCGCCAAGGACGAAGGACGCAACCGGTTGCATGTCTACCAGCTCGACGATAAAGAGTTGCAGCTGCGTCACGGTGAAATGCACTGGGTGTCACGCATCCGCCGGGCGTTCGAGGAGGATCGCTTCTGCCTCTACTGTCAGGCGATCGTACCCATCAAGGCAGATGGCAAGGGTACCGATTACGAAATTCTCATGCGGATGCGTGACGAGCATGGCCAATTGGTGCCACCGATGGCGTTCATCCCGGCGGCCGAACGTTATCATCTGATGCCCGAGATCGACAGGTGGGTGGTGCGAAAGGCCTTTGAATCGCTGGGCGAGCTCTTGGCGGACGAAGACATCGCCATGTGTAGTATTAATCTTTCGGGTCAATCCATCGGCGATCCGAATTTCCTGGACTTCATCGTCGAGCAAATTGCGCACTTTAACGTCGATCCGCGCAAAGTATGCTTCGAGATCACTGAAACCGCCGCAATAGCTAATCTGTTGCTGGCCACACACTTCATTTCGGAACTTAAGGCCATGGGTTGCCGATTCGCGCTGGACGATTTCGGAAAAGGATTGAGCTCGTTCTCCTATCTCAAAAATCTCAATATCGACTACCTGAAAATCGACGGTGGATTTGTCAAAGACATGGTGAGCGATCCGATTGATCACGCCATGGTCGAAGCGATCAACCAAATCGGGCACGTGATGGGTATTCAAACCATTGCTGAATTTGTCGAAAACGAGCAGATTCTCGATGCGCTGCGAAAAATCGGTGTCGACTTTGCCCAGGGATACGGAATTGCCAAGCCTTGTCCATTGGAGACGCTTCTGACTTCAATGGACGATGCCTCGGTGCGCAAAGCCCGCGCCTGACACTTTGCAGCAGATTAGGGTGGCGAGGGAGAGTCCACCAATACCCGATCCTTCGGGCTGGGCGGGGGGCTAAAGACCACCAGCGCCACACCCGCCTCCTTGCCTTGATTGACGTAGGCGTGTATCACGCCACGTGGTATATGCAGCATGTCGCCGGCGTTGATGACGATTACTTCATTTCCCATGTGAATCAAGCCACGACCGCGAAGCAGCCACACGCTGATATCGCTGTCGTTGTGGTAATGTAGCGGTTCGCGATTGCGCACCTGCACCAATAAATGGGATGAAAGCTCGCTGCGCGAGAGCGTCACGGCTTTAAAGTTCACGCCGACCGGCAATTTGTTTTCATCCAGCAACTTTTCCAAATTCATGGTGCTGTATTTCCCCGGAACTTTTTCATCCGGTCCGACCCACTCGGCGGCCGTGACCGCATGCACGTAACTGGCGGTGATCAGTGCCACGGCAATAATATAGGCCGAGTTTTTCACGATCGAACTCCTCAGGGGTGTTCAAAGGTCAGAGAGGCCCAGGCGCTCTTCCAATCGAATCCGGAAAAGAAGGATGCCGGGACCATGTGCACCGAGGTCACCAGCCAGACACCGGAGCGTGGTAAGACAAATTCCACGCGGCCGGTTCCGTCGGTTCGGCCCTTGAGCTTGGCCATCGGCTGAGATTTGCTGAACGCCACCACCAGCGCGCCGGCCAGCGGTTTGCCCTGATACAGCAGCCGCAGACGCAGTGTGCGCGTGCGATACGGATTGGTCTCGGCGATCAGCTCAAGCGGGAATCCCAGGATGCGATCCCCGCCTGTGACCGTCGTCCCCACCTTAATGAGCGACTTGGCGCACCGAAAATAGGTCTCCTCGATTTTCTTTCCGGGCCTGAAGCGTTGGCGGTGCAAGGCCAGGTTGCGCTCGAGCCCTTCTTTTTCCAGGTAACTCACAAACTCTTCCGCCGTGTCGAAGCTGACCGATTCCGGTTTCGTGTGCAGCCCGATGGTGTACGTCCCGGCAGTGGACGGCACCACCGAACCGGCGGGATCGTCACCCAGCACGCCGGGAATCGATTGTATCCCGGTCGGACCGGCAGTTATGTAGCGCTCATATTTCTGAGGGAAATAGGGCACGGCATCGCCTTTGAAATTCTGACCCACGAACAGGCGCAGGGGCGCCTTGGCGCCGGGCTGGAGTTGGAACGCCTGCGGCTCGATCCAAAAGTCATGTGCCCATCCAACGGGCGAGGCAAGCAGGAACAGGAACATCAGGGCGGCGGGACCCCGCAGGGAATTTTCAGTAAACTGGCATCGGCCTGGAAGCGGCATGGAACCTGAATGGGAGATGGTCATCGAAAGCCGTTACAGCATAACACAGTCGTTTCACTAAAAATTAGACACACGTGTTAACTATCTCCATGAACATCCGTCAACTAGGCCTGCCAGTGCTTTGTCTGGGCTTGTTTGTACCCACGCCCGCCGCATCGCACGAAATCCGTCCCGCGATGGCGACCGTGACGTTTCCTTCCGAAGGAACATACACGGCAGAATTTTCGGTCAACATGGAAGCGGTGATCGCGGGCGTGAGCCCGC
>JANLIC010000292.1 GCA_024654125.1 Sulfuricaulis sp. | reverse complement strand
TCCATGGACTGGGCGAAGATTGTGTATGCGTCGTCTTTAGGCTGGACAATCACGTCATAGGTCTCGGCGACGCCGAGACGAATTTCATCCACCGTGACCGGATCAACGTTCTGGCCATCGGCCTGCACCACCGTCATCTTGAGGCCGGGGATGCGCACGTCGAAGAATGTCATGGCGCCGGAGTTGATGAAGCGCAACCGCAGCTTCTCGCCCGGGCGGAACAGGCCGGTCCAGTTGCCAGCCGGGGCGACGCCGTTCATGAGATAGGTGTAGGAGTAGGCGGATATGTCAGCCAGATCGGTTGGATTCATGCGCATCCGGTTCCACATGCGCCGCTTCGCCAGCGCGGCCGATACGCCATCCTTGGACACATCACGAAAGAATTCGACCGCCGTGGGCTGATTAAAGTTGTAGTAGTCGCTCTGCATCTTGAGCTTGCTGAGAACCCGCATTGGGTGTTCGTCGGTCCAGTCGGACAGCTGCACCACGTACTCACGATCGGCATGGATAGGATCCTTGCCGGGCGGATCGATGATGATGGCGCCGTACATGCCGGTCTGCTCCTGCATGAGGGAATGGGAGTGATACCAATAGGTACCGGATTGCGCGACCTTGAAGCGATAGGTGAAGGTTTCCCCCGGACTTATCCCCTTGAAGCTGATGCCCGGCACGCCGTCCATCTGGTACGGCAGCAGGATGCCGTGCCAGTGAATGGAGGAATCCACGGGAAGCCGGTTGGTGACGCGCAGCGTGACGGTATCGCCTTGGCGCCAGCGCAACACGGGTCCCGGAATCGAACCATTGATGGTAGTGGCCATGCGCGGAGTGCCGGTGAAATTAACCGGTGTTTCCGCGATCGTGAGATCGAACTCGGTACCGGTGAGCACCGGGGCGCTGCCCGTGGCGGTGGCGGCCGCGTGCGCCCACTCCGGCTTGAGCCAGGGCGATATTCCCATCAGAACACCACCGGCGGCGACACCACGGAGAAATCGCCGGCGCGGCAAATTCGGCATGGTCAGAAAATTTCGACGTGTAGACATAACGCTCTCCCGCAATGCATGAATTGAAATACTGGGTACGCCGCCTGTGGCGACGCGACGCCTGACGGCGTCAGAAACAACGGATAATCAGCGGGAAAGAATACGCGGTGGTCGCTCGAGAGTCGTGACCAGAAGGCGGGGATGGAGTTCAGTCAGGTTTGATATTTGCACCGGATGAGGATGGGCATCATCCGGGAGAACCTTGGAAACTGCGCCGAAGCATTGCGCGCAGAAATCACAACACTGGCCGTCGCAGGAATCATGCTGGGTGCAGGGCGTCTGCTTTGTGGTGGAGGGGTCCGACACATTCCCGTGGTTGCCGTCATGGGTAGCGTGAACAGCATGGGCATCGCCGACCTTGATCATCATGGCCATGGAAGGCAACGCGGGCGCCCACGCCAGCGCGACCGCCAGCAATATGGAAATGATTCGCGAAAATCCTCTCATATGAGACATGGACCTACTTTAACAGAATTTACCTGGAGAGAAAAAATCGACGAATTGCCTAACTTAGTCCGGGGACCAACCGGTAAGTTTCATCAAGGCCCCAACACGGGTGTGCCATAATAGCGCAAAGCGATACCACCTGATTGTCTGCGCGCTTTTCCCATCCCTATGTTGCGTCTGACTGAAGTAAAGCTCGGCCTCAACCACCGCGAGGACGAGCTCAAAGCCGCGATCCAGCGCATGCTGGGAATACCCGAGCCGGAATTGCTTGGCTATCGCCTGCGCCGACGCGGCTACGACGCACGCAATTCCGGTGAGGTCCGGTTCGTCTACACCCTCGACGTCGAGGTCAAAGACGAAGCCTCTCTGCTCAAGCGTTTTCATGGCAGCCGACATCTCACGCGCGCGCCAGATGAGATCTACCATTACCCGGTACAGGCTCCCACAAACAACAAGTTGCGGCCGGTGGTCATCGGCACCGGCCCGTGCGGGATTT
>JANLIC010000251.1 GCA_024654125.1 Sulfuricaulis sp. | reverse complement strand
GCGCCCCGCCATCAAGGGCCATCTGGACGACAAGGACAGCACCGTCGGCGAGCGCCATGCCTCCGATGAAGAACCGTTTTCCGCCTTGGCGTTCAAGATCGCGACCGACCCGTTTGTCGGTGCGCTGACCTATATCCGTGTCTATTCCGGCGTGTTGACCTCGGGCGATACCGTTTACAACCCGGTCAAGTCCAAGCGCGAGCGCATCGGGCGGTTGTTACAGATGCACGCCAATGAGCGCAAGGAAATCAAGGAAGTCCGTGCCGGCGACATCGCCGCGTGTGTGGGTCTGAAGGACGTTACCACGGGTGAAACGCTCAGCGACCCGGACAAGGTGATCACGCTGGAGCGCATGGAGTTCCCCGAGCCGGTGATCTCGCAGGCGGTCGAGCCCAAGACCAAAGCCGACCAGGAGAAAATGGGCATTGCCTTGAACCGCCTGGCCCAGGAAGATCCTTCGTTTCGAGTGTATACCGACGAAGAATCCAGCCAGACCATCATCGCTGGAATGGGCGAGCTGCATCTTGAGGTTATCGTCGAGCGCATGAAGCGCGAGTTCGGCGTCGAGGCCAATGTCGGCAAGCCGCAGGTGGCGTATCGCGAAACCATCCGCAGGCCGGTGGATCAGGAGCACCGCTTCGTCAAACAGTCCGGTGGCCGTGGCCAGTACGGCCACGTCGTCATCAAGTTCGAGCCGCAGGAAGCCGGCAAAGGCTTCGAGTTTGTCGACGCCATCAAGGGCGGCGCGATCCCGAAGGAATTCATCCCGGCCGTGCGCAAAGGCGTGGACGAGGCGATGCAGCGCGGCGTCAAGTTCGGTTATCCCGTGGTCGATGTGAAGGCGACGCTGCACTACGGTTCGTACCACGAGGTGGACTCGAACGAAAACGCCTTCAAGATGGCCGCCATCCTGTGCTGGCGTGACGCCGGCCTGAAGGGCGATCCGGCGCTGCTCGAGCCGATCATGGACGTGGAAGTAACTAGCCCAGCGGATTATCTGGGCAACGTCATGGGCGACCTGAACTCGCGCCGCGGCATCATCATGAGCCAGGAAGATGGTCACGGAAACGTGAAAATGATTCGCGCCGAGGTTCCGCTCGCGAACATGTTCGGTTATTCGACGAGCCTGCGCTCCGCCACCCAGGGACGCGCAACTTATACGATGGAATTCAAGAAGTATTCGCCTGTGCCTGCCAGCGTGGCCGAAGGCGTCCTAAAAAAAGCGAGCTAGATGACGATGAGGATCGATAACTCGTCATCTAGTAAAGACATATCGACACAATCGAAAGAAAGAATGAGGCATTAACGATGTCCAAGGAAAAATTCTCCCGCACCAAACCGCATTTGAACGTCGGCACCATCGGTCACGTCGACCACGGCAAGACCACGCTCACCGCGGCCATGACCA
>JANLIC010000239.1 GCA_024654125.1 Sulfuricaulis sp. | reverse complement strand
ATCCATGAGGAAAGCCGGGATGACGGATGTCGGCCTGGATGCTGTCACGATCGAGAAAGACGATGCGTTCCATGCAACGGTTCGATCAGGAAGAGGAGGTGGAAGAAGAAGCCTCGGGTATCGGTTCTGCGGCGGGTCGCACGCGCGCGATTTCGATGGCGGTGCCGCGGGTGCGCAGGATTTCCACCGTGTAGCCGTGGATCATGAGACTGGTACCGGGTTCCGGGATGTCTTCCAGAAATTCCACAATCAACCCGTTGAGGGTGCGGGAATCGTCGGTCGGCAGTTTCCAATCCAGCTGGCGATTGAGGTCGCGCAAATTGACCGTCCCGCGGATGAGGTAGCTGCCGTCGCTCTGTGGGTGGACATCCTCGATCTTACCCATGGTATGGGCGGTGAAATCGCCGACGATCTCCTCGAGGATTTCGTCCAGCGCGACCAGGCCCTGGATATCGCCGTATTCATCCACGACCAGGCCGACACGGCGCTTCACCTGCCGGAAGTTGAGCAGTTGCGTCGTGAGCGTTGTTCCCGCGGGGATGAAATAGGGTTCGACGATCGCCTGTTCCAACGATTCCTTGTCGAGCTTGCCCTCGCGCATCAGGTTCAGCACCCGGCGCACGTGCAACATGCCGGTGACATTGTCGAGGCTACCGCGAAAAACCGGCATGCGCGTGTACCGGCTACCGGTAATCTGCGCGACGATGTCGTCCCATTCCGCGTCGAGATTGACCCCTTCGATTTTTCCGCGCGGTACCATCACATCGTCGACGGTGGTTTTTCCCAGGTCGAGAATCGCCAGCAGCATGTCCTGATGGCTTTCCGGAATCAGCACGCCGGCTTCCATGATGATGGCGCGCAGTTCCTCCGGGCTCACCTGGTCGACGGAACGGGCCTGCACGCGCACACCGATGAGCCGAAGCAGACCGTTGGCCATGCTGTTGATGACCCACACTACCGGGTAGATGAGCCACAGCATCGGCCGCAACACGAAGGCACTGGGGAAGGCGATGCGTTCCGGATGCAGAGCGGCGAGTGTTTTCGGCGCAAGGTCAGTGAATATCAGGATCACCAGCGTGATGATGACGGTCGCAATAGCGATGGAGCTTTCTTCCTCGCCCCATAGATGAATGACGGTGACGGTGGTGAGCGCCGAGAACAGTGCATTGACTGTATTACTGCCAAGGAGAATCACGCCGATGAGACGATCGGGACGGGACAGCAGGCGCTGGGCGATCTGCGCGCCACGATGGCCCGTGGCGGCGAGATGTCGCAGACGGTGGCGATTGAGGCTCACCATGGCGATCTCGGAGGCCGAGAAGAAGGCGGAGAGAAACACCAGGAAGACCAGCGCGCCGATCAGAACGCCGGTGGAAATGTCATCCAAGGATTGTCTGCCTCGTCAACATGCGGAGAGTGGATTTTAGCATCATTGGCATCCCTTCCCTAATTCAGCGCCGGGCAAGGGAATATACAACTATTTTGCTGGCGTGACCGGGCACACGATGTTGAGCGGGCAATCCACTTCGTGGTTGTTCCCGAGCTTCTTCCAGACATGCTCCAGCACCTGCTCCTCCGTGCGGAAGAAATTTTCGGCGCCGATTCTCTCGTACAGGCCGGTACGCTCGAACACGTCCAGCACCTGTTTCTTCGCACCGACGAACAGGACTTCGATGCCGCCCGCTTTCAGTCGCTCTCTCAGGTGCGATAGCATTTCCTCGCCCGTGGCGTCAATCTGATTGATGCCGTCGGCCAGCACGATAACGTATTTGAGCTCGGGTTTGGCGGCA
>JANLIC010000208.1 GCA_024654125.1 Sulfuricaulis sp. | reverse complement strand
AGGATTTTATTATGCCGGTAGATGGTATCGAGGGAGAGGTAGACGCTGGAGAGCATGACCGGTGCGACCAGCGCGATGAGCAGGCCGCCGAGCAATGGGATCAGTTCTAGCATGCCGAGCACGACCGCCGCCGTCAACCCCATGCCGCCGAGGAGCCAGGGGTTGCGCATGAATAGCTTCCAACCATTCAGCAGCCAGCGTCGCCCGATGTGAAGATGTTTCCAGAATCGTTCCAAACTCATCCTCCCTGACGATTTTTTCCGTCACGTGTGCAGTTATAAAACTAGCATGGATTCTTGCGTGGTGGGGAATTCAGGTCTCCGGCCAGGGCCAGGGGCGCGTGCCACGCTGGCAGGTGTGGCCACGCCATTTATCGGCAATCAAATGGAAGTGAGGAAACCGTCCACGAGTCAATGACAACTTCCTTTCCTGACCCGAGGTCTGCGTCGTTCGCGTCAGGTTTTGGCCTTGTAGACGATGTCGTGCTCGCGTGCATGCTCGCGGACGCGCAGGCCGAAGGATTGGCCGGGACGCGCCTCGTTCACGTGCACGTGGTCGATTTCCATTGAATCGACCGTTTGCGGGAAGTCGCTGGTGTGCCCCTTGATATGAATGAGATCTCCCACCCGCAGGGCGCCCTTCTCAAGTTTCAGGATAGCGACCGAGAGATGATTGTAGTAATGGGTCACGACCCCGATACGCTCCATGCCAGGCGGCGCAGCCGGCGTTGATATCGCGACGGGCTTGATCGCCACCGGGCGCTTAGCCTTGGGTTTGGCCTTGGTCTTGGTCGCGGGTTTCTTTTTGGGCGCGGCCTTCTTGCGTGCCGCGACCTTGCGCATTGGAGCTTTCTTTTTCTTTGCTTTGGTCTTGGCTTTCTTTTTGGTTGCCATGGGTCGGACCTCCACTTTGAAATCGGTAACAGTATAGAAAATAATGTCCCGTCTTGCTAATGGCCCCCTGAATATACGAGTCCCGGCGCTTTTTTTCCTTCATTCACGTCGCTTTTCACCTGGATCGCATGCGTTGCCAGTCATCGGTGGTCGGTTTGAGAGATTCTGGATCGCGGCGAGGTTTGGAAAACAATCTGGTACCATAGTTTCAATGTTCACCCGCGTGGCTCGCAACAACTACTTGCTGATCCTGGCCGCGGTGTTCGCGGTCGAGTGGGCATGGCTTGCCATCGAACCCTATGACCGTGCCGATTGGGCGCTGGAGAATGCGCTGGTCGTGGTTTCAGTGCTGGTGCTGGGGCTGACCTATCGTGCGTTTCCGTTATCGAATATTTCTTACACCCTGATATTCATTTTTCTCCTGCTGCATGAAATCGGCGCGCACTACACTTACGCCAGGGTTCCGTATGACGATGGATTAATGTTTCTTTTCGGTTTCAGCCTGAACGACACGCTGGGGTTCGAGCGCAATCATTTCGACCGCGCGATTCATTTTTCCTACGGGCTGTTGCTGGCATACCCGGTCCGCGAAGTCTTCATCCGCATCGCCAGCGTTCGCGGTTTCTGGGGTTATTTCCTGCCGCTCGACCTGACCATGTCCAGTTCCATGCTGTTCGAGCTGTTCGAATGGGGCGCGGCCGAATTCTTCGGCGGCGATCTCGGCATGGCCTATCTCGGAACGCAGGGCGACATCTGGGACGCGCACAAGGACATGGCGCTGGCGAGTCTGGGAGCGCTGATCGCCATGGGCGTGACCGCCGCAATCAACCTGAGTCTGCAACGGGATTTCGCCGCCGAATGGAACGAAAGCCTGCGCGTGAAGATTTTTCAACCGTTGGGTGAAAACGAGATCAAACGTCCGGGGCGCAAGCGCCCGCGTTTGAAAGGATAAGGGACATGGCCCACTTATCCGGCGGGCGGCAGCCTGATACCATCCGAGTGAATGAATGCGCGAGTAACGCGCCTCGGCTCGCCCCAGAGTAAACTATGTCGCGCGCCAGCGCGCTCGGCTCGCCTCCCTCTCCCTCTGGGAGAGGGAATGAGGGTGAGGGAGATCACCCTCTCCCTTTGCCCTCTCCCAAAGGGACAGGGGAAGTAGGTAAAAATCCCCATCCCGGTCGGATGGGGATAAGGGGGTGCAGCGAAGCAGTGTAGAGATGTGAATTAGTAAATCCCGTACATAATGAGGTAAATCATGAAACATTCTATATATCTAGCAGTAATGACTGCAGGCGCCTTCCTGACTGGCTGTGTATCGACATCGACCTTTGAGGAGAAGTCAGCTGAGCTGGCGGCCTGCGAATCGCGCGCGAAGTCCGAGCTCGCGGCTTGCAACGCGGCCCGCACCGAGACCGAAACCAAGCTCACGGCGGCGACACAGGAGCTGGACGTGTACCGGAAGGTCGCCGAGGCCAACAAGCAGAAACTTGAGGTCGTGCAGCAGCGGGAAAACCAGTTGCGCGAACGCATGCAGAAAGAATTGACGGACAAGAGCGTCGAGATTGAGCAGCTGCGCGGACAGCTCACGGTGCGGATGCTGGACAAGATCGTGTTCCGCTCCGGGAGCGCTGTGATCCTGGCCGAAGGCATGGAAGTGCTCGACAAGCTGGTAGCTGTGATCGCCGACAGCAGCGATATCATTCGCGTCGAGGGCCACACAGATGACACGCCCATCAGCGACAAGCTCAAGGTGAAATACCCATCCAATTGGGAACTCTCCGCCGCGCGCGCTTCCGCTGTCGCGCGCTACATTGAGACCAAGCACCATATCAATCCGAAACGTCTGGAGTCCCTGGGCTTCTCGATGTACCACCCGGTGGCGCCCAATGACACGGACGAGAACAAGCAGCGCAACCGCCGCGTCGAAATCGTGCTGAAACCGGCACCGGAGTCGGAAGCCGCGCCCGCGATGCCGGCGCCTCCCGAAATGCCCGAGACCACCGGGAAGGCACCGTAGTCCTTTTGACGAGATGCGTCGCCATTGCGAATAATCATCCGTCAATTTTTAAATTGCCTCCTGCTTTGCCTCGTCACGACGGCCACGGGAGCGGCGACCGACCTGCTGGCGTATGAAGAGCAGTCGCTGAGCGTGAACGGCACGCGCCAGGTGGCGCGTGTGCCGAAGGGCTTTCGGCTGGAACTGCTAACCGACAAACTCGATGGCCCGCGTCTGATGGCGTTCGCGGATAATGGCGATCTCGTCATTGGATCCAAGTCCGGCCGGGTTTACCGCCTGCCGCCGCCTTACACTTCGCCCGAAGTACTGGTCAGTCTGGATGATTACCCGCACAGTGTGGCAATCCGCCAGGGTGAAATTTTTATCGCCCGCACCCACGGCGTGTACCGCGCGCCGTACCAACCAGGCCAGAAACAGATCGCCCCGGCATCGGTCAAGCTGCTCGCGCGTCTGCCGGGGGGCGACGGGCACAGCAGCCGCACGGTGGGAGTCGGTCCCGACGGCCGGGTGTATGTGAGTCTCGGTATACAAGGCAACTGCAGCGATCAGTATCTCGGTGACAGGTACTCCTTCGATGACCGCCGCGGCGGGATTTTCGTGTTACACCAGGAGGGCAGCCAAGCACGCTGGGAGGTGTTTGGTTCGGGGTTGCGCAATCCCGTCGGTTTCGCCTGGCATCCACAGACCCATGTCATGTACGCCAGCAACAACGGCCCCGATCACCTGGGTTACGAACAGCCGCCGGAATATTTCAGTCGCATCACGCCCGGCTCGTTCCACGGCATGCCATGGTTCCAGCATGACGGCAAGCAGCTAAAGCACGATGGATGCGCGACGAGCAAATCGCCACGGCCTCTCGCGGATGTCGCGCCTCCCGTGGCGACTTTCCCGGCGCGCAACGCCCCCATGGGGGTTACATTCGTGCCGAAAGGTGCGCTGAGCAAGGCGCTGGAGTTAGACGCCGTGGTCGCGCTGCGCGGTTCCTGGGGCACCCAGCCCACCGGCGGATCCTTTGGCAATCCCGCCACACGTCGTCCACCCAAATTGGTCGTGGTGCGCTTCAAGGACGGCGGGGCTGTGCGCGTTGACGATCTTGTGACTGGTTTTCAGCTGGCGGACGGCGACCGCTGGGCGCGGCCCGTCGGCGTGGCCATCGGTCCCGACGGAGCGTTGTATTTCACCAGTGACAGTGAAATCAACGGGCTGTTTCGATTATTGGCGAAACAGGCGGAATGACATTCAACGTTCGCCTGCTGAAGCAACGGCCTGCAATACGAAGTTTGGCGAACCGGCGGGCATGGAGCAGGGCCACATGGATCCCTAATGAGGTATTCACCTTCGACAAGGCCGCGGTAGGAAATTCCTGAAGGACACGTAGGTCCTGGGAGAATTCAGCGACAATAGACCTTTATTGCCAAAAAACAGACAGTTAAGCGGTCGATCTGTTCAGCCTACGTTCAGCGCGGGGTTTGTATCCTGATTCACAGTAGTCAGAAATGAAACCCCAACGCAACGAAGGAGACAGACATGAACCGCAAACTACTGAGTACCACCGTAATATTCCTGGCTGCCATTATGGCGGCGCCGCTGGCGCAGGCGCGAGACGGTCGCGGTGATCACCGTCCGGTTTACCGCGAGACGCACGTCGAGCGACATTATTCCCGTCCGGGCCGGCATCACGGGTGGCACCCGCCGCAACATTTCCGTCACGGCCACCGGCATTACCGGCACCAGCAGTATCGTCACGCGCCCGCGCCGCATCATTATGGTCCGCGGCATCATCATCCGGGGCATCATCGTACATCCTCCGCGCCGATCATATTGGGCAGCGTGATTGGCGGCGTGCTGGGGCATGAAATCGGTCACGGCAATCCCGGCCACACGGCGGTGGGCGCGGTGGTCGGCACCGTCATCGGCTACGAAATAGCGCGTCATCGTTAAGGCATGCGCCGTGACCGTTCTGCCCTCGGGTGCTTCGTTCGCGCCAGTCCGTTAAGATGCACGAGCGATGACACGCAA
>JANLIC010000203.1 GCA_024654125.1 Sulfuricaulis sp. | reverse complement strand
CCTCCTCTTCCTGATCGAACCGTTGCATGGAACGCATCGTCTTTCTCGATCGTGACAGCATCCAGGCCGACATCCGTCATCCCGGCTTTCCTCATGGATGGCAGGATCATCACGCCACGTCCGCCGCACAGGTTACCGAACGTTTGAACGGCGCGACGATTGCCATTAGTAACGCGGTGCCGGATTCGACGTGCTGACCACGGAGCCTCCGCGCGACGGGAATCCCCTGCTCGAGCTGCGCCTGCCGAACTTCATCCTCACGCCGCACGTGGCCTGGGCCAGCCGCGATGCGATGCAGATCATGGCGGACCACCTGATCGACAATATCGAAGCCTTCGTCCGGGGGACACCGCAGAACCGCGTCGTCTGAACGGCGCGACATGGATACCATGGCACCGACATGACATTCGATAAAACCCGCCGCACCGTGTTCTTCGTCTCTGACCGCACCGGCATCACCGCCGAGCTGCTGGGCAAGACGCTGCTCACGCAGTTTCCCGGCATCGAATTCCGCAAACGCACTTTCCCGTTCGTGGACACGGTGGAAAAGGCGCAAGCCACGCTCACCAAGATCGATGAAACCGCTAGGAACGAAGAACAAAAACCGATTGTCTTCAGCACGCTGATTAACGAAGACGTGCGTGCCGCGCTGGCGACCGGCCATGCCTTTTACATCGATCTGTTCGCGGATTTTATTCCCCGACTGGAAGCGGAGCTGGGACTGGGCTCATCGCGCGCGCTGGGCCTCAGCCACGGCATGGGCGACGAGCTGGCCTACCAAAAGCGCATGGAATCGCTGAATTACGCGCTGTCACATGATGATGGCGTTCAATCGGCCAACTACGACCGGGCGGAGGTAATTCTGGTCGGCGTATCGCGCACGGGCAAGACGCCCACTTGCCTGTATCTGGCAATGCAATATGGCATTTACGCTGCCAACTATCCTCTGACACCCGATGATTTCACGGCACAGGCGCTGCCCAATCCGCTGCTTATTCACCGGGACAAGATTTACGGCCTGACGACCTCAGCCGAGAGGCTGGCGAAAATCCG
>JANLIC010000140.1 GCA_024654125.1 Sulfuricaulis sp. | reverse complement strand
GCGCCCTTGCGCAGCACGCCGTGACAGCCGGCGCAACGCTCGAAGTAAATCTGCTTGGCGCGGGTGAATTCCGCCGACGTCAACGGCGGCGCCTTCGGCGACACCACGGTCTCGGCCTCTTCCGGCTTGATCTGGGTGGGTGCGCCTTTGTAAAGCATCTCGACATCCCCGGTGCCGGGGTGCTTCGCGGATTTATCCTCCGCCATCGCGACCGTGATCGACAGCGCGGTGGCTGCTATCAGACCGGCGCCCAGTACTGCGTGCTTGTATGTCATACCGCGTTCCTCCGCATCAGATTAAAAATCGGACATGCACGAACTGTAAAATCTGCTCCATCACCGCACCTTGACATGGGTCAATATAAACCACATTAAGTCCGCAGAAATAGCGCTGCCCAGACGGTAACTCAGCGATCAGGCAGGCACGCGACCTGGCCTGGCTTGATATGGATCAATTCGTCCGGAAGTTCCATTGACCCCCGTCAAACGTTCGGAATTACGAGCCGGTAGAATACCGCCCCACAGGATTAATTATTGGGCAAAACACGATGGAAATAATCTACTTCACGCTGGTGGGGATTGGGCTTTATTTTTTCTCCGACTGGATACTGAACCGCATTGAAGCCTCTCGCGGCCGCCCGTTCGAGAACCGCTCGGGCATCTTCTTCGTCATTATTCTGGTGCTCGCCGTGGTCTCGTTCCAGCTCCTCGGCCGCCTCATGCATTCGTAAACAGCGCGCCAATGCAAAAGGCGAGGGAAATACCCCTCGCCTTTTGCACAGCACCAGTAAAAATTCCCGTCAGAACCGAATATGCACCGAGGCATTGAGGCTGGCGCGCGCACCGCGCCAGTTATCGAGGTGATACTTGGTGAACGGCAGTTCCGTCAACTCGAAGAAGCGCGGCCAGCCAATGCGCTCGACCCACTCGCCCACGCGTTCCCAATCGTGCGCGTCTTCCTTGTATACGCGCAGAATCTTCTTTACGATCGCCGCGACCTCGGGCCAGCGCGGCGGGTTGTTCGGGATGCCGGCAGCCACCAGCTTGTGGAACATGGGCTTGGTGCGGGCATTCGAGTTCTTGCCACCGACCCAGATAGCAAACTTGGAGTGCTCCGGATCGTTGATTTGCATCGCTGGGCAAGGTGGATAACACGCGCCACAACAGACGCACTTCTTCTCATCCACTTCCAGCGAGGGTTTGCCGTTGACCATGGCGGGGCGAATCGCCGCCACCGGGCAGCGCGCCACCACCGAGGGGCGCTCACAGATATTGGCCACCAGATCGTGATTGATTTTGGGCGGTTTCGTGTGCTGGATATTAATGGCGATGTCGCCTTGCCCTCCGCAGTTGATCTGACAACAGGAAGTCGTGATACGGACGCGGTTCGGCATTTCCTCGCGGATAAATTCCTGGTGCAACTCATCCATCAGCGACTTGACCGCCCCCGAGGCGTCGGAGGCCGGGATATCACAGTGCAGCCAGCCCTGAGTATGCGAGATCATGGACACGGAATTGCCGGTGCCGCCGACAGGAAAGCCCCCCTTTAAAAGCGCGTCGATCAGCGGTTTCACTTTCTTTTCATCCGCCACCATGAACTCGATGTTGGAACGGATGGTGAAGCGCACATAGCCGTCGGCGTATTGGTCGGCGATG
>JANLIC010000122.1 GCA_024654125.1 Sulfuricaulis sp. | reverse complement strand
TTCAGCAGTCTGGCCATGTAGCGGCTGACCCCTTCTTCAACGCTCATAAACGCTTTCTTGTAGCCGGCGCGCCGTAACAGGGTCACGTCCGCCTGCGTATAGCTCTGATACTTTCCTTTGAGTGTCTCCGGGAACGGGATGTATTCGACCCGGTGTTCGTCCTGCAGCGTTTTAATGCTGGCGGACGGCTTACTCTCGCGCTTGCGGAAACTGTTGACCACGGCCGCTGCCACGTCATTGAATGGCTGGGCCCGGCCGGTCCCCACGTTGAAAATCCCGCTTTTCTGGGGATGGTCCAGGAAAAACAGATTGACCGCCACGGCATCCTCGACGGAAATGAAATCACGCCGCTGTTCGCCGTCGCCATACCCGTCGCAGCCTTCGAAAAGCTTGACCCTGCCCGAATCGAGATACTGGTTAAAATGATGAAACGCCACCGAGGCCATGCGCGCCTTGTGCTGTTCGCGCTCACCGTAGACGTTGAAATAGCGGAACCCCACAATCTGCGCCGTCTTTTTTGTGAGTACCCGGCGTACAAACTGGTCGAACAGTAACTTGGAGTAGCCGTACACATTGAGCGGCGATTCATGTTCGGGCGACTCGCGAAAATCCTTTCCGACACCGTAAACCGCCGCCGAAGAGGCATAAAGAAATGGAATGCGTTTCGTTTGGCAGTAATGCAGCAAGACCTTGGAGTATTCGTAATTGTTCCCCATCATGTAAACGCCGTTATGCTCCATGGTGTCGGAACAAGCACCTTCGTGCAGGACGGCCTTGAATTTCTTTTTGAACTCGCTGTTGCTGATGTGCTCGAGAAAATCACGCTTGTCCAGGTAATCGGCGATGTCACAATCGACCAGGTTTCTGAACTTGTCGCCGTGCTCCAGATCGTCCACGACGATAATGTCCTTTTCGCCGCGCGCGTTGAGCGCCTTGACCAGATTGGCCCCGATGAATCCGGCTCCACCCGTGACGACGTACATCATCCCTCCTTGGGCCTGTTGACATATGAGATTTGCGCTCGCGTTGCTGCCAGAAATCCCGGCAGGCCAGGCGCGACGAGCGATGTTGGGTTATTCCCAATGAGCGAGGAGCAACGCCGCATGACGGGATTTCGGGCGCAACCCTCCGGGGCGTGGCCATATTCCCACATGGCGTCGTCACTCGTCGCTGGTGTACACCCGGTACACGGCGCTCCTCGTTCCTCGCCCTGCGTGAAAATGACCGACGCCACGAGTGTAAATCTCATATGTCAACAGACCCTAGTTCGTGCATGATTTCCGCGGGGCTGGCGGTCGCCGCACCCAGCTTGCCGACAACAATACCGGCGGCCACGTTGGCCAGATGCAGTGCGTCTTCCAGCCCGCTTCCGACAGCCCAGGCGCAGCCGACGGCCGCGATCACCGTATCGCCGGCGCCGGTCACGTCGAACACCTCGCGCTTGTGCGCCGGGATGTGAAGCACACGCCCGCCCTTTTCCACAAGACTCATGCCGTCTTCGCCGCGTGTCACCAGAATGCCGCCGAGATCCAGATCCTGAACCAGCTTCGCAGCCCGTCGCACGAGATCATCGTTGTCGCGGAAACATCCGACCACCGTCTCAAATTCCTTTCGGTTCGGCGTGATCAGGTTGGCGCCCCGGTAACCGCTGTAATCGTCGCCCTTGGGGTCGATCACCACTGGACGGGAGGCGGCGCGTGCCGCCTGGATCATCTCCTGGATGTAACCCAACCCACCCTTCCCGTAGTCTGAAACTATTACGGCATCGTATTCAGCCAGATGCTTGAGATAGTTATCGAGTAGTTTCACGCGCGCGTCCTTGCTGACTGGGCAATCAAAATCGATCCGCAGCATTTGCTGGTGCATGTGCTTGGAGATAACGCGCAACTTGAGGGTGGTATTCAGCAACTTGTCCCGCTCAAGGTGGCAACGAATATCTTCTTCGCTCAGTAACCGCTCAAGGGTATCGGCATCGCGGTCGTTGCCGCTGATGGAAAACAGGGCGCACTTGGCGCCCAGCTTGCGTACGCTCCGCGCCACGTTGGCGGCGCCGCCCGGGAGCTCTTTCGCTTCCTTCACTGCCACCACGGGCACCGGCGCCTCGGGAGAGATACGGTCGACGTCGCCGTACCAGTATCGGTCCAGCATGGCGTCTCCCACGACCAGCACCTTGGCCCGGGCAATCTTTTCAAGAAGCGGCGGCAGCATGATTCTTTAAAATTATCCTGACAACGCAAAAATCGCCCGGCGCACACCGGACCTCGTTGGGCTCGGTATTATCCGGACATTTCCCATTGCTGTCGATT
>JANLIC010000134.1 GCA_024654125.1 Sulfuricaulis sp. | reverse complement strand
CGGCAACAACCGCGGGCCAAGCAACGGATCGGGCGGCGCGCGGCGCTCCGGCCGGTCGTGGATCATGCAAAATCAGCGTGTCAATTTCCAGCGCGCGCCGCAGCACATGACGCCAGGCGGACCTTTGCGTGGAAGCAGGGTGTTGTCAACAAGGATTTCGCCAGCGTGAATCAATTTAGATACACTCTCGCCGGCATCATGCAGACGCCACAAACGCTCGACGAAAGGCGACACCGGATCGAGCAGCACAATGGTGTTTCCAGTCGGCGATCGTCCAAACGGATGCGGGATCAGCGGCATATCGGCGTTCTTGATCGCCTGAGTGATCTCGACTTCTACCATGGGATCGGTGACGAGACAGTCGGCGATCTGCGCGTGCGTCAGCCCGGCGGCACGTGCCGCCTTGCATGAACCGTACTCAGCAAGTAGCGCTGCAACGCTCCGGTAGCTCTTGCCCGCGTGCCGTCGTTCGGCGCGGATATCGGTTGGCCCGTTGTTATGCCACGGAGCTTCGGGCGCGACGTACAGGGATTGTATCTTTCCGGAAGGGTCGATCTCCGCGAACACAAACAAAAGGATCTCGCCGTCTCCCAAATCGTAGGGAGGACAGCCCTGGATGTAGCGTTGAGTGGCTGTGATGGTGATGCCTGGGCCTGCTTCCACGCCCAACACGATGTGCGCAACTCCAGAGACTGCATCAAGGGCGGTGAAAAGTGACAGGAGGCTATTTATCGTGTCTATCCCTACGAGCATTGAGGCATGCACTTTGCTGCCAGAAATACTGGCATCGTCATAAATAGGCCAAAATCCATACTGTCCGCCCGGCAGCGTCAATAGTGCATTATTCGTGGTCGTGGATACAGCCCCCGTCGCCGTTTTCAGTTTCCCCTGCGCCACGGCGCCATCACCGAGCTTGGCCTCGGTCACGGCCAGCGCGGCGATCATCGCCTCGACCACGTAGTTGTTCGCCAGCACCGGCGCGCCGGCGGCCTTCTCGGTGATCGCGATCGGATTATCGCGCATGGCGCGCAGCGAGGACTGCTTGATCGGCTTATTGGCCGTCAGCGTGCCATCGGTGATGGTCGTCCAAGCG
>JANLIC010000107.1 GCA_024654125.1 Sulfuricaulis sp. | reverse complement strand
CGCGCCCGCATCACGCCGAAGCGCGGGCGGATTTCATCGCGGAACTTCATCTGGATCTGGTAGAAATTGGCCGGCAGTTGGCGGTAGCTCTTGATCTCGCGCCGGATGAGATCGGTGATGACCTCCTCGTGCGTCGGCCCGAAACAGAAATCGCGCTTATGCCGGTCGGTCAGACGCAGCAGCTCCGGCCCGTACTGGTCCCAGCGCCCGGATTCCTGCCACAGCTCGGCCGGTTGCACCGCCGGCATCAGCACTTCCAGTGCGCCGGCGCGGTTCATTTCCTCGCGCACGATGTGCTCCACCTTGCGCAACACGCGCAGGCCGAGCGGCAACCAGGAGTAGATGCCGGCGGCGAGCTTGCGGATCATGCCCGCGCGCAGCATGAGCTGGTGGCTGAGGGTCTCGGCCTCGGCCGGGGTTTCGCGGACGGTGGCAAGCAGGAAGCGGGAAACGCGCATGGAGGTCGTTATTCTCGTTTATCGGAAACGGGAGAGACCGCCCGGCCGAAAGTTATTGCCATAAATGGTATCCATGAACCGGGAGGTTTCTTCCCTCACCTTCACTCCCTCTCCCCGACCCCTCTCCCGCAAGCGGGAGAGGGGAGTTCTGAAAGATTGGAGCCGTTGCGGCCTTCGGCCGCAGGTTCATTAAGAATGGGAGTATAAGTCAGGTGCGCGGCTCCCCAAAGCGCCGCACTCCCCACGGCAAATCAGGCTTATTTGATATTCAGTGCCGCTTTCACAATCCCGTCGAGCAGATTTTCCACTTCCTCGAGTGACTTTTTCGATGCGGCCGAACCTGTCGGCAACGGCCGGCGGTAACCGACATACACTGTCTTCGGGTCGTGATGCAGGGTGTAATAGATGATGATGTAGGGACAGAAGACAATATTGGTGGGGTCGGCCTCCATGGTGTGGCGCGAAACCACCGCCGAGCAGAATTGCATCGAGCCGGCGTCACCGTATATCGGTTTGGTGGTGCCGAGGTCTTTACCGGTGCGGTCGAGCATCGCGCCGATATGCGCCGTATGGTCGACCACCAGCCCGCGATTAGTGATCGCAATTTCAATGTCCTGCTTGACGTCTTCGTATTTGCCTGGCGTGCTGTAGAGCTTGAGGTGGTTCGGTCCGGCGGCGAGAGACGGCATGAGTCCACCGATCATCAGGCCGAGTGAAACAATGAACACGTGAATACGGGTCATGAGTCCTCCAGGATGGATATGAATCCGGATGCCCCAGTATATCGCAGACAGAGCACCGTTCCTCCCGCGCAACAGGCCGGGGGGAATGGTATGAGACGGTAACACTTCAGGTTTTGTTCCGCCTCATTAACGGCGCGAGCCGCCCATTCCCGGTCCCATGCCGCCACCACTGGGACCCATGCCCATGCCCTGGCCCGGGCCCATTTCGCGTCCGCGCGCTGGCGGCTCATCCGGCAGGGTTACTCCTTTCTCCTTGGCGCGTACCTTCATCTGCTCATGCTAGGACTCTTTCGCCGGCCAGAGTTGGGCCGCGCCGCGCACGCCGGAACTGTCGCCATGCGAATTGGGCAGGATTCGGGTGCGCAGTTCGTCGTTGAAGAGATGGCGCCTGATAAAATCGGGTCCCTCGCTGTAGAGGCGCTGGATGTTCGACATTCCGCCGCCGAGCACGACGACGTCCGGATCGAGAATGTTAAGAACAACCGACAGCGCCTTGCCAAAACGATAGAGGTATCGTTGCAGCGCGGCTTCCGCCCGGGCATCGCCCTGTTCGGCCAGTGCTACAATGTTTTTCGCCGCGAGGGCGGCATCGCCGCCATGCCGGGACCAGTCGTAGACCAGACCGGGGCCGGAAAGAAAAGTCTCCACGCAGCCACGTTTGCCGCAATAACACGGCGGTCCGTCGGCTTCGAGAATGTTATGCCCCCATTCGCCCGCGATATGTTGCGGGCCTTCGTGCAACTTGCCGTGGAAGACGATCCCGCCCCCTACGCCGGTTCCCAGGATGACACCGAACACCACACCAACGCCCTGTCCCGCGCCGTCAATGGCTTCGGACAGTGCGAAACAGTTGGCGTCGTTGGCGATACGGATCGGGCGATGCAGGATTTTTTCCAGGTCGTGCTGGAATGGTTTTCCATTGAGGCAGACCGTGTTGGAATTCTTGAGGGTGTCGGTGCGCGTGGAGATGGCCCCCGGGGTGCCGACGCCCACGCGGCAAGCCTGACCGGTTTTTTTCTCCAGATCGCGGACCAGCGTGTAAACGTTTTGCAGGATGGCATCGTAGCCATCGGTCTGAGGCGTTGGTAGGCGCTCGCGCAAAAGTATCCTTCCGGCTTCGTCCATGACGATGCCTTCGGTTTTGGTGCCGCCCAGGTCGATGCCAATTCTTATCATTAAGTTGACGCGTGTGCCGCTTTATGTCGTTATATTATGTCGTTATATGAAGCTATATTTAGCTCGATTACTCCTAAAGTTTTTTTTAAAAAAAATCATCGTAAGAGGCGGAATCTCGTGAAAATCAGGATCTATGTCAAGCCAGTTTACGCCATTGTTCTGATGACTTTGCTTGGATTGGCGGCCTGCGGCGGTGGCGGCGGATCAGGCGATTCGCCGCCACCAATGCTTTCGAGTGTACTGGTAACTTGGACGGCGAATCGCGAGACCGCGGTGAACAACCCGGGAGGGGGTTACAAGGTTTATTACAGCTCCACGGCCGGCTTCAATATTGCCAGCGCCAACGTGATAGACGTGCCATACGCTGCTGGCGCCACGCCCACCTCTACCACGCTATCGCTATTAACCGGGACGCATTACATAAAAGTCATCGCGTACTCCACCTTGAATCCGGCTGGAAGCGCGCCGTCCACGGAAATTGCCATCACGACGCCATGAGGGAGGAAAACCATGCGTAAAATCTACGTCACGAGAAAACTCGTTTTCACGGGCGCCATTGCCGGTTCGTTCTTCGGCGCCGTTGCCATGGCAGTCAGCGTACAGCTTCCGGTGCGGCAAGTTAAAAGCCTGACGGGACCGTCCTATGTGGCGGACGAAATCCTCGTGAAATTCAAGCCCGATGTTGCGGGGCAGATCAAAGCACAAGTCATTGAGAGGCATGGTGACCGGCACATCCGTGAGTTAACGTCGAACGGCTATGTTCACGTCAAGCTTAGGCCTGGATATGGCGTTTCTCAGGGCATGACACTCTATAATGCCGATCCGAATATCGAATCGGTCCAACCGAATTATATTTACCATGCCTTGGCGGTGCCGAACGACACCCAATATGGCCAGATGTGGGGCCTAAAGAATACCGGACAGACGATTGCCACCGCGACCTATCCGACCAATAACCCCGGGGTGGCGGGGCAAGACATGGATATGGAAGCCGCCTGGGACCGCGTCACGGATTGCCGCAGTATCGTCGTCGCCGTGGTCGATTCCGGCGTGAATTACACGCACCAGGATCTGGCGGCGAACATGTGGGACGGCACGGCCGCCGGTTACCCCAATCACGGGTACGATTTTGCGGACAACGACAACGACCCCATGCCGCAAGACGCCAACGGGCACGGCACCCACGTGGCGGGCACGATTGGCGCCGCGGGAAATAACAGCCTCGGCACGACCGGTGTCTGCTGGCAGGCAAGGATCATGGCGGTTCGCGTAGCCTTAACAACGGCGGCCATAACCCAAGGCGTTAACTTCGCCGTGGCCCGTGGTGCGAAGGTTATCAACATGAGTCTTGGCGGGTCGGTATACGACGCCGCTTTCGATGCCGAAATCACAAATGCCAGAAACAACGGCGTAGTCGTCGTGGTTGCAGCGGGCAATGAAGCGAATAATAATGATGTCACGTCACCGCGTTATCCCTGCAATTTCTCACAAAACAACCTGATTTGTGTGGCCGCGTTGGATCAGGCCTATGCGCTTGCCACATTCAGCAACTACGGGACCACGAGCGTAGATGTCGGTGCCCCGGGTGTGAATGCCATGAGCGCATGGCCCGGACCGACCATCACCGATGACTTCACCAGTGGCTGGACGCTGACTGGCGGCTTTGCCGCGGTGGCGTGTGATCTCGACGGCCCCGGTCCTTTGGGGCCGGTGCGGATGCTGGTCAATCCAGCCAATTGGTGCGCCTTCGGCCTCTACGCCAACAATGCCAACGATGTCGGTTACAAGACGTTCGACCTGAGCGGCGCGTTGCACGCGGGACTCGGTTTTCTATATTTCCTCGATACGCAGCTGAACGTCGATTTCGCCGGGACGGCATTCAAAAGCACCGGCGGAGATCCCTTCGGCGCTGGTGGCGTAATTACCGAGACATCCGGCACCACCAATAATTTTGCGGTCGCAGGATCGGCTGACCTGAACAACTGCCGCACGGCGACATGTTCGGTGGGGTTCCGCCTGCGGTCCGATGCCACGACTACGGACTTTGGCGTGGGCATACTCGGTTTTCAGATCGATACCGTGCAATCGAACAGCAATGTGTACCAAGTTCTCAACGGCACCTCCATGGCCAGCCCCCATGTCGCCGGACTCGCCGCGTTGATCTGGTCGTACAATCCCGGTTACACCGATAGCGATGTGGTGAATTCCGTTAAAAACGGCGGTGAGTCCATCGCGGCGCTCGCCGGCCGTACGACCACGGGCCGCGCAGCGAACGCGATGGGTTCGTTGCGTTTTATCAACCCCCCGAGCGGCCTGGCGGCGTCGATTCAATAGGAGTCTGTATCATGGGCCTGCGAGAATGGGGACGTACGATAATCGTATTGGCGCTGGGCGCGGGGGCGATTAGCGCCTG
>JANLIC010000100.1 GCA_024654125.1 Sulfuricaulis sp. | reverse complement strand
CGGTAGAGGTTTCCGGCGCGCTGGAATAAACTTAGGGCACCCACTGAACCGGGAAGGTCATGAGCGCCAACAAACACCAATCACAATGCGCGCGACTTGCGTTCCGATATGTTCACTACGGTTATCTGACCGTCCCGGCCTGCTATTCCCTCCCGACACACGTGTGCCACTCCTAAGGAGAGATCATGCGCAAGATCATGCTGCTTAACGCCAAGGGCGGCTGCGGGAAGAGCACGCTCACGACCAACCTCGCGAGCTATTACGCCGCGCAGGGAAAGGCGGTGGTGATCGCCGATTTCGATCGACAGGGATCGAGCATGGAGTGGCTTGAGGCGCGCCCGCAGGACCGTCCGCCGATCCGCGGCATCGCCGCGTGGCGCGATTCGGTGCGGGTGCCGCGCTCCACCGATTACGTCATCATGGACGTGCCCGCCGGTACCCACGGCCCGGATCTCACGGCGCTGGTGCGCCGCGCCCAGACCGTGATCATCCCGGTGCTGCCCTCGCCCACCGACATCCGCGCAGCGGCGCATTTCATTCACGAAATGCTGCTGGTGGGGAAAATCGTGCGGGATGAAACCCGGGTGGCGGTGGTCGCCAACCGCGTGCGCGAGAACAGCTCGATACAAAACTCCATGGAGAGCGTACTGAACGGCATGAACATCAATTTCTCCACGCTCAATACCCAGATCTATCACAACCTCGAGCGGTTTCTCTCACGCCTCAAAATCCCGTTCGTCACGACCCTGCGCGAGAGCCAGAATTACTTGGTGGCCGATGCGCGCGGATTGGGGATATTCGATTTGAACCGCTCACAGGTGACGCACGACATCGAGCAGTGGCGGCCTTTACTCAAGTGGCTGGACAGCAAGCGCAGCATGCCTAATCCGGTAAACTGAATTTCCCCGCTACCGCATTCGGTTTGACCGGACCGCTCCCGCTGCCCTCGCAGCGTCGTACCTCCGCGCCCCAGGCCTGACGACACCCGAGTTCGGGCCAGAACAGAGAGGCGCGGCACCGTCCGGGCCGGACGGGACCGATGCCGCAACGCCTGTTTTTCCAGGAGGCCGGTTTGTCTCAGGGACGGGGAATATTCATCCAGGAAAGCGTTTTTGGTGAAATAGACAGGCGCGACAGACTTTCCTTCACCGGAAAGTCTGAAAAATGAAACGGGAACAGACTCACCCGCCTCATGCCAAAAAAAACTTCCAGCGTGAGGCTACGGCACAGCCCGGGCAATAATTCCGTTGCTCAGGTTTCAGAGCCCATGCGCGCCGGGTTATCCAGGTTGGTGGTGAAATCCTCTCCCGGATGTTCGGTCTGGATATCGAGATAGGCTTTTTTATTTTCCTCGTTCTCAAAATATATCTTGAGCGCGCCTTCGCCCTTTCCTTCGATCACGAACGGGCTGTTCTCGGGGGTTATTGACGTCGGCGCCGGAGATGGGGTCTGTGGTTGATATACGCATGGCATGCTCCTCACGGTTGATAACAATACAGACAGGCTGATGCCTCGACCTTTTACAACTACTCCCGCCGCCATGATCTGTCAATGACATGAACCCGGGCTCCGGCATTCTCCTGCCCGACCGGCGGTATCGGCGGGATTTTCCGCGGTTATCGGGAAAACCCGAGTATCCGGCTATACTCTGCGAGAAACATTCACGCAGACACGGCGCCCAGGCGCCGACGAAGGACCGTATCCGTGAATTTGCTCTTTTCTCCCAAGCTGTCGCTGCGTGCGCGCTTCCTGATAGCGATGGGCATTGTTTTCATTCCCATGGTCGTGGTCGCGATCGGATCGAGCATGTTTCTGCAACATTCCGCCAGCGAGCTGATCCGCATCGTTGAACAACCGGTTTATAAATTGCAGACGACTTTGCGTCTGCAGAACCAGATTCGCAAGACCTACACTGTCGCCAGGGATTATGTTGAAACACCGCGATTTGCCCTTCGATCACATTTCAACGCCGAGGCGGCGGGCGTGGAAATTATTTTTGTTGAGATCCTCTCAAAACCCTTTCTCGGATCAAAGGAATACAGCTTGCTCACCAGTGCCCGGCGCGAATGGAAAGACAGCGTGATGCTGGCCGGCGTCATTTTTTCTTCCACAGCCCCCAAAGCAGCGATTACCCAGCTCGACCAGCGTGTAAACCAGATCATGTTCCTGCTCGATCAGGCCTATGAGGCCTACCACACCGAGATCGGCATCCAGCGTGCACAGATAAACGATTCGGAAAAACGCTATCTCCTGGTCATCTCGGTATCGGTGGGATTGGGCCTTTTGATCGCCATCGTTGGGGCGGCGTGGTTAATCCGTTCGGTGCTGGTGCCGTTGCGTGAATTTGAAAAAGGCATGGCGAATTTTTCCCAGAACAATCTTTCCTACCGTCTGCCTCTGGAAACCCACGATGAAATCGGACACCTGGCGCACGAATTCAATGCCATGGCCGAGCGGTTGATGCAACATCAGCACAAGCTGGAAGAACTTTCGGCACGCGACGGCCTGACCGGCCTCTACAACCGCCGGGAGCTCGAAAAACGTCTACACGAGGAAACGCAACGCGCCCGCCGTTACGCCCATCCGTTGTCGGTGATGATGCTGGACATCGACCACTTCAAGAACGTCAACGATCGATACGGGCATCAGGCCGGTGACGAAGTGCTGATTACCGTTACCAATCTGATTCAACTGCACATGCGGCCGGTGGACGTGGTCTGCCGTTACGGCGGCGAGGAACTGGCCGTTATCCTGCCGGAAACGGATGCAGAAGGGGCACGCACGGTCGCGGAACGTGTCCGCGTGACTGTGGCGGATTCCATCACCACGACACCCCAGGGCGATATGGTGCATGTCACGATCAGCATTGGACTCGCCACCTTTCCCCGGGACGGCGACACCGC
>JANLIC010000085.1 GCA_024654125.1 Sulfuricaulis sp. | reverse complement strand
AAAGATTTGGACGCTGAAGGAAACCCGTGGCAAAAATGGCCTGCTCGTGATGTTCATCTGCAACCACTGTCCCTACGTCAAGGCGGTGCGCGATCGCATTATCCGCGACGTGAAGGAGCTCAAGGATCAGGGCATCAACGCGGTTGCGATAATGTCGAACGATCCGGCGGACTATCCGGAAGACTCTTTCGATAACATGAAGCGCGTGGCGCAGGAGCTGAACTTCCCGTTTCCCTATCTGTTTGATGAAACGCAGGAGGTCGCCAAGGCCTATGGCGCGGTGTGCACGCCGGATTTTTTTGGATACAACAAGGATCTTAAGCTCCAGTATCGCGGGCGCTTGGACGAGTCGGGCAAGCAGCCGGCGGCTCCCAACGCCCGGCGCGATCTGTTCGATGCCATGAAACAGGTGGCGCAGACCGGCCAGGGGCCGAAGGACCAGGTCCCGAGCATGGGCTGCTCGATCAAGTGGAAGCAAGCTTAACTCGCCGGCAGAGGGGCTGATCGTGGCCGCGACTCCAAGAAATCATTGATGCTCCCGCCGCTTCCACAGTTGCGCGAATTGGTGAGCCTCGCCGCGCGCGAGGAGCTGATGCCGCTGTTCGCGGACGTCATCCGTCACATCAAGCACGATGGCAGCGTGGTGACGGAAGCCGACGTGGCCATGCAGCAGCGTCTGAAATTCGACCTCGCGCGTCACTGGCCGGAATACGATTTCCTCGGCGAGGAAATGCCCGGGCACGAACATGAACAGCTGACCACCGATCCGGGAAAGGGTTTATGGTGTGTGGACCCGCTGGACGGGACCAGTAATTTTGCGACCGGCATTCCTTATTTCGCCGTTTCGCTCGCGCTGATTATCGAAGGCCGCCAGGAAATTGGCCTGGTCTACGATCCGGTGCGCGACGAATGTTTCATGGCGCGTCGTGGCCAGGGGGCAAGATTGAACGACATGACGCTGGGCGCGTACGAGCCGCCGCTCCCGGGCGCGCTGTCCCGCTGCATGGCGACGGTGGATTTCAAACGGTTGGAGGCGCCGCTGGCGGCGCAGCTCGGGGCGTTCCCCCCTTACGGCTCGCAGCGCAACTTCGGCGCCAGCAGTCTCGAGTGGTGCTGGTTGGCGGATGGACGTTTCCATCTTTACCTGCACGGCGGGCAGAAGCTGTGGGATTACGCCGCCGGCAGCTTGATACTGGCCGAGGCGGGAGGCATGGCGGCCACGCTCGCGGGCGAGAAGATTTTCAGTTACGGTCTCGAACCCCGGTCCGTGGTCGCGGCGGCCTCGCCGGCGCTGTATAAAGAGTGGAAGACCTGGATCGACGAGAACTGGAAATCGCCATAATGCGGATCGGTCAGGTTCTCTTTCAATCAACGTTTGCTACTTCGCACACAAAAACCTGTTTATGGGCGGATAACGAATTGCAGGGACTGGTTTCGGCTATTGCCCAAAAACCGGGCGTGAGCGAAAATGCCCGCGATTCGAGGAGCTGTGCCAAGGCCCCGGTTGCCGGGTGTGTTCAGGAATGGCAACCTTTAATATATAGAAGAATTACCTGGCGTATCCGGTTTCCGCTCCCTGTGGTGAATAAACTGCCAAACGGTGCCATGAGAGTTTTTTGTTTTTGGAAATGGCGCCCACTTTGGCCGCGACATTAGCGAACCAGTTTCGGGCCGGAAAAATTTCGAGCATTGAGGGTCAATCCATGACAGTAAAAACTCAGGCCCATCAGGCGGG
>JANLIC010000078.1 GCA_024654125.1 Sulfuricaulis sp. | reverse complement strand
TCAGGAATGACTCGACGTGGTAGTACCCCTGCGGTACCTTCTGGCCGCTCTTGGCGCAGGACGCGGCGTCACCGATCAGGAATACGCGTACCTCGTTGCCAGCGGTTTTATCCTTAAGCAGCTCGCGTGCCAGACGCAGGCCGTTGTAACTGCGCTCGGTGCCATAGGGTGGATCGTTCAGGATAAAGAGATATTTCATTTCAGTTCGTTCGTGGACGCGGCACCGCCCGCGTGCGTTGCCGCCGATGCTTGTTCCATGGGGCAGACAAACGACGCGGCCTGCATGAAATCGGGGCCTCCGCATATCAGCGGCGCGGGCTGCACCATGAGCGTCTGGCATTCGTGCTGCACGAGCTCGGCGATGGTCTCGAACAAAATTCCATACGCCGGCGCGGCTTGACGCTCGGCGGCGCGCTCGCGCACGGTGTCGACCCAACGGCCGAGGTGATCGGCGAGAAAGGCCTTGGCGGCGGCGCGCGCGATATCGAACTTGTCCTGCCAACCTTGCTCCAGCGCATACGCCTGCTTGAGTAACAGCAGGCTATAGAATTCCAGTTCCATTCCCAAATGGTCGGCCACCTCGTGCTGGCCCTCGCGCAGGTCGAAGTCGAAGGCGAGATAAAAGCCGTTGATGTCGGCAAGCTCGGCGCTGCGGCCGGTGTTGCCGTACGCGGTTTCGTGCAGCACGATGGCGTCGCCGCCGATAAACAAGCGGCTGTACTCTTCGATCAGGCTGTCCTCATCAACGCCTGCCCAAGCACGCTCCAGTTTAGCGAGCGCGGTTGTCTGTACAGGACCCGGTGCCGGCGCGGAACCGATCACGGCGCTCAATTCTTGCAGCAGGCCTTGCTTGAACTGCGCATCCGGGTACATAGCGCCACCCGCCAACACGCGAAAAGCGGCGGCGCGGCTTAGCAAGCCTTCGGTCGACTCGTTGGTGGCGTTCGTGTTCATCTTGCCTCCTTTATTTCTGCAAACGTAGCGGTATCCAATTCGACCAGGCCTTGCGGCTCCCCACCTCGCGGTGGCCGCCGTCCCAGACGGCGAACGCGGCGATGCTCTCTTCGCCGGGGAACAGATGGATGTCGTTCTCGCTGAGTGCGGTGGTCATCGGGTGTGCGATCACCACGCGCCACGTGCCGTCCTCCCAGACGCCGCGGCCGTCCGCGTCCTGGCCGTCGGGCTCCACGGTCATGGTGCCCCAGCCCTCGGCCGATTGATCGAGCACCGGCGTGCGCAGCGGGTGCGAGATCGGATTGTCCACGCCGAGCGCACCCGTATAGGGGCGCGCGTCGGTCGCGCGCAGCACCTCGTCGGGATAGCCGTCCACTTGCGCGTACGGATACAGGTCGCGCAACTTCGGTTCACCTTCGTCCAGATCACGCTGGAAAGCGGCGCGCCATTGCCAGATGTCGACGCGCCCGCCGGGGTTGCCCATCATCGGGCTCGGGAGCGCGTCCTTGTTAAACTTAACCGGCATCTCGACCGCCACCTGATCGCCGAATTGATCGACCACGATGCGGTCGCTACGAGTCGCGTCTTGCCACTCCAGGTGGAAGGCGATGCGCCGGCCGTCGTGGACCGCCCGCACCTTGATTTCCTTGACCGCGTTGTTCGGGTGCCGCGGCACGGTCACGACCTGCGGCAGCATCGGCACCGTGAGCGGCGGCATCGCGTTCCAGAAACTCGCCGCCGGGTCGAGCAACAGCGCATCGGCCGCCACGCGCCGCACTTCGATCTCGGCGCGCGCGCTCAACGACGCGAGCATCGCGACGGCCAAAAGGCAGACTTGTGTCGACTTGCGCATGCCTGTCTCCTTAAGTGGTATTGCTGCGATACACCTCGTGGCGTTCGTCGTACGCCGCGCGCACCAGGATCGGTTCGCGCAGCGGCACGCGCACCAATTCGGCGCCGCTCTCGTCGTAACCGATCGCACGATTTCCCTCGACCTTATAGTGATGAATGATGTCGGGCGTGGCGCCGAACAGCAGCAAGGCGCCGAGCAATAGCTTGTCGTCCTTGGCTTTACGGTAAGTCGCAATCGCCTCCGGCACGCCATGACCGAACATCTGTGACAGAAACGGAACCGGCACATGCATCGGCGGAATGTAATACACGTTGGCTTCCAGACCGAACTGCGGATACAGGGGCTTGGCGACCTTGGCCACGTGAATAAGGTAATCGAGTGGGTTGTCGGCGCGCGCCTGCTCCGGCGTGGTGATAAAACCCTGCATGCGGATCTTGCCGATACAGGTGATGGTGCATTGGGTCTGGCGGCCGTTCTCGACAGCCGGGTAACAGCCGATGCACTTCTCCGATACGCGCGTCATGGGATTGAAGAAGGTCTTCTTGTAGGGGCAACCCTTGACGCACTCGCGATAGCCGCGACAACGCTGCTGGTCGATGAGCACGATGCCGTCTTCGGGGCGCTTGTAGATCGATTGGCGCGGGCACGAACCGAGGCACGCGGCATAGGTGCAGTGGTTGCAGATGCGCGGCAGGTAGTACATCCATTGCATGTGCGGCATCTGCAGGAATTCGCCCTGCGCCATGTTGCCGAGTGAATCGTCCTCGCCGATATTGGGATGGGCGTAGTCGAGATCCTCGGGCAGGTAGCCGAGCACCGGCTCGCCCGCGGGCGCGGCTTCGAACAGCGTCTTGCCCTGGTATACCGGCCCGTCCATGGCGCGCAC
>JANLIC010000049.1 GCA_024654125.1 Sulfuricaulis sp. | reverse complement strand
CCTCGCCGACCCCGGCCTCATGCAGTACTGCACCGGGAAGCACCCGCAACAGCGCCTGCACCTGTCGGTGCAGGGCTCGGCCACGAATGCCGAGGCGATCGGCTTCTATGCACGCCAGTTCGGGGTGCGGCGCGTGGTGCTGCCGCGCGTGCTGTCGCTCACCCAGGTGCGCGCCATTGTCGAGCGCGTTGGCGTCGAGGTCGAGGTGTTCGGTTTCGGCAGCCTGTGCGTCATGGTCGAGGGTCGCTGCGCGCTGTCGTCCTATGTCACCGGCGCGTCGCCCAACATGAGCGGCGTATGTTCGCCGGCGAAAAGCGTGCGCTGGGAGGAAACACCGAATGGCCGGCAGTCGCGCCTCAACGGCGTGCTCATCGACACCTACCGCCCAGGCGAGGCAGCGGGCTATCCGACGCTGTGCAAGGGCCGGTTTGTTGTACAGGGATGTACGAACCCCCTCCGGGGAGGCGAACACCGCACTGCCGCGAGCGGTGCGGGACCAGGTGCAGGGACGCGCGAGTGTCGGTCGCCCCCGGCTTCCTGCCTCTCGCGACACTCGTACATCCCTGTACGTCGCGAAAGACACGACTGCATGGAGGCAGGAGGTAGAGCAACGCAGGGTCGCTTCGGGCTCCTGCCCTCGCGCGACATTGGTACGTCCCTGTACGGCAGAGCAGTTGCCGAGGACGTCGACAGCGACCGCGCAGAAGCGGCGGAGGTCGCGAACAAACCCTTTTACGCCATCGAGGAACCGACCAGCCTGAACGTGATCGAGATCCTGCCGGCGCTGTGCCAAGCCGGTGTCGCGGCCATCAAGGTCGAGGGCCGCCAACGCAGCCCGGCGTACGTGGCGCAGGTGACGCGCGTGCTGCGCGCGGCGCTCGATGCCTGCCTCAATGATCCTGACCACTATATCCCACGGCCCGACTGGCTGGCGCGGCTCGACAAGGTGGCCGAGGGACGCTGCCATACGCTCGGCGCCTACCACCGGCCGTGGCAATAAAAGGCGGATATAAGAGAAAAGATACAAGATACAAGTGAAAACGCGAATTCCATGAAGCTGTCGCTCGGACCTATTTTGTATTTCTGGGACCGCGACGCATTGTTCGACTTCTACGCCGCGATCGAGCGCGCACCGGTCGACGTGGTCTATCTCGGCGAGACCGTGTGTTCCAAGCGCCGCGAGCTGCGGCTCGACGACTGGCTCGCCATCGGGGAGCGGCTGGCCGCGGCCGGCAAGGAGGTGGTGCTGTCGACGCTCGCGCTCATCGAGGCTGAATCCGAGCTCGCCTTCCTGCGCCGCCTCGTCGAGAACGGCCGGTTCCGCGTCGAGGCCAACGACATGGCCGCGGTCAATATGGCCGCAGGCCGTTTCCCCTTCGTGGCCGGACCGCACCTCAACACCTATAACGCGGGAACGCTCGAAGTCTTGTACCAGGCCGGCGCGCGGCGCTGGGTCATGCCGGTGGAGTTGGATAAGCACGTGCTTGCCGGGCTCCAAGCGCAGCGGCCAGCCGGCATGGAGACCGAGGTGTTCGCCTTCGGCCGTCTGCCGCTCGCCTTTTCCGCGCGCTGTTTCACCGCCCGCGCGCACAATTTGCCCAAGGACGATTGCGGCTTTCGTTGCCGCGATTACCCCGACGGCTTGCTGCTGTTGACACAGGAGCGCAAGCCCTTCCTCACGGTCAACGGCATCCAGATCCAGTCGGCGGGTACCTACAACCTCGTTCCTTATATAAAAGAATTAGAGACGCTCGGCGTGGACGTCGTGCGGCTCTCCCCGCAGACGCAGGGGATGTTCCGGGTCGTCGAGGTGTTTCGCGAGGCGCTGGACGGCCGCACGGATCCGGGCATGGCGGAAAGCCGCCTGCTGGCGTACATGCCGGGCGGTTTTTGCAACGGCTATTGGCACGGGCAGCCGGGTATGAACTGGAATCGTTGCGGATGAGAAAACGGATTTAGCTTCTCCTGGATCCCGCGCTAAGCGTCCGGGCGGTATTGAAAAGCATCGCGGCGAGCGCTCCCGCGGGTGTGCCGAGCACGGCGCGGAAATGCGCCTCGACGTCGTAGTCGAGCGCATCCAGCAGGTTCTTCACGTGCAGCCCGGTCTCGGTGTCGCCCTCGATGCCGAGGCGGCGGTGAAAGAACAGCGTATCCGGGTCCTCGGCGCGGGTGGCGAGGTACCAGAAATCCTCGAGCCGGCCGCGGATGGTTACGTCGGGCGACCGCCCCGCGCCCGGATACAGACGCTCACCGCGGATGACGAAGTCAATGCGGTTCGGGATGTCGCTGATTTCGATGCGCACTACCTTGCCGTCGAGCGCCGGCAACCGGCGCGCCAGCGACTGGCCGCGCATCAGGTGGTTGAAAATGCGCGCGCACACCTCGGCGTGCAGCCGGTCGGGCAGCAGGCGCAGCGGCAATTTCAACGGTGCGAACAGCGGGAGCGGCGGCATGGATGTGCATTTTCCGCCCTCGGCTGTGGGGGTAATTGATGCAGATCAAGCAAACCGCGAAAGCCATCGCCTAACGTGGATACCCCATGAGCTACGGCAATCTGCGCGATTTCCTATGCGACCTCGAGGCGACCGGCAACCTCAAGCGCATCCGCGCGCCGGTGGACCCGGTGCTCGAAGTCACCGAAATCTGCCAGCGCACGCTGAAAATGGGCGGGCCGGCGCTGCTGTTCGAAAACCCCAAGGGTTCCGCGATCCCGCTGCTCGGCAACCTCTTTGGCAGCACGCAGCGCGTGGCGCGCGCCATCGGCCGCGACTCGGTCGAGGAATTGCGCGAGGTCGGCAAGATGCTTGCGTTCCTCAAGGAGCCGCAGCTGCCGCGCGGGCTGAAGGAGGCGTTTGAAAAGTTGCCGCAGTGGAAACAGGTGCTGAAGCAATGCGTGATCTTTTTCATCACCCGCTCCACGGTCTCCCGCCCATCGTGGATATTGGGCAGCAGAATCGCGAATTCGTCGCCTCCCAGCC
>JANLIC010000110.1 GCA_024654125.1 Sulfuricaulis sp. | reverse complement strand
GTGACTGACCCGACCAGTGACTTCTTTCGTGAGAAAACCGCTCCGTATGAGCGTCGGGCTGTCGAGTTTGCCAGTGGCGCGGCGCAGCCATTGGCGGCGGTTGCTAAGACTTTTACAGGACAGGGACAGGGGGCGGATGAGTTCGGGGCCGATATGCGTCGGCGGGTGTATCCTGATCTTTACCCCCGCGAATCTGAGCCGTCGTTTATTGAGAAGGCGACAGAGTTTGGCGGGCAGATGGTTGGTTCTGCCGTCCCCGGCGGTGCCGCTTTTAAGGCCGCTGGCCCCTTGGGTAAGTTGGCTGGCAAGGTTGGCGGCAAGGTGGCGCAGCGTGTCGCTGAAGGCGCGGGTACGGGCGTTGGGTATGAGATGCTGACCCGTGGCCGCGAGACAACGCCAAAAGACGTGGGGATGCAGGCGTTGCTTGGCGGCGCGCTTGGTGGAGCTATAGGCGGGGTTGAGAAAGCGGCTTCGACTAAGGTACTGCGTCGCGGCGGAAAGACTAAAGAGCCGCCCGTGCTTTATTATCGGGGGACGCGGGATTCTAAGACCAAATCAACTCGCGGCACCTTCTTTACTCAAAACGCGAAAATTGCGTCCATTTATGGCGAAGTGTCTGGTAACATCATCGACATTTCATCGAAAAGAATAGTAGACTTTCGTGATCCGTCTACGTTTTCCAGTATCTTGAAGAAATCTAAAATCCCGCGCAAAGATCATCAAGAAGTTACCGACCTTAATAGCACAGGACACTTATGGATGTCGGCTAAAGGGAAGACGTTTGAAAATGCCCTCCTGATGGAAGCAGACAGGGCGGGATGGGACGGCGTTCGTCTTAATGATTCTCATGCCGGGATCGCCGATTTATCGACTGTGATTTTCGATAGGGCAATAAAACAAGTTAAGCCAATCAAGGATTTTATTCCCGGCCAGACCGCCCTTGCCGATGCGCGAGGGGCGAAGGCCGCCGTGGAGGAGAGCGTCACGCTATTGCGTCGCGGTGGTGAGAAGGTTGGTGCGGTAGCAAAGAAGGTCGAGCAGAAGGTTGAGTCTGTTCCTGTTGTCGGCGATATATACAAGGGATTCAAG
>JANLIC010000020.1 GCA_024654125.1 Sulfuricaulis sp. | reverse complement strand
CCCGTAGAATTGGGCAACAGTTTGACCGGACCCCCATGGAACACCCCGATCTCATCTACTGCCGCACCGCATTGAAGGGCGCCTCGCTCCAAAAAGTCTCCGAGGCGAGCGGTGGCGAATTCAGCCGTCGCTGGCTCACCTACATCCGAGACGGGCAGATCGACAACCCCGGCATCCAGAACATCCTGATGCTGCGGGCGCTGATTCAGACGCGGCCGGAGTTGTTCCCTGCCGAAACCAAGGCGGCCTGACCCATGGCCGACCCTAAAGACGACACCACCGACCTGCGCAGCGACTGCCCGCGCTGGATCGTTGACGTGATCGACGCATACGCCATTGCGAACCGGAAAACCCGCAAGGAGATTCATGTGCAGCTCGCTAGGGAGTGGGCTGAGCATCAGTTGCATATCGCCAAGGTGATGCATTCGGTCGCCGCTGGCAATCCGCTGCTAACGGGTGACGAGCGGGAGAGCGGCGCCAATAGCAATCCCGGCGCCCATAGGTAGACGCTATGTCCACCTACTCCTATCTGCGCGAGGTGGCACGGTGACCCTCCCCGAAATCGAAGCCATGCTGCGCGACCTGTTCGCCTGCGTTGGCGTGCTGGCGGTGCTGTACGCGATCGGCAGGGCCATGCTCACGAGGGCGCGGGCATGAGGCGCCCCCTCGGATCGGTGCAGCTGGTGGTTTTGCGTGCCATCGCCGACGGCCGTATCGCCCACATGCGCGGCGCACTGTCCTGCATCAAGCGCACGGCATCCGGTATCGCTGCCGAGTCCACCATCGGCGCTCTCATCACGCAGGGCCTGGTGCATCGCGGTCGGGGCTCGACGCTCACGATTACCTCCGCTGGCCGGGCTGCGCTGCCGTCATTCGCCGACGTGCCGATGGTGCCGTATACGCCGCCGGTCGTGCAGCGCAGGCCGGGCTCGCATGACTTCGCGCGGGCGCCGAGCCGGGTCGGTGGGCAGCGGCTTACCTGGCGGGCGCCGATCTGATGCGCCTCGATCCGATGGCATGGACCGCGCAGCAGGTATTCCGTACCGATCTGCCGGCGCGCGATCAGATCCGGTCATCCCATGCCCGCGCGCCAGTAGCAGGCGATCCCCTGGGCCTTGCCGCCGTCCGCGATGCCATCACCGACGGCTGGATGGGCACCGTGGGGATTGCCGTGCGTGCCGGCCTGTCCAGGCGCTACACGAGAGACATGCTCAAGTTGCTGGCCGAGCGCGGCGAAGTGGAGATGCGCCGGGCAGGAAACAACTTCGAGTGGAGGCGCGCGTGAAGGTGGAACTGTCGCCGTTCGATCAACTGCTGCGCTGCGTGCGCTCGATGGGCGCGCAGATGCCCGAAGGCCCGAACTATGCCGCGTATGACCGCTTCATGGCGATGCTGCCGGCCGATGCTTCGCCGGATGAGTACGTCCGCTTCAAGCACGTTGCGGCGGCTGCGGCTGGCGTGCTGGTCGGGTACGGAGAGCGCGCCGAGTGAATTTCTACAAAAGGCACGTCGGCGATTACCTGCGCGACACGGCGCACCTTTCGCTGCTCGAGCACGGCATTTATACGCGACTGCTCGACGTGTACTACACCCGCGAATGCGCGATCCCAGAGGATCAGGCGGCCCGGCTGATCGGCGCCAGGTCGAAGGATGAACGCGAAGCGGTCGAGCGCGTGCTGGAAGAATTCTTCACGCTGCAATCGCATGGATGGGTGCAGTCGCGGTGCGAGCGCGAGATCGAGGTCGCCAGCGCGAAAGCCGAAAGGAACCGCGAAGTCGGCAAATTGGGCGGCCGTCCGCGCACAAAACCAGAGAAACGGGAACCCACAGGAAACCCAGATGGTTTCCAAAAGGTAGCCACAGAAAACCCTAGCCAGACTCCAGACACCAGACTCCAGAAACCAGAACAGGCGGAACAGAAGGAGTCGCGCGCACGGCGCGCACGCGCCCCCTCCAAAACGCCGCTGCCGGACGGCTTCGGGATTTCGGATCGGGTGCAGGCATGGGCTGGAGAGCGAGGCTACGCGCGCCTTCCAGAGCATCTAGACCACTTCGTATCGAAAGCCAAGGCCCGCGGCTACGTGTACGCCGACTGGGACGAGGCGCTCATGGGCGCCATCCGCGACGACTGGGCGGGGCTGCAATCGACCCCGAGCCACGGCGGGCGCGGTGCGCGCGAATCCGTTTCCGATTTCAACCGCCGATCGACCGAGGAAGCTCTCGCGTTGCTCGGCAACGGGAGAACCGTCGATGCGTGACGCCGACCAGAAGCCGTTCTTCACCCTGATGGACCAGACGGCCGAATACTACGATCGCAAGCTCACTGCTAGCACGAAGGCGATGTATTGGCAGGGCCTTGCCGACTTGTCGATCGAGGCCGTCCGTGCCGCGCTCAATGCCCACATGCAGCACGCGCTGGCCGGCAAGTTCATGCCGAAGATCGCCGACATCCGCGCGGCGCTGGAGGCCAACCGAACCGACGACGGCCATCCTGGCGGCGACGAGGCATGGTCGATCGCGTTGCAGGCTCGGCACGAGAACGCCTCGGTCGTCTGGACGGACCAGATCGCGCAGGCGTTCTTCACGGTCGCACTGCCGCTGCTCGATGAGGGCGACAAGATCGCCGCCCGCAAGGCGTTTCTCGAACGATACGAGCGCGAGATCGTGCAGGCCCGCAAAGCCGGGATCGTAGCGAAGTGGGTCACGTCGCTCGGCTCGGACCCGAAGCAACGGGAGCAGGCGATCGACCAAGCGGTGCGCCTCGGCCGGCTGACGCACGAATACGCGCAAGGGCTGCTGCAACGCGCCGACCCGATCACGCCTGCCGCCATGCTGGCGCTCGAAAACGGCGTCAAGTCCGCATCGACCACGCCGGAAGAGGCGCGGGCACGGACGGCTGCGCTGCGCGCGATGCTGAGGCTGGCATGACCTGCACCACCTGCCCGCTCGCGCACTACAACCCGTCGACCGCCGCCTGGTGGTGCGCCCGTCACGACCGGCGTGCCGACCGGGCTTGCGGGGAGTGGACGCGGTGAGTGTGCGCATTCTCCACGGCGATTGCCGCGATGTGCTCAAAACGCTGCCGGATGCGTCGGTGCAGTGCTGCGTTACTTCGCCGCCGTACTGGGGTGGTTTGCGGGACTACGGCCACGACGGTCAACTCGGCATGGAACGAGAACCGGCCGAGTACGTCGGGACGATGGTCGACGTGTTCCGCGACGTTCGGCGCGTTCTACTGCCGACCGGAACCCTGTGGCTGAACGTTGGCGACGTGTACGCGGCTTCCGGGAAGGGCGGCGGCGGCAATCGTGGCGACCGGAAGGCTTGGGAAACAGTCGCCGGTCGAAATGGTTTTCGGATGCCACCACCCGGCTTCAAGATGAAAGACTTGACGCTCGTGGCGTTCGCGCTCGCAGACGCTTTGCGGCGCGACGGATGGTATCTAAGGTCAACGATTATTTGGCGCAAGCCGTCCGCAGTCGAACCGACGCGACTGGACCGCCCGGCCGTATCTCACGAGTACCTTTTTCTCTTGTCGGTTGCTGAACGCTACTACGCGCGCCCGCCGGCAGAGGTGTGGTGGTCACACTCGGTATGGGACATCCGCTCCGATAGTGATGGTAATCACCCGGCGGCGATGCCGGCTGAACTTGCGCGCCGCTGCCTGATCGTCGGATGCCCGGAAGGCGGCACTGCCCTCGACCCGTTCCACGGCTACGGGACTGTCGGCATGGTCGCCGATCGCCTGCAACGAAGTTGCATCGGTATCGAACTGAATCCGACTTACGCCGACATGGCTAGCCGCCGCATCACCGGCGACGCACCGCTCTTCGCGGAGGTCGCATGCAGCGCAACGGCGATTGGGAGGGAAAGATCAGCCTCTGGTTCCACACCGGCGCCTTGCAGTATTGCGCCGACAAATCGTGCCGGCCAATGGACGTGATGGCATGACCTGCGCCACCTGCCGCTATGCCGACATCGACCCGACCGTCTGGTACGTCTGGTGCTGGCTGACCGATCAGCGCACGGGCCAGGTGTGCCAACGATGGAGCGCCCGATGATCTGCAAGCACTGCATGCACAGCGACCACGACGGCGCCGGGCTGGTTTGCCTGCTCGGGCTGGCTGTGCCGTGCGGGCAGTGGATGCGGGCGACGGGGAGTGACGACGACCGATGATCCGCATCGAGCAAACCCGCTGCCGATCCTGCGCCCACTACCGCGAATTGCAGCGCTACGGCGGCACGCCGACATGCGCCAAAGCGGGGCACCCGATGCGCGGCG
>JANLIC010000003.1 GCA_024654125.1 Sulfuricaulis sp. | reverse complement strand
CGATTCCACGAAATCGTGAATGTGTGCCGCGCGCGCCGCCTGGATAATTTCCTCGCGCGTGGCGTCGGGCTGGCCGTAGGCGATGTTGTAGTAGATGGTATCGTTGAACAGCACTGTGTCCTGCGGCACGATGCCGATGGCACGGCGCAGGCTTTTCTGGGTGACGTCGCGGATGTCCTGACCGTCGATCAGGATGCGGCCGGTGGTGGCGTCGTAGAACCGGAAAAGCAGGCGTGAAAGGGTCGATTTGCCGGCGCCGCTCGACCCGACGACCGCCACCTTGTGGCCGGAAGGGACGTCGAAGCTCACATCCTCTAATACCATGCGCCGGCTGTCGTAGCCGAAACCGACGTGCTCAAAGCGAATGGTTCCGCCGCTGATATTCAGATTCCTGGCATCCGGCCGGTCGCTGACCTCGGTATGCTGCGCCAGCAGTCCGAACATGCGTTCCATGTCGGCCAGTGAATGACGGATCTCGCGATAAACGAATCCGAGGAAATGCAGCGGCATGTAGAGCTGGATCAGGAAGGCGTTGACCAGCACCAGATCGCCGATGGTCATGGCTCCCCGCACCACGCCCTGACCGGCCATGAGCATGAGGATCGTAACGCCCGCGGCAATGACCGCACCCTGACCGATGTTCAGCAGCGACAGCGAGGTCTGGTTGCGGACCGCCGCCTTTTCCCAGGATTGCAGGGTTTCATCGTAGCGCCCGGCCTCGAAGCCCTCGTTGTTGAAATATTTCACGGTTTCGTAATTGAGCAGACTGTCGATCGCGCGCGTATTGGCCTTGGAATCCATCTCGTTCATGTTGCGGCGGAAAATCATGCGCCACTCGGTGACCCAGAGTGTGAAAGCGATGTACACCAGCAACGTGACCAGCGTGACGATGCAGAACCATGGGTCGTACTTGACCAGCAGGATCGCCGCCACGAATCCGATCTCGAGGATGGTGGGCAGGATGTTGAACAGCATGAAGTTGAGCAGAAAGCGGATGCCCGCGGTGCCGCGCTCGATGTCGCGTGACATCCCGCCGGTCTGGCGTTCGAGATGGAAACGCAAAGCCAGATTGTGCAGGTGTTCAAAGACCTTGAGCGCCACGCGCCGGATCGAGCGCTGCGTGACCTTGGCAAACACGGCGTCGCGCAATTCGCCGAAAGTCGAGTTGGCCAGCCGCAGTGCGCCGTAGGCGACGAGCAGAAAAACCGGCAAGGCGAGCGTGGCGTTGGTGGTACTGAGCGCGTCGACGATTTCCTTCAGGACCAGGGGGACGGAAACGGTCGCTACCTTGGCCAGGGCGAGGAAGGCCATCGCCAGCGCTACGCGGCCGCGGAATTCCCACAAATAGGGCAATAACGATTTAATCGCATTCCAGTCGCTCTGGCGTGAGGGGGGTTTTCCGTAATGTCGCAATCGCATATCGCCGGGTATCGAAGAGGAACGAAATGAATTCTAACCGATCTACGTCATATCCTTGTAACTCTTGTCAGGAAACCGCCGACGTTTGCCAAAATCGCTAAAAACGGCGGGTCATCGAGATGCCTGTGTTATTCTAACTCGCTGGTTGGTGGGGGTTCCGAAGAACGGAGGTGCAACATGAAAAATATCCGTATCAAACGAGCGGCTCTACTCGGCGCAGGAATAATACTGTGTCTGCTCTCGTCGCTGCTGCCGGCCATGGAGAAGACCGAGCTGCGCGGGGCGCGCCCGCACGAGGTGCCGGCCTGGTTCAAAAAATCCTTTCTCGTGCTACCGGAGGATGTTACCGAGGCGGCGCGGAACGGCAAACGCCTGATGATCTATTTCGGTCAGGATGGCTGCCCGTACTGCGCAGAATTGTTCAACAATAATTTCAGCCAGACGCACATTGCGGATTACACACGCCGGCATTTCGATGCCATTGACCTAAACCTGTGGGGCAATCGCGAGGTTACGGATTTCTCCGGCAAGGCGATGCCGGAGAAGGAACTCGCCGCGAAGCTAAAGGTCTGGTTCACGCCCACGCTGCTGTTTTTCAACGAGCAGGGCGAGCAGGTGTTGCGCATTAACGGCTACTATCCGCCGAATCAGTTTCTGACGGCGCTGAAGTACGTCGCCGAGAAACAGGAAAAACGCCTGACCTTCAAGGAGTATCTCGCCAAACAAGCGCCACCGCCGGCGAAAGGCGCGCTCCACGCGCAACCTTTCTTTTCACCACCACCGCATGATCTAACCCGGATCGCGGCAGAAAAACCACTCGCGGTGTTTTTTGAACAGAAAGACTGCTCAGGTTGTGACCGTTTACACGACGTGGTGTTGAAAGACGCTGCCACATTGGAAATACTCAAGCGTTACCACGTGGTTCAGCTGGATCGCTGGAGCGATACACCGGTTGTCACGCCCACCGGAAAAAAAACCACCGCGCGCGCTTGGGCGGACTCGCTTAATGTCGCCTATGTCCCGACGGCGGTGTTATATGTCGGCAAAAAAGAAGTCATCCAAATTGAAGCCATGTTAAAGGGCTTTCATGTTCAGTCGGTGCTGGATTACGTCGCGTCCGGTGCATACAAGACGCAGTCAAGCCTGCAGCGCTACATCGCGGCGCGCGCGGATCATCTGCGTGAGCAGGGTGTCGTGGTCGATATCTGGAATTGAGCTGGGAAATTGCGATTCAGCGTCTGCCGAACGGGAAAAAAATCAGCAACAATCCCAACCCGACAAAGCCAAGGAAGAAAAGCAACGTCCACCCCGCCATGCTGAGACTCAGGAAAGACCAAGTGACCTCACCGCACCCTCCGCTGCCGGTCAGCACCAGCTTGAGCGTCTTGAGCAGCGGGAAGGTTTCCAGCATGTCCTGGAGGCTGTAGCCGCAACCGGGTTGTTGATCGAAGGGAAGGTTTTCGATCCAGACATGGCGACCGGCGACACCCGCCCCCAGGCAGGCTGCCAGCACCGTCAGCCCCCCATAAATCCGACGCCCGATATATCCCGGAATGCGCAAGGCACCCGCCAGTAATACCAGTCCTGTGACGATCACAAAAATTCTTTGAAAGATGCAGAGCGGGCAGGGATCGAGTTTCATGACGTACTGGAAGTACAGCGCCGCCCCCACCAGGCCGGCGCAGACCAGGAATCCCCCCAGGAATATCATTCTCTGTGACATAAGTTGACGCGATTCTGATAAATAGTTTCGAAGCGCCTGACGACAGGCACGAAGAACACCCACCGGCAATATTTTACTGCCTGCCGGATTCGATGCCACTCACCATTCCGTCGGTAATCCATTGTTTCACCAGCCCGGC
>JANLIC010000346.1 GCA_024654125.1 Sulfuricaulis sp. | reverse complement strand
ATCATGGCAAAGAGCAAATTCGAACGCACCAAACCGCACGTCAACGTAGGCACGATAGGCCACGTTGACCATGGCAAGACCACCCTGACCGCGGCGATCACCACCGTGCTGTCCAAGAAATACGGCGGCGAAGCCAAGGCCTACGACCAGATCGACGCAGCCCCTGAAGAAAAGGCGCGCGGCATCACCATCAACACCGCCCACGTCGAATACGAAACCGCCAAACGCCACTACGCCCACGTGGACTGCCCGGGGCACGCCGACTACATCAAGAACATGATCACCGGCGCGGCGCAGATGGACGGCGCGGTACTGGTGGTATCCGCCGCCGACGGCCCGATGCCGCAGACCCGCGAACACATCCTGCTGGCACGCCAGGTAGGCGTACCCTACATCGTCGTATTCATGAACAAATGCGACATGGTCGACGACGAAGAACTGCTCGAACTGGTCGAAATGGAAGTGCGCGAACTGCTCACCAAATACGAATTCCCCGGCGACGACATCCCGATCATCAAAGGCTCCGCGCTCAAGGCGCTGCAAGGCGACCAGGGCGACCTGGGCGAACCTTCCATCTTCCGTCTGGCCGAAGCCCTCGACACCTACATCCCGCAGCCCGAGCGCGCGCTGGACGGCGCCTTTCTGATGCCGGTGGAAGACGTATTCTCCATCTCCGGCCGCGGCACCGTGGTGACCGGACGTATCGAGCGCGGCATCGTCAAGGTCGGCGAAGAACTCGAGATCGTCGGCATCAAACCCACCCTCAAGACCACCTGCACCGGCGTCGAAATGTTCCGCAAACTGCTCGACCAGGGCCAGGCGGGCGACAACGTCGGCGTGCTGCTCAGAGGCACCAAGCGCGAAGAAGTCGAGCGCGGCCAGGTACTGTGCAAGCCGGGCAGCATCAAGCCGCACACCAAATTCACCGCCGAGATCTACGTGCTGGGCAAGGACGAAGGCGGCCGCCACACCCCGTTCTTCCAGGGCTACCGCCCGCAGTTCTACTTCCGCACCACCGACGTGACCGGCGCGGTCGAACTGCCGGCCGGCACCGAAATGGTGATGCCGGGCGACAACGTCAGCATCACGGTGAACCTGATCAACCCGATCGCGATGGAAGAAGGCCTGCGTTTCGCCATTCGCGAAGGCGGTCGTACTGTTGGGGCG
>JANLIC010000340.1 GCA_024654125.1 Sulfuricaulis sp. | reverse complement strand
CCACCGAAGGAGCGAGTCTATTAACAAAAAAAATCAAAAAAATGAAGAAATGGGTGGAAATGGGTGGGGACGGAGCCCATTTCTTTTCTAGTTCAATATCTCCGATTCAGGAGCGAGGTAACGAACAAAATATCACGCCGGAATTACTGAGGTCAGAGCCAATTTCGAGTAATAATAGAAACGAGGCTTAATTCCCTCCACAACACGCTCAATATTTGGGTGACTCTTTGATAGCTCATTCGTTTTTTAACTAATCGCTTCTTTTCCACATTTGTTGCGCATTGGCAAATCAAATTCCGCTAAGTCGTTGATTTATTCGCTTCTTGTAAAAGACGGCTCCAGATAAATTCGGTGGCCGCCGATATAGGAGCTAGGCTTTAAGTAAGAGAGGTACTGTTTCATCCAACTACTTCCTATGTACCTTCAAATCAAGGTTACAGGGAAGATACTCATAGCAGGATGCTTCGTGACCGCGCTGTCACCACGAGCGGAGGCCATTACTGAGTTCGATTTTCTTCCGCGCTCAGCTTATTTCCAAGAAGCCAACGGATCGCATGTATTGCCGACATCCGGAACTCTGGGCACCGGAGTTGAATTTCGTTACAGCTTCAGCGACAACCTGAAATGGCGTTATAGCCATAACACCCTGGATGAATCGCAATCGCGAGTTCGTCATTCGATCCACTACGGAATTAACCTTCAGATGTTTACTCACCCCGTCATTTTGGACTGGCATCCGTTCGGCGGCCGCTTCAGGGCCAGCACCGGCGTGGTGCTCAACGGCACCAATGTGTCGGTAACGGCGCATTCCATCGATCACATCACGCTTAATGGGCTGTCCATCTCAACCAGCGACGTACAACAGGCCGTGAGCAATATCGATCCGACGCAAATTATTTCGAGTGGTCAGTGGAGCATACAAGGCGCAGACGTGATTCAGTATGCCGCGAGCCTCGATTCGGCCAATCCGCTGACGATAAATGGCCAGTCGATTCCTATGAGCGAATTGGGATCGGTATCGGCCAAGGTCCGGTATCCCCATGTCGCTCCATACCTCGGTTTTGGATGGGGTAATACGGATGGCATCAAAGCGACCTGGCTTTACAGCATCGATGTCGGCGTCATGTATCTGGGGCGGCCGAAAGTGGACTTGTCACTCAACGGCACTGTCGCGGAAGTGACCGATAAATATTTTTCAGCCGAGACCGAAGCCTATCTGTCTCAGGAACGGCAGAAGATCGAAAGCTCACTGCAGAAGTACCGCTATTTCCCGGTCTTCTCGATATCGCTTTGGTACCGCTTCTGAGGTGTCGGTCGCGTTATCCCCGCCCTTTGAAAATCCGCTCCAAGTGTTCCAGATCGTTCACTACCCGCCAGTCGGTGGCACCGGCAGAGCGGGCGCGCTTTTCCCACCATTCCAAACGGCCAAGGTAACGGCGCGGGTCGACGTTGTCGGTGGTGAGCTTGGTGACGTTGAGCGCGATGATGCGAATGCCTTTAAGATCGATCGGAAAATCACGCACGGTTTTGTAATCCAGCTCTTCCTGCATGTCGGAGAAGATCAAAATGGTTTTCTGCCCGGCGCCGGTTTCGTTTAAGAACTCCGCCGCCTGAATGATGCCGCCGGTGATGTCGGTGTAGGCGCTGCCTTTCTTAAGGTCAGCCTTGAAAATGCCGATCTTATGCGCGAAGTCGCGTTTCTGGCCGTTGATCTGCATCGGGTCCTTGGACAGGGTGACCTTGGCGATGATGTCCTTCTCGGAGAAGCTGCGACTCTTAACCCGCGCCACGGCCATCGAATCACCGGATTTCAGCGTGCCCAGCATATAACTCACCACGCGCTGGGCCTTGTCGAGTTCCTGCGAGTAGGTGCCCGACGTGTCCACGAGCATATAGACCGCTTGCGCGTGTGCTCGTGGGTCAGCACATGAGCTAATGAGCAGGCTTAGTGCCAGCAATAAGACCATCGAGACAACGCCCCCTCTCCCCGCGGGAGAGGGTCGGGGTGAGGGAGCGCTAAGATTCATGCGTGATATATCGCCCTCATCCTTTCCTTCTCCCGCAGGGAGAAGGGACTCAAAACACCGGCTCACAGCACATGCTCCCCGTGCTTGGGAAACGCAGCCACGTTTCTGGAACTTCCCGACGGCTGGACGGCCTGGCGCGGGGCGCGGTTAAGCACCGCGCGCTCGATAATCAACGGCAGGAAAATGATGGCATCGTAAAGGTACTCCGTGCCTTTGCCGATCTGGCGCACCATGCTGGAGAGAAAACGCATGGCAAAGCCGAGCCCGCGGATACCCAGTACCAGCAATGCGCCGAACACCGCGCGCCCGGAATGGATCAAATATTCTAAAGGGATCGCCACGAAGGCGAGCGCGAAGGGCAGGGTAAAGCCGAGGATCATCTGCGCCGCCTTGGGGATATTCAGCGCCCAGGCGTTGGTGACCGCCCCCGTCATGACCGCGCCGCCGGCCAATTCCTGCTTCAGGGCCACATCCGCGGAAATGATCATGTCGCGCATGACGGCGAGCGCCACCTCGACACCGGCGAGGATCAACAGAATGCTGAAGGAAATCCACACCAGCCAGCGACGCATGCGGTTGTTGATGTTGTTCAGCGGGAACAGATGGGTGTAGCCCAGCGACTCCATCAGGAACAGGCCCATCAGCGTTTCGAAGAAGATGATCACCATCGCCGCCAGATATGACGCTTGAATGTCGCCGACGATATATTCGGAGCCGCCGACCATGGCGGCCATCGGGCGTTCGATGAGCCAGAAGTTCACGAACGCGCCACCCGCGGCGATCATGATCGCCAGCACGGAGATCACAAATAAAATTGTGGACGAGGAAGTCAGCGAATGCTCGGCTTTCTCGCTCTTGGCGTGGATCTGTTTGTACTTTTCCACCTGTTCGTCGATTTTCGCGGCACTCTGCTGCATGCCGGTGAGATCCTTGTCGACCCGTTTCAAAGTGCGGTCGACCGAGCGCCAGAACGGCATGAAGCCCTTGAGAATATCGTGGCGCTGCTTGGCGGACTCGCGGTACTCGGCGATGACGCGCTCGTAGATTTCGTCGATGGAGTTGCTGATGTCTTCCAGTATTCTTTCCACCAGACCGTCGCTGGAGGGTTTGATCTTGGCGATGGCGGCCACGGCCTTGGTCCATTCCGGCGGAGGCGGCGGCACCTCGCCGCATTTCTGGAATTCCTCCTCGATGCGCGTGATCTCGTCCATGAGCTTGCGTTGCAACGCCGGGTAGCCGTGCAGATCGCGATCCACCAAACTGGTCACATGCTCGAATTCCTTGACGATGCTGTGCGAGACTTCTTCACGACCGCGCGCCAGCAGCACTTGCTTGTTGCGCTCGTGCAGCACCTCGGCGGTCTTGAACAGCCAATGCGACAACAGGCGCAGCGGGTTGCCAGCGGCGCGGAACACGGCCTGCAGCAGGCTGTGCATCGCCTGACGTGCGCCGTAGAGAATCGGGACGGCGATGAAAAACAGGACCAGCAAAGACAGCAGCAACTTGTCCGGCCAGATGATCAAGGCATGCAGGATTTCCATGGCTCTCTCCAATGTGAAACACGGAAACGCCCTGGTTGAGTCGTTTCCGTGCTTTATGACTTAATTATTAGCGTTGTGGCGGATACAGTCTGTTGTTGTCCGACCAAAGGCGGGAAACATGTGGACTACCGGTCAGGCTTGAGTAAGAGACAGGTGAGAAATCCCGGTAATACCTGTATTTCACGGGAAAAGACAAAGGGCTACACTCAGCGTATGCGGTTTTCGATCTATCGCTACAATCCCGAAACCGACCACAAGTCGCGCATGCAGGCCTATGAGCTGCCGGATGACAGCGGGGCAGTCATGTTGCTGGATGCGCTGCTGCTGCTGAAACAGCAGGACGACAGCTTGAGTTTCCGGCGTTCCTGCCGCGAAGGGGTGTGCGGCTCGGACGGGATGAACATCAACGGCCGCAACGGCCTGGCCTGCATCATGCCCCTCAACGGCTTGCGACAACCCATTGAGCTCAGGCCGCTCCCGGGGGTGCCGGTGGTGCGCGATTTAATCGTGGATTTAAGCCAGTTTTACCACGCCTACCGGGCGGTGAAACCGTGGCTCATCAATAACGACCCGGAACCCGAGATCGAGCGGCTCCAGACACCGACAGACCGGGACCAACTGGACGGCCTGTACGAGTGTGTACTTTGTGCTTGCTGTACAACGGCTTGTCCGTCATTCTGGTGGAATCCCGACAAATTCTTAGGGCCCGCGGCATTGCTCCAATCCCTGCGTTTTCTGGCGGACAGTCGTGACCATGCCACCGGTGAGCGCCTCGATGATCTGGAAGATCCTTATAAATTGTTTCGCTGTCACACCATCATGAATTGCACCGAGGTCTGCCCTAAGGGGCTCAATCCAGCCAAGGCCATCGGGCATATCAAGATGATGCTGGCGAAAAGAGTATTGTGACAGACGAACCAGACTCCCCACCCTCACCCTCATTCCCTCTCCCAGGGGGAGAAGGGGGCGAGCCGAGCGCGCTTGTGCGCGATCTGGTTCACTCTGGGGCGAGCCGAGGCGCAAAAGACGCGCGGCAATACGACCGGCTACGCTGGCGTTCCCGACGGGGGCTGTTGGAGTTGGACGTAGTCCTCAAAAAATTCCTCGATACCCGCTATGGCGGCCTTACTCCGGCCGAGCAGGAGGCCTTTGAACAATTGCTCGCCACCCCGGACGAAACGCTGATGGCGTACGTGCAGGGAAGCCGAAATCCACCCGAAAAAGAGTTAATGCAAATTGTCTCAAAGATCAGAAATTAATCTGATTTTAAACATAAAAGTATCCCACATGCTGGTTGGGATATTTATCGCTGTTCATCTGGGCGCGATGGGTCTGGCCGCTATTATTCCTGTCGGTTGGCCCCTGCGTCTGATCCTCTGGGGTCTCCTCGGATGGAATCTGTATTACTCCCTGATTACTCATGCCTGGCGCTCCAGCCCCCGGGCCATCCTAGCCATTGAGCTTGATAACGAAGGCGTGGGCTCGATCCGGCTTGCCGGCAGCGAGATATGGCAACCGGCGCGGATCACCAGCCATGTTGTACATCCCTGGCTGACCATGATGTCCCTGCGGCTGGAAAACCGCCGCTGGCCGGTGAATTTGGTAATTGCCGCGGACGCGGTCGCACCGGAACCGTTCAGGCGTTGGCGCGTCGCCCTGAAACTTCGAGCGGCGCAGGCGTGAGAATGGTGTCTTGGGGGGCGCTCGTCTGGGCCTGCGGGTAGTCGCGCGTGAAATGCAATCCGCGCGATTCGCGGCGCGCGAGGGCGGAGCGGATGATCAACTCCGATACCAATAATAAATTCCGCAATTCAATGAGATCGTTCGTAACTTTAAAGTTGCTGTAGAACTCCCGAACCTCCTCTTGCAACATATTCACGCGATGCTGCGCCCGTTGCAGGCGCTTGCTGGTGCGCACGATGCCAACGTAGCTCCACATGCCGCGACGGAGTTCATCCCAATTATGCGAGACCACCACCTGCTCATCGGGATCGGTGACGCGACTTTCGTCCCACGCCGGCAGACTTTCCGAGACTGGTCCGGCGGTGGGGAGTAATTTTAGAATATCCTCGGCCGCGGCCTTGGCAAACACCAGACATTCCAGAAGCGAGTTGCTGGCGAGGCGATTCGCGCCGTGCAGGCCGGTGAAAGAACATTCGCCGATGGCGTAGAGCCGGTCGAGATCGGTGCGGGCGGAGAGGTCGGTCATAACGCCGCCGCAGGTATAGTGCGCCGCCGGCACCACCGGGATTGGCACGCGCGTGATGTCGTAGCCGTATTCCCGGCAGCGCTGGTAAATCGTCGGAAAATGATCCTTGATGAAATCCGCCGGCTTGTGGCTGATGTCGAGATGCACGTAATCGAGACCGCCGCGCTTCATTTCGTAGTCGATGGCGCGTGCCACGATATCGCGCGAGGCCAACTCGCCGCGCGGGTCGTGGTCCTGCATGAAGGATTGGCCGTCCGGCAGCGTGAGCTTGCCACCTTCGCCGCGCACGGCTTCGGAAATGAGGAACGACTTGGCGCGCGGGTGATACAGGCAGGTGGGGTGAAACTGCACGAATTCCAGGTTGGACACACGGCATCCGGCGCGCCAGGCCATGGCAATGCCGTCGCCGGTCGAAGTGTCGGGATTGCTGGTGTAGAGATAGGCCTTGCACGCCCCACCGGTGGCCAGCACCAGAAACCGTGCGCCATAGGCGCGGATATGGCCGTCTTCTTTATCGAGTGCGTACACGCCCAAGCAGCGGTTGGGGCCCGGCCGACCGAGCTTCTGGCTGGTGATCAGATCGATGGCGATGTGATTCTCGTGCAGCGTGATGTTCGGGTGACGACGCACCTGTGCTTCCAGCGTCGTTTCCATGGCGCGACCGGTGGCATCGGCGGCGTGGATCACGCGCCGATGGCTGTGGCCGCCTTCGCGCGTCAGATGATATTCCAGTAGCCCATTATGTTTTTCCTGGCTGAAAGGCACACCGCGCTCGATGAGCCAGTGGATCGCCTCCGGTCCTTCGCGCACGGCGAATTCCACCGTGTCTCGATGGCACAAGCCGGCGCCGGCGTCGAGGGTGTCCTGAATGTGCGACTCAAAACTGTCTTCTTCGCCATTCAGCACGGCGGCGACGCCGCCCTGGGCGTACAGGCTGGCGCCTTCCGTTAGCGCGGCCTTGGCGAGGATGGTGACCCGAGCCTTGTCCGCAATGCGCAGGGCCAGGCTGAGACCCGCGATTCCACCGCCAATAATCAGGACATCCGAGGGCGGCGCGATGGGCATGGGAGATATGAGCGAAGACAGGGCACGTTGAGGGCGATTACGATATCCTATCAGCACACGCCAGGCCATCTTGACAGCGCTGGGGTATTTTCAGGGACGGAAAATGAACAAAAATGGCCTTTTTTCAGCCTTGGCAGCGAACTTTGGCCTTACGCTCCGGTCTGTTAGTTTCGGACCACCCGCGCCTCTCGTGTCTGGGGGCGACCCTCATGAGTGAGCGCAGCATTGATCAGAAGCTGGTTGTCCGGGTGCAGAAAGGCGACAAGATCGCCTTTGAACTGTTGGTAAGGAAGTATCAGCACCGGATTGCGAAGCTGGTCTCGCGCTACGTGCGCGACCGGGGGGAAGTGGAAGACGTGACGCAGGAGGCCCTGATCAAGGCCTACCGCGCCATCGGCGGGTTTCGGGGCGAGAGTGCGTTCTATACTTGGTTGTACCGGATTGCCGTGAACACGGCCAAGAATTATCTGGAGTCGCAAGGACGCCGCCCGCCCGGATCGGACGTCGAGATTGAAATCGCGGAGCTCGCCGACGGCGGCGCCAGCCTGCGCGAACAGGCGACACCGGAGCGACACATGCTGACGAACGAAATTGCCGCTACCGTGCACCGGGTGATCGAACGGCTTCCGGACGATCTGCGCACGGCGATTACGCTGCGCGAAATCGAAGGATTGAGTTACGAGGAAATTGCGCAGGTCATGGATTGTCCGATCGGCACCGTGCGTTCGCGCATCTTCCGCGCGCGCGAAGCGGTCGATCAGGAACTGCGGCCCTTGCTGGAGAAGTGAACATGAACAACACCGAAGACATGAAGGAAAAGCTGTCCGCGCTGGTGGACAACGAACTCAACGATCTCGATGAACGCCGCGTCTTGACGGCGCTCGAGCAGGATGCCGAGTTGCGCAACACCTGGGAGCGCTATCACCTGGTGCGCTCGGCGCTGCGCCAGGACATGGACACGTTACTTTCGCCGGAAATGGCCAAACGCGTGGCGGCACGCATCGAGATGGAGCCGGCGAACGTGGCTTCCTTCCGGCGCCAGAAAATCACCCGTTTCGTCGGGACGTTCGCGATCGCCGCTTCCGTGGCGGCCATCGCCATTGCCGGCGTGCAATTTCTGAATCGTCCCGATTCAGCGCCCGTGGCATCGCTGGCGGTGAACCAACCCGCACCGGAAAAAATTATCCGTGCCGGCACCACGCGTTGGGACAGGAAGGAACCGGAGACGGAAAGTGCGTTGAACAGCTTTCTCGTTGAGCATAATGAATTTGCCTCTTCTTCCGGGATCGGGGGGATGATGCCTTACGTGCGTGTCGTCGGGTACGATAATCCTAAATGAATCATTGTTTGCCCACCCGTCTTTTTCTTCTCTTCACGGGTGTTTTTTTCTGTCCCGCGGCGTCGGCCACGGACCCGGCGCACGACTGGCTCATGAAAATCAATCAGGCGGCGCGCACGCTGGACTACGACGGCGTTTTTGTTTACCAGCACGAGTCACAGCTCGAAGCCATGCGCATCATCCACAAAGTGGAAAACGGATCGGCCCGCGAAAGGCTGGTGTCGCTCAATGGCGCCCCGCGCGAAATAATACGGAATCAACGCGAGGTCATTTGCTACTGGCCGGACAAGAACTCGGTGATGGTGGAATTCCGCAAGGCGGACAGTCAGACTTTTCCGGCCATTTTGCCGGAGCGCGTGCAGGACCTCGATGAATATTATGCAATCAAACTGGGCAATACCGAACGCATTACCGGCCGCCTGGCGCAGCTGGTGATTGTCACACCGGTCGATCAATATCGTTACGGTTATCACCTGTGGGCGGACAAAGAGTCCGGCCTGTTGCTGAAAGCCGATCTCCTCGATACCCATGGGAATATTCTCGAGCAATTCATGTTCACGCAAATCAATATTGGATCGACCGTTCCGGCTGCGGCGTTGGAACCCGGTGTGGCCGGCAAGGGCATGGTCTGGCACCGTGAAGAAGACAAACAAGCGACCACGACAAAGAAACCCGGTTGGACGGCGGCGCGTTTACCCAAGGGATTCCGGCTCTCCGCCCATATTTCGCGCCAGGGGCTGATGCGCAAACGTCCCGTGGAACATTTTGTTTATACTGACGGCCTGGCCGCAGTGTCGGTCTTCGTGGAAAAGCGAGTCAAGGACAGTAAGCCTTTCATGCTGGGGCCGAGCCGCATGGGGGCGGTAAATGCGCTGGGTTCGCGCGTGAATGAGTACCAGATCATGACAGTTGGTGAGGTGCCGGCAGAAACCATCGCACTGATCGGCGGTTCGGTGGCGCCCGCGCAGTGAAACTTCGCAACCTGTCGCTTTGGCGCAGCTTCGGTTTCATTATCACCCTGTTTTTGGCATTGCCTTCTTCGGCGGCACAGCGCGCGTTGCCGGATTTCAGCCGTCTGGTCACCACGCACGCCACCGCGGTGGTCAACATCAGCGTCACCCGCGATCTTCCGCGCACGGCCTTCTCGTCGGACAAAGCCCCCTCCGGTGACAATTCCCCGCGTGACTTCATGCGCCGTAATTTCGACGAAGACGCGGAACCGGCGGATGAGAATTCGCTCGGCTCCGGTTTTATCATTTCCCCCGACGGATACATCATCACCTGCGCGCATGTCATCGATAACGCGAATGAAATCCTGGTGCGCCTGACCGACCGGCGTGAATACAGCGCGCGCCTGGTGGGGTCCGACCGTCGCAGCGATATCGCCCTGCTGAAAATCGAATCCACCGGACTCCCCACGATAGTCATCGGCAATCCCGACAAGCTCCAGGTGGGCGAATGGGTACTCGCCATTGGTTCTCCCTTCGGCTTCGACAGTTCCGCCACGGCAGGCATTGTCTCGGCCAAGGGCCGTACGCTGCCGAATGAAAATTACGTGTCTTTTATCCAAACAGACGTGCCCATTAATCCCGGGAATTCCGGCGGACCCCTGTTCAATTTGCGAGGCGAAGTCGTGGGAGTGAATTCACAGATTTACAGCGGCACCGGCGGTTTCATGGGTGTGTCGTTTGCCATTCCGATCGATGCCGCCATGACCATCGGCGCGCAACTTAAACGCGAGGGCAAGGTGCGTCGCGGCTGGCTCGGTGTCAGTCTGCAAGATGTATCACACGCGCTCGCGAGCGCCTATGGGTTGAATGTGCCGCGCGGGGCCCTGGTGGCGGATATCCTGCCGAAAAGCCCGGCCGCGAAATCCGATTTGCGCCCCGGCGACATTGTTCTGGAGTACGAGGACAAGGCCATTGACCGTTCTTCCCATTTGCCGGCGTTGGTCGGGCTGTCCATGCCCGGCACGCATGCGCGCTTTCGCGTTTACCGGCGTGACCAGGGCTTGCAGACCGTGGTTGTGACGCTGGGTGAACTCAGCGAAGTACCGTCGAAAAAATCTCCTCCCCGGAAAGTCCATTCGGAGAATCGCTCCCGATTCGGAATGTCCCTGGGTGAGTTAACGAATCAGCAGCGACGGGACCTCGATATCGATCACGGCGCCAGTGTCCTCGACGTGGAAGAAGGTCTGGCGCGCGGTGCCGGTCTGCGCCCGGGAGACGTAATTCTGGAGGTGGACGGGAAGCGTGTCTCGGACGCGACCGGATTACACCGCCTCCTGGCGCACACGCGTCCTGGTCGCCCGGCGGTGATACGGGTGCGGCGTGGCATGGCGACGCTGTTCCTGGCGCTGGAAAATGGTAATCGGCGTTAGCGCTGATTATTTATGCCGACACCGAAATAGGGTATGCTTGCCGCTGTGGGCAGGCGTGAGGAACCGATTACGGCCCTGATTTCATTGACACTGATCATGATCCCTGGCGCCCTTGGCGCCTTTTTTATATCCCTGACAAGGGATATTTCTCCGGGTTTATCCCGGAAGCAAAAAAACCTTTCATGAGCTGGAACCAGGAACGCATACGCAATTTTTCGATCATTGCGCATATTGATCACGGCAAGTCGACGCTGGCGGACCGGTTCATCCAGACGTGCGGCGGGCTGGAGGCACGCGAGATGCAGGAGCAGGTGCTGGATTCCATGGACCTGGAACGCGAGCGCGGCATCACCATTAAGGCGCAAAGCGTGGCGCTCGATTACAAGGCGCGCGACGGCCAGACCTACCGCCTAAACATGATCGACACGCCGGGCCACGTGGATTTCTCCTATGAAGTATCGCGTTCGCTGACCGCCTGCGAAGGCGCGCTGCTGGTCGTGGATGTCTCGCAGGGCGTGCAGGCGCAGACGGTGGCGAATTGCTACACCGCGTCCGAACTTAATCTTGAAATCCTGCCGGTGTTGAACAAGATCGATCTGCCTTCGGCCGACCCCACGCGGGCCATCGAGGAGATTGAGGACATCATTGGCATCGACGCCAATGATGCCATCCGCGCCAGCGCTAAGACCGGCGAAGGTGTCGCGGATATCCTGGAGGACATCGTCCGGCGCATTCCCATGCCGAAAGGCCGCGCCGAGGCCCCGCTCAAGGCGCTGATCATCGATTCCTGGTTCGACAATTATCTGGGCACGGTATCGCTGGTGCGCGTGATGGACGGGCGGCTGAAACCCAAGGAAAAGATCCGCCTCATGGCGATGCAGCGCGATCACTTCGTAGAGCAAATCGGCATTTTCACGCCCAAGCGCAAACCGGTCGAGGAACTGGGACCGGGCGAAGTAGGTTATGTTATTGCCGGCATCAAGGACGTCCGCAGCGCGCGCGTCGGCGATACGATCACGCACGTAGACCGGCCGGCGGACAAACCGCTGCCGGGATTCAAGGAGATCAAGCCGCGCGTATTCGCCGGACTGTATCCGGTGGAATCCTCGGAATACGAAGCGTTTCGCGACTCGTTGGCGAAACTGCAGCTGAACGACGCCTCGTTGCACTACGAGCCGGAGACTTCGCAGGCGCTCGGTTTCGGCTTTCGCTGCGGTTTTCTCGGCATGCTGCACATGGAAATTATCCAGGAGCGGCTCGAGCGCGAATACGGGCACAATCTCATTACCACCGCGCCGACGGTGGTCTACGAGATCGTGACGGCGAATGAAGTGCTGCTCGTGGAGAATCCGGCTAAGATGCCGGATCCGTCCCGCATCGTCGAAGTCCGCGAACCCATCATTCGCGCGACCATCCTCGTACCGCAGGAGTACGTCGGCAACGTCATTGGGCTGTGCGTCGAAAAACGTGGGATTCAGAAGGACATGACTTATCATGGCCGTCAGGCGATGCTGATATACGAAATTCCTTTGAACGAAGTGGTGCTCGATTTTTTCGACCGGCTCAAGTCTGTCAGCCGCGGATATGCCTCGTTCGACTACGATTTTGTGGAGTTTCGCGCCTCCGACCTGTGCAAGCTTGACGTGCTGATCAATGGCGATAAAGTGGACGCCCTGTCGGTGATCGTGCACCGCGAGCGAAGCCTATATCGGGGCCGCGAGCTGGCGAGCAAGTTGCGCGAATTGATTCCGCGGCAGATGTTCGATGTCGCCATCCAGGCGGCGATCGGCTCCAAGATCATCGCACGCGAGACGGTCAAGGCGCTGCGCAAGAATGTAACGGCCAAATGCTATGGCGGGGACGCCACACGCAAGCGTAAATTGCTGGAAAAACAGAAAGAAGGAAAAAAGCGAATGAAACAATTGGGTACCGTGGAAATTCCCCAGGAAGCCTTTCTCGCCGTGCTGCGCGTGGACCAGAAATAATCCATGGACTTTGCCTTGATCATGCTGCTGATTCTGATTGGCACTGGCGCCATCTGGGTTCTCGACCACTGGCTGTGGGCGGACGGTCGCGAACGTCGTGCCAGGCAGCTGGCGGAAGCGGGGAAAACCGAAGAAGCGGCGCTGGTGCGCAAACAACCCATCTACGTGGAATACGCGCGCGCCTTTTTCCCGGTCATCCTGATTGTGTTCTTTATCCGCTCTTTCCTGGTCGAACCGTTCCGCATTCCTTCCGGTTCGATGTTGCCGAGCCTCTATATCGGCGATTTTATTCTGGTGAACAAATTTGCCTACGGTGTGCGCCTGCCCGTCGCCAACAGCAAGGTCATGGAAATCGGACAACCGAAGCGGGGAGAAGTCGCGGTATTCCGCTTTCCGGGAAATCCCTCCATCAATTACATTAAGCGCGTGGTTGGTGTTCCCGGTGATCGTATCCTATACAAGGATAAGAAACTGTATATCAACGGCAAGGTGATGGAACACACTGACGGCAGATCTTATTATTTTGCCTCGAGTGGAGATGCCCAGGGCGAGGCGCTGCGGCTGACGGAGAGTCTTGACGATGTTAAACATGACATCCTCACGACGAACCGGCTGGATGCGCCATTGCCGGAAATCGCGGTGCCTCAGGGACAGTATTTCGTCATGGGCGACAATCGTGATCACAGCAACGACAGCCGCTACTGGGGCTTCGTCCCGGAGCATAATCTTGTCGGCAAGGCTTTTCTGGTCTGGTTCAGTTGGGACGTGGCCGGCGAGGATAAATGGTTCTGGGACCGGATAGTCTGGAACCGTCTCGGCAACGCAATATATTAATATTAACGGATCCATTCGACAGGGTTATTTTGAAGGAGATCAAGATGCAAATTCCCAAACGCCAAATGGGCATGACCATGTGGAGCATGTCATACGTGCTCGGTACCGTGGCCTTTTTTATATTCATTCTCTTCAAGCTGATACCCCCGTATCTGGGAGACGTGAAAATAAAAAGCGCGCTGGAAAGCCTGGGGCGGCAACCGGATGCCGGCTCGATGTCAATCGGCGAAATCAAGGAGGCCATACGCAAGCGCCTTGAAATTGACAGCATGGACGAATTCAGCCTGGATGCTCTTACCGTGACGGCGCGGGGAAGAGTGAAAGTCATCCGGATCAATTATGAGTCGATTACGCCGATGCTGTTCAATGCCTCAATACTCCTGAATTTCGATCACAGTGTTGAGGTCCGTGGCGCAGAATAATCCGCCTGCCGAGCTCGAGCGAAGCTTGGCATACATCTTCCGCAAGGCCGAATTGCTCGAACGTGCGTTGACGCACCGCAGCAAAAGCGCCGACAATTACGAAAGGCTCGAATTCCTTGGCGACAGCATCCTGGGATTCGCCATTTCGTCCGAGCTTTTTAATCGTTACCCGAATCTCTCCGAAGGCGAACTCACGCGTCTTCGCGCCAGTCTCGTAAAAAAAGAAGCGCTGGCAGAGCTGGCCCGCGAACTGGAACTGGGCGGCTCCCTCAAGCTGGGTGAGGGTGAACTCAAGAGCGGGGGATACGATCGTGACTCCATTCTGGCGGATTCTCTGGAAGCGATTTTCGGCGCCATATGCAAGGATTCATCGGTGACAGACGCCATGCGCGTCATATTGCATCTGTACCGCAATAAGCTCACGGCCCTGGATCCGCAGTCCATCCCCAAGGATCCGAAAACACAGCTTCAGGAATATCTGCAAAAGCTCTCCCTGCCCACGCCCACCTATCTTGTCCGGGAGGTGATCGGCGAACCGCACAATCAGAATTTCATTGTGGAATGCCGCGTGACAGTGCTTGATCTGCCGGTGCTGGGTGAGGGCAACAGCCGGCGGCATGCCGAGCAGCAGGCAGCGGCCCACGCTTTGAACCTGCTCAGCAAAGGTTGATGCTGAATTGACTACGCGCAGCGGTATGGTGACGCTGGCAGGACGTCCGAACGTGGGGAAATCCACGTTGCTCAACCGGCTTGTCGGGCAAAAAATCAGTATTACCTCATCCCGTGCCCAGACCACACGCCATCGTCTGTTGGGCATCAAAACCACCGAGCACGCCCAGATTGTTTATGTGGATACGCCCGGCCTGCATACGGATAATAATGGCGTGATGAACCGCTATATGAACCGTGTGGCCGCCGCCAGCCTGCATGACGTGGACTGTGTTGTGTTGCTGATTGCCGCGGGCGGTTGGACACGCGGGGATGAATACCCGCTGAAGCTGGCGACCAAGCCGGGTATTCCCGTGATCCTGGCCATCAACAAGCTCGACCAGCTGAAGGAGCGCGCCAGGCTGCTGCCACTCATAAAATTCTCGAGCCACAAAGCCGACTTCGCCGAGATTGTGCCGGTATCCGCGCGCATCGGCACCAATACCGACGATCTGGAAAAGGCCATACTCAAGCACCTGCCAGAGCAGCCATTCCTCTATCCCGCGGATCAGATCTCGGATCGCGGCGAGCGGTTCCTGGCGGCGGAACTTATCCGCGAACAGATCTTCCGCGGATTCCAGCAGGAAATCCCTTATGACTCGGCCGTGAGGATCGAGCAATTCAGGCGCGCCCAGGGCGCGCTCCATATCGAGGCCACGATCTGGGTGGAAAAAGAAGGACAGAAGCCGATTCTCATCGGCAAGGACGGCCTGCGCTTGAAGACCATCGGCAGCCGCGCGCGCCTGGCGATGCAGAAACAGTTTAGAGCCAAGGTGCATCTGCAACTGTGGGTGAAGGTGCGTAAAGGATGGTCGGACAGCGAAACGGCGTTGCACAGCCTGGGCTATGCCGACGGGGATTGATTAATGCGTTATCACCAGCAGCACGCCTTTATTCTGCATCATCATGGTTACAGCGAGACGAGCCTGTTACTCGAAGTCTTCACGTCCGCTCACGGGCGTATTGGCTTGATTGCCAAAGGCGCACGTCGCCCCAGCAGTCGTTGGCGTGGCATCCTGAAACCGTTCCAAGAACTGTTGATCAGCTGGAGCGGGAAAAGCGAACTCGGCGTACTGACGGGGGCGGAAGCAGATGGCCCGGATCGTGCCCTGGAAGGGCCGGCGCTTTATTGCGGGTTTTACATGAATGAAGTCTTGTTACGTCTGCTGCATCGCCATGATGCGCACAGCGCACTGTTCGAGGCCTATGCGTCGGCGCTCGGAAGTTTGCGGCACGATATCTCCAACGAACCGGTGCTCCGGATTTTCGAGAAGCGCCTGTTGAGGGAGCTGGGATACGGACTCGTCCTGGATCGGGACATTGGAGACAAGAGGCCGATCGATGCCGATGCCATATACGATTACGTCCTCGACCGCGGCCCCGTCCGCCTGGCACATCCGGAGCTAAACACTCCCGCGGAAGGGATCCGGGTGCGAGGTGTCAGTCTGCTGGCGCTGGCACAGGAATCGTTCAGCGATCCCGCCGCGCTGCGCGATGCCAAGGCGCTCATGCGCGCCGCGCTGTCACGACATCTGGGGGAAAGGCCGCTGCACACCCGCAAGCTGTTTCGCCATGTGGTACCCCTGAATATGATGGAGTTGGAAGTTGATAAAGTTGGGAGTTAATATCGATCACGTCGCGACGCTGCGTCAGACGCGCGGTACGCGTTATCCCGATCCGGTACAGGCCGCGATGGAAGCGGAACAGGCCGGTGCCGACGCGATCACGCTGCATCTGCGTGAAGACCGCCGTCACATCCAGGAACAGGACGTCGAGACTTTGCGCCGTCTCCTCCAAACCCGCATGAATCTGGAAATGGCGGTGGCCGATGAAATCGTGGCGTTGGCCTGCCGCCTCCGTCCGCAAGATTGTTGCCTCGTGCCCGAGACACGTCAGGAGTTGACCACCGAGGGCGGGTTGGACGTCGCCGGAGGATTTGAAAAAATCAGTCAGACTTGTGCCAGACTGGCCGCGGCCGGTGTCCGGGTTTCTCTTTTTGTGGACGCCGACCCCAGACAGATCAAGGCGGCCGCCAAAACCGGCGTGCCGGTCATCGAGATTCATACCGGTCACTATGCGGACGCGGAACCCGGGGACGCGGTCAAACGCGAGCTGGCGCGTATTGACCAGGCGGTGCAACAGGGGAGGACCCTGAACTTACAGGTTAATGCCGGCCACGGCCTCAACTACGACAACGTTCAGGCCATTGCCGCAATTCCGGGGATTTCGGAATTGAACATCGGCCATGCCATTATTGCGCGCGCGCTTTTCACAGGACTTACCGAGGCGGTTCGTGAGATGAAACGACTTATGCGGGATGCAGCGGCATGAGCCGCAGAGCCGGGCCCACGTGCGAAGCGCGGGGATGCGACCGGCGAAGGCCGCAGGCCGCCGACAAGATAGCGTTCCAGGCTGTCCAGAATCTTACGGAGGCGGCGCGGAAATGATATACGGGATTGGCACCGACATTGTGCGAGTGGCGCGCATGCAGGAGGATATCGCGCGTTTTGGCGAGCGGTTTGCCGAGCGCATTCTTACCGCGGATGAATTGGAGGAATACCGGCAGAACGCCAACAAGGCCGGTTTCCTGGCACGCCGCTTCGCCGCCAAGGAGGCGGCGGCCAAGGCGTTGGGCACGGGGTTCAGCCAGGGGGTGCAAATACGCGACATCGAAGTGACCCACGACTCGCAAGGGAAGCCCATGCTGTCATTCAGCGGGCGGTCAAGGCAGTTCATGCAGGAGAAGGGCATCATCGTTTCCCACATCAGCCTGGCGGACGAACAGGATCACGCCGTGGCATTCGTCACGCTCGAGACCGCTTGATCAACTTCCTGTGTTTGCGGAACATTGGAATACCCGGTTCGATGGCCCGTTCCCGGGATCGGACAGGCAGCGCAAACTTGAAATGCGCGGTTATCGCGTCACACGTAATAATTACCCACTTGGCAGGTATTTCCTGTCCCATCAGCATGACACCGACAAGCTAGATGTCGCGATCTCCAAACGAATTCAGTTGACCCTCTCGGACAATAGTCCCATTCTGGGAACGGGAGATATGCTTGCCGTCCCGCGCGACTTCGTTTATGAAGCGGAGGTGATGGGAAATCAAACGCTGGTGAGCTTGGACGGCATCCGCAACGATTAGCAGGATTTCATCCTGAATCGTTACGTGACAGAATAGGCGGCCATGAGGCGCTATCGGCGGACATGAGCGGCGACACCATTCATCTCGGCATGAAAGCCATAGAAGTCTGGCCGGAAAATTGCGAATCGGAGATTTGTGGCGATCCCACCATCCACAAAATCACGTTTACGGATACCCAGGAATATCATCCCCGTCTGATCGCCAAAATTCTTGAGATCGAGGAAAATCACCGGTTGCGCAAGCGACATCTGCGTGGCGCATGCGGCACAAAGCTGCATCATCTGGAGAAGTGGTCCAGCACCGAGGCCGAGTTGCTGACGGCGCGCGCCAAGTCGCTGTTCCGCAAGGTGCTTGACTATGACCAGTCGGTGGTTGATTTGAGCTGGGCGAATGTCTACCGCCAAGGCGACTACTGCCTGCCACACAGTCATCTTCGATCAACGGCGAGCGTGGTGTACTGTATTGACCCCGGTGACGAAGATCCGGAGAATGACCAGAGTGGATGGTTGTGTTTTGTCGACCCGCGCTTACGCGTTTGCTGTCAGCACCAGGAAGGTTGTCTGACGACGCCGTTCTTTCCCGGCATGGCATCCGGCACGATGTTGATCTTTCCCAGTCAGGTGGTGAATACCGTCAACCCCTATACCGGGAAGCGACCTCGCATCACCCTTTCGTGGAATATAAACAAGGACACGCTGCCCGGTTCGCCATTACCGGCAAACGCGGGCAACGGTACGTAAGGTTAGCCCGATGTGCGTTTCGATGAGGCTTGACGTGATTTTGGTACAGCCGACTTCGTGTAAAGAGAACTGTTGTTACTGAATTTTATCGTGCCGTCGGAGGAAGCGAGAATTTCCTCGTATTCCGGCGATGATAGGTGGATTGCCTTGCCGAACGCGATAGCCGCCAACAGGCCGGCGACTGTCCATACCAGCAAGACGACAAGAAATGTAGCAATGCCCATTAATTACCCTCCATAGCAATTATATGCATCTTCAGAATTCCCTAAACCGCCGGTAAAAACAATCGGTCCATTGATGTTTCCGATCCAGCGGTACCCTCTCCCGGATGGACGGTAAAGACTATATAGGAAGGTTGGCTGAGTGGCTATGGTTTCTGCTTGAGCGACTTACGCCCAGGACGGCACCGGAAAAATGGCCATGGTGGCGAGAATCGATTCGATCGCGAGGCTGGAAACACCGCCAGCCGCCGGATCCCGAGGCGCAGGGCGCTATCCCTGGCCAATATTGCGGTCCCCGGACAACATAAGGTGGTGAGGAACGCGTGAATGTATCTTCAGTCGCGCATCAATACCAGATAACCGATTGCCGCGTCCATGCAGAAGCGCTGATGCTGGACAATCATCCCGAAAACAAGACCGATGAGCAGAACGGCGCCCTGAAGTCACAAATCCTCGGTTGTCATTCAAGATATTTTATGGCGCGCGCGCGGACGATGCGATAGGAATGTCTGACAGGACGATAGCGCGGCCAGTAGGCGCCGTGGGGACAATAGTAAAAATCGTCCAGCAGCCAGTCAGTTGTGGTCTTGTCGTGAATGCTGACAATAATGATGGCATCTGCGCCAATCTCACGCCCCTTGCGCGCGAGTCGTTCATTGACTTCCTCCGGTGCGCCACCGTAGATGTCTCCTAGAATCGCGATGGTCTTGTGCGGGCGGAAAGGTCGGTCGAGCAGAACTTCCACAGTAAGGGTTGGCGGGTACGATTCGATTTTGGTCAGAATCTCCGCTTCCGGCGTGGC
>JANLIC010000095.1 GCA_024654125.1 Sulfuricaulis sp. | reverse complement strand
CGCCACTACGAGGGGAGCAGGGGGCGGGCAAATGTGGTGGCAATATCTGCCATTTTATGGCACTATCGAAGGAAGCCTGCCTTCCAAGGAGGGTCCGATGCGTAGCCTGAACATCTCCTTGCCCGAATCGATGCGGACGTTCGTCGACGAACAGACGAAACGCGGCGGGTACGGCACCGCCAGCGAATTCCTGCGCACCTTGATCCGCGACGCGCAGAAGCGGCAGGCGGATGACCGCCTCGAAACCATGCTTCTGGAAGGGCTGGATTCCGGCAAGCCGATCGAGGTCACTCCGACCTACTGGCAGGAGAAGAAGAGCCGGATCCCCAAGGCTCCCCGGCGCGCCAGGCACTCGTGACCCGCAAAATAAGGATCCTGCCGGCGGCGGACCGGGACATCGACGAGCAGATCACCTACATCTCAAGGGAGAACCGTGATGCCGCGGGCCAGTACGTCGAGGCCGTTTCGGTGATCCTCGAACACATCGGTCGCATGCCCGGGATGGGGGCCACCCGCGATTACAAAAACCCACGGCTCGCCGGTCTACGAATGATCCCGGTACCCGGATTCGACAACTTCCTCGTCTTCTACCTCGTCACGCCTCGCACCGTAGACATCGTTCGCGTGCTCCACGGCGCACGCGACATCCGCAAGATATTCTCCCGACTCTCATAGTCGGACAAGGCCGAAATTCGTCTATTATTACTCGCTCGGCGGCGGCTCGCGTTCGAATCCCCTGGATGTCGCGATGGGAAAAGAGTGGCGCGCCCCATCTGAAAGAATTCGAACCGCCTCTGAAATCCCCATTGAGGTGGGCCTGACGGACGAAGATGCCATCCCGATTTACATGAGGATATCCGACAAGATCCTGTATCTCCGCAGGTTGGGCATGACCTATACCAACATCGCAGAGCGCCTTGGGATCAACCCGTGGATGGCGAAGAAAGCGGCCCAGTGGGGCAATATCCAGAAAGCATAGGCAGGACAGCCTGGACAGGATTGACACACGTGTCCACCAGGAAGATAATGTAACCCTAAAGGAGGTTACATATTATGCTGCAAGTCCAATTGGGCAAGGCCATCGACCTCTTCGCCGGTTGGGGTGTTCGCCAGAAAGACCTGAGCCGTTTCCTCGAGACCGGCGTCGTCAAAGCCAGCCTTTCCGGACGGGGAAAGGGAAGCCTGAGGTTGCTGGACGAGCGCTCCGTCTACGACGTCTACCTCGCCCAC
>JANLIC010000094.1 GCA_024654125.1 Sulfuricaulis sp. | reverse complement strand
GCCGGCGATCATAGCCAACAATATTGGCCGGGATGCGCAACTTGTCGCTGGCGGGGTCTGCATCCGGGTTCTGATCCAGTTTTGCGCGACCTTCGTTGGGTGTCAGGATACCGCCGTTGACATATCCCAAAATCACGTCTTTCGTATCCGCGATCGAGCCGCGCAACAATCCTTCCTCGACAAAATCCGCATAAATTCCAGACTCGCGGTCTTTATCCGTCAGCAGATGGGCGTCGATGGACTGTTCCAACCGCTGATACCATGGCGCCAAGGTGTGCACCACGTGCGCCAAAAACATCTGCTCGGCGCTGGCATAGGTCGTATTCTTGCTTTCAGCGCCTACCATGATGGGGTTCACGCGCGCAAAGCGACAAATCTCCTCGACTTGATACCGTCGCGTCTCGAGCGATTGCGCGTCGACACCGGTCATTTGCGTGCTGAGCCATTTGGCCGTGCGGTCGAGTATCAGCGGCTTGCCGACATTGACCGCTCCGGCGGAATGCGTATCTATCCACTCAGATAAGGTCTTGTACTGTTCGTCCTTAAGCGTGCCCTCGACAGAATAAACGCCCGACGGGCGAACGCTGTTTTTATGCAGACGGGCAGAGGATTCTTCGGTGGCCATGGACAAGCCGATGGCTTCGCGCGCCAGCGACACGGGCTCAAGACCCTGCCAGCTGTTCCAAGAGGGGCCCTTGACGTGCCATATAGTTTCCGCAGGGAATGGCTGCGTGGTCCCATCGTTCGCGCGCACCTCGTAACTCAACGACCAGTCAGAGGCGCGTTTAACAGTTACCTGGCCGGGCTCGAACGGGATTAATTCCAACACCTGGCCGCGAGTCGAACGGTTAATGAACGAGAAATGCTGCCCACACAAAACCAGGTGCCAAGCCAACATTTCACGATATTCGAAAGACGTCTGCCAATCATTCGGGCGATAGGCCAACAGATCGTAAAGCGGGTAATCTCGTGCCGGGAGGCGTTTTTTGTCGGATTCGCGCATGAGTTTCAGCGGAACCTGCGCGATACCCTCACCGATAACGCGGGCACAAGCGAATACCGTGCTGACCTCTATCGCAGTTTTGACAGTTACGTTTTTTCCTGACGCGGCGCTGTAACGCGAATAACCGGCAATTTCGCGCAGAATGTCCCATGCGGCCGCTTTCTTGGAAAACGCCTGAGAAAAGATAGGCATTTAATTCATCCTGGCGATCATCACGCCAGCAATAATCAGCAACGCGCCACCTACCATGAAACCGGCAGGCGCCCACGCCAACCAGGCGCCGTAAGACAAACCAGCCGATCCGCCCAACAGCAGCGCGTCCGCCAGCCAAGGATATATTTTATTCATGCCGACTGCTCCCAAAATGATTTTTCCATAGTGGGGCAGGACAACAGACGCGCCAGCGCCATGATCAGCGCGATCGCGGGGTCGATCTTCTGATCCACGCTTTCCTTGTTGGGATAGATGTTGTCCTTCTTGTCCCAGTGACACACCACGTTACTGATCGCCCACGCCAGCACCGGATCGCCGTTGTGATGGAAGCGCTTGCCGGCGACCAGCTCGTCCAGCTCTTTCATGGCCGGAGAAAAATTCAGCACGTTCGGGCGCATCTCGACCATGAGCGCGCCGTCCTCGATCATCTCGCCGGAGAATTGCGTGAGCTGCGCCGGGTCGAAGGCGATCTCCGTCACTTCGAAGCGCGTCATGTCGCCCTCGATGTCGCCTTGCAGGCGATGGTCCGCGACCGCGCGCTTGCGCGCGGCCTCGCTGCCGATCAGCTCCTCGCGCACCGCCTCGATATCGAGCACCTCGCCCGGGGTGGTGCGGATGTAACCTTCGCGCGCCCAGGCGGCGATTTGTTCCCAGCCGCGGCGGTCCAGCAGCGCCTGCGGCATGTAGTAGCGGCCGAAGGCGTAATAATCGTCGCCGCGGCGGAACACCTTCATCTTCGCGAACAGGTCTTTCTTGAACGCCGCGTCGAGCCCGATCACGCACGGCTCCCCGCGAAAATCTTCTTCCTTCAGCGCGCGATCCGCGCACGCATCCCACGCCAGCATGTTCATCCACGCAGCGTCGGCGTTGACCCAGACGTTCAGGCGCTTGGTCAGGAACTCGTTGAGCGCCGCCGACTGCACCTTGGCCATCGCCGCTGCGCGCCGCATGTCCTCGGGGTCGACCGAAATGCCGTAGTTGGGATTGGCCTTGGGCCAGATCGCCTCGTCCAGCGGGTCGTCGCCCTCGTCGATCGTGTAGATGATGCCCCAGAACGTCTCGTCGTCGGTGGCGTCGCCGTCGACTTTGTAACCCATGCCGTCGTGCCGCTTGAGCACGGCGTTGAGGATCTTCGTCAGATAGATGCGCTGGTCGTAACACACGCCGGCGCGGTTCGATCCGGCGGTGGTGATCTTGCAATGCAGCGGCTGGGCCCGCGCGCCCATGGATGAGTCCATCACGTCGTGCACATGGCGCGTTTTGTGCGCGTGCAGCTCGTCGTCCAAGACGCAGCTCGAGTTCAGGCCATCGAGCGTCGATCCCTCCGCCGCGAGCGGTAGGAATTTGGACGCCGAGTCGCGCACGATCAACGAGCGCGTCAGCGCCTCGACGCCGAAGCGGCCGCGGAATTCCCCGTCGATGCGCGCCATTTGCTGCGCCACGTCGAACACCACGTGCGCCTGGTCGCGCGTGGTCGCCACGCTGTAAATCTCGGCGCCGAATTCGCCGTCGGCCACCAGCATGTACAGTCCGATGCCGGCGAGCTTGGTGCTCTTGCTGTTCTTGCGCGCGATTTCCTCGTAACACGAACGAAAGCGGCGCAATTGATCGTCCTTGCGCTTCCAGCCGAACACGCAGCAAAGCGCGAAGCATTGCCATGGCTCGAGCACAATCCGCTGCCCGGCCCATTTTCCCTTGACGTGCCGCAGCAGGCTGATGAAAACGCAGACGCGCTCGGCCGCGTCCTCGTCGTAAAAATACGGCCAGTCGGGATCGTTCTTTTCCCGATCCAGGTCATCCTGTTGGCGCCGGCAGGCGGCCTTGACCCACTTGCCGGCGACAATGCGCCCGGCGACGATGTCCTGCGCGTAGTGCAGCGCGAGCTGCACGTGACTCGCGCGCGCGGCGGTTTCGTCTACTGATAATTGGCCCATCCGCCGGCCTTCGGTGGCTCCATCCCGGGCAGCGGAATTTGCGAATCGGATTGCGTCACGCGCGTGCGGTCGGCCGGGCTCATGCCGAACATCGCCAGGAACTTCGCCATCTGCTCCAGCGAGCGGTTGCGGATCTGCTGCAGCACGGATATCTGCTTGTACCCCGACGG
>JANLIC010000272.1 GCA_024654125.1 Sulfuricaulis sp. | reverse complement strand
CACATCGCGCACGCCCCACGCCGCCAGCTCGAGCGCGAGCGGCGCCAGATCGGCGCTGCGCATTTCCGGCAGGGTCTGGGGGATCAACCCTTTTTGCGTCGTCTCGCTCCAGAGCCGGTAACACACGCCCGGCGCGGTTCGACCGGCGCGCCCGGCGCGCTGCTCGCTGGAAGCGCGCGAGATGCGCACCGTAGTCAGTCGCGACAGGCCAGAACGCAGGTCGAACTGCGGCACGCGCGCGAAACCGCCGTCCACCACCGCGCGTATCCCCTCGATGGTCAGGCTGGTCTCGGCGATCGGTGTCGCCAGCACCACCTTGCGTCGGCCGGCGGACGGCTGAATGGCGCGGTCCTGCGCCTCCCATGGAAGATCGCCGTAGAGCGGGAAGATCTCGACCCGGTGCCCAAGCCGGATTTGCAACAGCTCCTGCGTGTGGCGGATTTCCCACGCCCCCGGGAGGAACGCGAGCACGTCGCCTTCGTGCTGATCCAAGGCGCTGACGACATAGTCACACATCGTTGGCGCCAAGGGACCTTCGGGATCACGCGGCAAATAACGGATATCCACCGGGAAACTCCGGCCGTGGCTGGTGACGATCGGGGCGTCATTCAGAAGTTTCGACACCGACGCGCCATCGAGCGTAGCCGACATCACCAGGATTTTAATATCCTCGCGCAAACCTTTCTGACTATCCAGGCAGAGCGCCAGCGCCAGGTCGGCGTGCAGATGGCGTTCATGGAATTCATCGAAGATGACGAGTCCGATATTTTTCAGCTCGGGATCGGTTTGCAGGCGGCGCGTGAGAATACCCTCGGTGAGCACCTCGATACGGGTATTCTCCGAAACTTTGGTTTCGAAACGGATGCGGTACCCGACGGTCTGACCCGCCGTTTCGCCGAGAAGGTATGCCATGCGCGTGCACGCGGCGCGCGCCGCCAGCCGCCGCGGTTCCAGGATCAGGATCGAGCGACCGGCGAGCCAGGGTTCCTTCAGCAGGGCAAGGGGAACGCCGGTGGTTTTGCCTGCCCCGGGCGGCGCCTGCAACACCACGGCCGGATGTCCGGCGAGAGCTTGGCAAAGCGACGGAAGGATTTCATCGACCGGAAGGCGTTCTCCGCTCATAGGGGCCGGCACCGAGCCAGCGGCAACCGGATCAGGGAGTCAGGGAAGCAACGCATGATGGAATCTAGCATGGTCCGTCCGCGATCCGTCAAGACAGCGGCGCACGCGGATCGGATCAAACAGCGACTGGCGAAAATCCCTGACGACCATTATTCTCCGTGAATCATGGACGCGCTACGCACGCTGCAGTCGGTGGACGGAACCAGGCTCGGTTACCGGCTGTGGCGCGAGGGCTCACAGCCACGGCGTGCCATCGTACTGCTGCACGGCATGGCCAGCAACATGACCCGCTGGTCTGAATTCGTCGAGCACACATCGATGAAGCATCACTGGGATATCCTGCGACCCGACCTGCGCGGGCACGTCGAGTCCTTCGCGCGCGGCCGGCTCGGTATGGAAGTGTGGTCGAGGGATTTGCAAACCCTGCTGGATGTCGAACGCTATGAAACGGCGGTGGTGATCGGGCACAGCCTGGGAGCGCAGGTTGCCGTACATTTCGCGGCACGCCACCCCGAGCGGGTGCAGGGCCTGGTGCTGATCGATCCGGTTTTTCATCAGGCCTTGCGCGGCACGATGCGGGTGGCCGATGGTCTGCGACCAATGCTGGAAGGGATCGTGTCGCTGATACTGTTCCTGAACCGGATCGGTCTGCGCCGCCGAAGCATTCCGGGGCGCGATCTGAGAATAATGGATGAAGCCACGCGCTCGAAATTTCTCGGTGCCGGGAAACAGGAGGAAATGATCGATCTCTATTCCTCGCCATGGGAAGACCTGAAATATTTTCCGGTCGCGAGTTACCTGCAGGAATTACTCGAAATCATCCGGCCGTTACCGCCGCTTTCGCAGATTAATGCGCCGATCCTGACGCTGCTTTCCAAGGGCATTACCTACACCGATCCGGAAACAACGCGTCGCCTGTTGGCGGAACATCCGCAAACACAAATCGAAACGATCGACGCCTATCACTGGCCGCTGACGGAGAATCCGTTGCAGGTCCGGAACACCATCGAAGCATGGTGTAAACGATTTCCGAATTAATACTATTTCCCCTCGCCCGACCAGTGGTATCCGCGCACGATGCCAGCCTGGTCAAACTTGATTTGCAGAATTTTCAGGCGCGCATCCGGCATGTTGGGAAACTGGCCTTCACCGTAATAATAAGACCACTCGTCGAAGCGCTCTCCGCCGGTTTCCACCGCCACACCAACACCCGCGGGCGCCCCGAGCCAGCCGCGCACTTGCGCCTGCGTGGACACGCCACGCTGCACCTTCGATTCGAACACGCCCAGATCGAAATTCCTGCCTACCTGGACAGTGCTGCAGGCACCAAGCACGGCGATTAGCAATATGACAAATGTCGATTGGCAAAAACGGGATGTTAAGAGCATGGCGGTCTCCTTCCAGTCATACAACAGGACGAGCGAGCGTAGCGAACCGGGCTACATTAATTGTCTTGGCTAGGTTAGCGAAACCACGCCAGCGTCGCACGGGCGTTGCGACCGGAACCAAAAACCGCCGGATCAATGGCAAAGATCACGCAAACAGTACAGCGACGAGCCTCATGACGAAGATCCCGTAGAGGTTGCCAACCCGCCGGGTGAAGCGAATGCCGTTTTCTGCCTGTCGAAAATGCCGCGGTCAGGGCTGAATCGCGATGAATAGTTTGCGGCCCTGACGGTTGATCAGCAGCAGTAAACTGTTTTTCTTCGAAAGCTTGCCGCTCAGGCGCTTAAAGTCGCCTGTGTTTCGCACCGGCTGACGGTTGATTTCCATGATCACATCGCCTTCCTGCAGACCCGCCGCTTCGGCGGCGCTTCCCGGTTCCACGCCGGCGATGATGACACCCGACATGCCGGGCGACAGACCGAGCTGACGCGCGATATCGGGCGTCAGGTTGCGCACCTCGACACCCGCGAGCGCGGTGTTAGTGTTTTCGCCCTGCACCGTCTCGCCGTCCGCCTGCGCAACCTCCTTGGGTTGTTCGGTAATCTTCACATCGAGCGACATGGTTTTCTTGTTACGCAATAGGTCGACCTTCACGGTCTTGCCGACCAGCGTCTGCGCCACGGTATTGCGCAGTATGCTGGTGTTCTCGACCGCCTTGCCGTTGAACGCGGTGATGATGTCACCGCTTTGGATGCCGGCCGCCGCGGCCGGGCTGTCAGCGATCACTTCGCCGACCAGGGCCCCCCGGGATTCCTTCAAGCCGAACTGTTTGGCCAGATCCGCCGTGACATCCTGAATGGATACACCGAGCCAACCGCGCACCACCTTGCCGCCCTTGATCAGGCTGTCCATAACGGTGCGCGTCATGTTGCTCGGCACCGCGAAACCGATGCCCATATACCCGCCAGAGCGCGAGAAGATGGCGGTGTTGATGCCCACCAGATGACCGCGCGTGTTCACCAGCGCGCCGCCCGAATTGCCGGGGTTGATGGCGGCGTCGGTCTGGATGAAATCCTCATAATCGGCGATGCCGACATTCGCCCGCCCCACGGCGCTGACGATGCCCTGCGTAACCGTCTGGTTGAGTCCAAAGGGATTGCCGATGGCGAGCACGTATTCGCCCACTTCGAGCTTGTCGGAGTCACCCCACGGCACCGTCGGCAGATCCTTGGCGTTGATCTTGATCACGGCCAGATCTGACTTGGGATCGGTGCCCACCACCTTGCCGGTGAATTCACGCTTGTCGTTCAGCAGCACCTTGATTTCGTCGGCCTTGGCCACGACGTGGTTGTTGGTAACGATGTAGCCGGAGGAATCCACAATGACACCGGAACCCAGACTGTTCTCGCGGCGCTCACGCGGTATCTGAAAACGGCGAAAAAATTCATCGCCGAAAAACTGGCGGAAGAACGGGTCATCCATGAGCGGCGAGTGCGCCGGGCCGCCCTGCTTTACCAGCCGTGTGGTCGAGATGTTGACCACCGCCGGCATCACCGCCTTCACCACGGGGACGAAATTGGGCGGTGTGGCGCCTGCGACCGGCGCCGGAGCACTGATGGCGCTTGGCAGCCAGTCAAGGCGTGAACTGAAGACAATCCCGCCGATGATGCCGGCCACCAGAAACACACCGGCGATGATTCCCACCTTGAATGAACGTCTGTCTAGCGACATGGATTCCCTCCCGCGTAGCGGGCTATTTTAACTATGACCATGGATGGTTCAAACAGAAAAAAGTTCAGCCCGTGGCACGATCCGGCTGCACGGCTTTCTTGCCCATCGGGTGTTTTCGGCGAAAAACCAGTTCATCGCCCGCCACGTCAACCTCGATGACATCTTTGGGGCCGAACTTGCCCGAGAGAATCTCCTGCGCCAGCGGGTTTTCCACGTGGGTCTGGATCGCGCGCTTCAGCGGACGCGCGCCGAACACGGGGTCAAAGCCGGCCTCGGCCAGCTTGCCCAGAGCCTTGGGTGTAAGTTCGAGATCCATCTCACGTGCTTGCAAGCGTTCGCGCAGATATTGCACCTGCAGCTCGGTGATGCGCGCCAGCTGTTCGCGTCCCAGCGGATGGAACACCACGATATCGTCGATGCGATTGATGAATTCGGGGCGGAAATGCCCGGCCACGATATTCATGACCGTCTTCTTCATCTTGTCGTAGTTCTCTTCCCCCGCCAGTTCCTGGATTGCGGTCGAGCCCAGATTCGAGGTCATGACGATAACGGTATTGCGAAAATCGACGGTGCGGCCCTGGCCGTCGGTGAGACGGCCATCGTCCAGTACCTGCAACAGCACGTTGAACACGTCCGGGTGTGCCTTTTCAACTTCATCGAGCAGAATCACGGAATAGGGTTTGCGGCGCACGGCCTCGGTGAGATAACCGCCCTCTTCGTAGCCGACATAACCGGGTGGCGCACCGATGAGGCGTGCCACGGAATGTTTTTCCATGAATTCCGACATGTCGACGCGCACCATGGCCTCGTCGCTGTCGAACAGAAAATTCGCCAGCGCGCGCGTGAGTTCGGTCTTGCCCACACCGGTCGGGCCGAGGAACAGGAACGATCCGTAGGGCCGGCGCGGGTCGGACAGGCCCGCGCGCGAGCGGCGGATGGCGTTCGACACCACGCGCAGTGCCTCATCCTGGCCGATCACACGGTGATGCAGTGCCTCTTCCATGCGCAGCAACTTATCGCGCTCACCTTCCATCATGCGCGACACCGGAATGCCGGTCCAGCGCGATACCACTTCGGCCACTTCGTTCTCGGTAACGGCGTTGCGCAACAGTTTGCGTTCCTTGCCCTCGGCGGCCTGCGCTTCGGTCAGCTGCTTCTCGAGTTCGGGGATGCGTCCATACTGCAATTCCGACATGCGCGCGAGATCGCCGGCGCGACGCGCGGTTTCAAACTCCAGACGCGCACGGTCGAGGGCCTCCTTGATATGCTGCGCGCCCTGCACCGCGGCCTTCTCGGACTTCCATACCTCTTCCAGGTCCGAATATTCCTTTTCCAGTTTTTTGATCTCGTCCTCGAGCGTGGCCAATCGCTGCTTCGAGGCCTCATCGGATTCTTTTTTCAGGGCCTCGCGCTCAATCTTGAGCTGGATGAGCCGGCGATCGAGACGGTCCATGGACTCGGGCTTGGAGTCGATTTCCATGCGGATGCGCGAGGCCGCCTCGTCCACCAGATCGATGGCCTTGTCCGGGAGCTGCCGGTCGGTGATATAGCGGTGCGACAAGGTGGTGGCGGCGACGATCGCCGGGTCGGTAATGTCGACGCCGTGATGCACCTCGTATTTTTCCTTCAGCCCGCGCAGAATCGCGACGGTGTCCTCCACCGTCGGTTCGTCCACCAGCACCTTCTGGAAACGCCGTTCCAGCGCGGCGTCTTTTTCCACATATTTACGATATTCATCAAGTGTCGTCGCACCGATGCAATGCAAATCCCCGCGCGCGAGCGCGGGCTTCAGCATATTGCCGGCGTCCATCGCGCCCTCGGCCTTGCCGGCGCCGACCATGGTGTGCAGTTCATCGACGAATAAAACGATCCGGCCTTCCTGCTGGGCAATATCCTTGAGCACGGCCTTGAGGCGTTCCTCGAATTCGCCGCGGTACTTGGCGCCGGCGATAAGCGCAGCCATGTCGAGCGCCAACAGGCGTTTGCCCTTCATTCCTTCCGGCACCTCGCCGTTGACGATGCGCTGCGCCAGGCCTTCCGCGATGGCGGTTTTGCCCACACCGGGCTCGCCGATCAGCACTGGATTGTTCTTGGTGCGCCGTTGCAATATCTGAATACAGCGGCGGATTTCCTCGTCGCGACCTATCACCGGATCGAGCTTGCCTTGCTCGGCACGCTCAGTTAAGTCAATCGTGTATTTTTCCAGTGCCTGACGGCCTTCCTCGGCGTTCGGGTCTTGCACCTTCTGACCGCCGCGGATGGTTTCGATCGCCTTCTCAATGCCATTTTTAGAAACGCCCGCTTCCTTCAGCAGGTGTCCGAACTCGCTCTTGTCCTCGAGCGCGGCGAGCAGGAACAGCTCGCTGGAAATGTACTGGTCACCGCGTCGCTGCGCGTATTTGTCCGTCAGGTTGAGCAGGTTCGCCAGATTATTGGAGACATGCACTTCGCCGCCCGCCCCTTCCACCGCGGGCTGGCGGTCCAGCATTTGGGAAAGCTTCGTGCGCAGGGCGTTGACGTTGACATCGCATTTCGCCAACAAGCTGCGCGTGGTGCCGCCTTCCTGGTCCAGCAGTGCCGTCATCAGATGCACCGGCTCGATAAACTGATGATCGCGCCCGAGCGCCAGGCTCTGCGCGTCGCCGAGCGCCTGCTGAAATTTCGTGGTCAATTTGTCCATACGCATGGGATAAAGACCCTCGGTTCAGAAACGTGATCTGCTTGTTAATCTGGGGCGATAGCCTCCCTTTTTCAAGGGTTAAAGCATATTTTCGTTTCCCTCCGGCAATTTCTCACGATTTGCCTGCCGGTGTGGATTTTGTTCCTGACGTTGCGCCTCTGACGAAGCCAGTTTATCCCACAGCGCTTCGAGACATTCGTCGTCAGTCCGTCCGTCGCAATGCAATGGAGCAAAACTCAGAAGACAGGCTCGGCTGCGGATAAATACTGCCGCAACCGTCAATCCCTGGGCGCGCACGCCTTCGATACGCACGGGATGTATCGGCGCGCCGGTCAGGGAGGCCAGCAGGGCGACTCCGCGTTTCAGCGGCGTCACTTCGTGATGGTCGAGATGGATGCGACCGTGGGGAAACAAGGCCACGACTTCACCATGCTTGAGCGCCTTGCGCGCCGCCTCGAGCGCGCGTCGGGGGTTGAGCGTGCGCTCCACCGGGATACAACCGACCGCCCGGAACAGCCAGTGGAGCCACCAGCGGTCATATTGCTCATGCGCAATCAGAAAGCGCAACGGCCGTGTACTGGCGGCGATGAGCAGCAGCGGATCGAGTCCGGAGACATGGTTGGAGGCCACGAGCGCCCCGCCGACGGCGGGGAGATTCAGCGGTTCATGCACCAGTCGATGGAACCGGCGGCAGAAAATCCGGTTCAAGCCGTCCAGCCGGTTGAGCCAGCGGCTACCCCAATCCGCACGATTGGCGGCTTCGCAAGCACGCCGCACTCGCCACCACATCCACACGATGAGGACGGAGGCCGCAATGAGTAATGTGATGGTTATGGCAGACATGGGCGTTCGTCGACGGTGCTAACCCAAATGCACCGCCGCCGCGCGTCCGCGGCGTTCATTCACGGTAGCGAGCAGCAACAGCCCGGCGATGAAAAACGCCGTGGTGGCGAGCAACGCCTGACGGTGATTGCCGTGGGTCAGGTACGTTACGCTGCCGTAAACCAGCGGCCCGATCACCGCTGCCAGTTTTCCGGCCAGCCCCCACAGGCCGAAAAATTCCGCGGCGCGCGCCGGCGGCGAGAATTGTCCCACGAGGGCGCGGCCGGCCGACTGGCTCGATCCCAGCGCCAGGCCGACGAGGTTGGCCACCACCCAGAAGCCGGCACGGCTTTCAATGAAATACGCGAGTACCAATGCCACGATCCATATAACCAGCGACACTGCCAATGTGCGCACCGAGCCGAGGCGATCCTGCACCAGGCCGAACAGGAACGCGCCTACCGCGGCGGTGATATTCACGACGAGAATCAGAACGATGTTTTCCTGCATGCTGAAGCCCATGGTTTCCTGCGCATAGATGGCGGCCAGCACGACCACGGTATAAATGCCACAGTAGTACACCGCCAGCGTGACGAGGAAGCGAAACAGGTCGCGATAATGCCGCGCATGCGCCAGGGTATGACGCACGCGCGCAAAACCCATCCGGAAATAACTCTCGCCCGGCGCCAGCGGTTGCGGGACAGCGCGCTCGCGCAACCAGATGAACGTCGGTAGCGCCGCGAGCGCAAACATTGTGGCCGTGATCCACATGGTCACGGGCACATATTGGTCAGCAGACTCGCCATGCGATTGTGCCCACTGGATGTAAACCAGACACAGTCCCAGCACCAGCAGCCCACCGAGATAACCGAGCGACCAGCCATAACCCGAGATACGACCCATTTCGTTCTGACCGGCGATTTCAGGAAGAAACGCCGCGATGAAATTCTCGCCACTGGCGAACATCAACGTAGCCAGAATCACGAATAGCATTCCGAGCGCCACGTCCCCCGGCCCGACGAAGCCGAGCAGCACGGTGAAAAGCACGCACCCCATGGTGGTGAGCGCAAGAAATTTCTTCTTATGGGCGCCGTGATCGGCAATGGCCCCGAGCACGGGGGCGCTCGCGAGGACCAGGAAATTGGTGATAGCCATGGCCAGGGTCCACAACAGCGTGGCGGATCCGTCCTTGTCAGGGCCGTTGCCGGCCACGACGCCGACAAAATAGGCATTAAACACCGCCGTCAGCACGACCGTGGTGTAACCGGAATTGGCGAAATCGTACATCGCCCAAGCCAGCACCTCGCGTCTTGGCACCGTCAGGATAGCTGGCATTGCCTGCATATCGACTCGGGGCTCGGTCACCGGGTTCTTATAACACGGCAAGACGAGCGAGCGCAGCGAGCAGGGCTACAGTAATCACCAGAAATCGGCCTGGTCCCGAGTAGTACCGCGAGACGGGTCAGCGGTTGGCGGAAACGGAAAGGCGGATGGGTTGCGACTGGTTCATGATGAACTCGCGCACGATACGCATGACGTCGGCGCAGTGGTCATGGTTGACGCGGTAATACACCTCTTTGCCGCGTTTTTCGCTGACCAGCAACTCGGCATTGCGCAAAATTTTCAAGTGGTGGGAAATCGCCGGTCGGCTGATCTTGAAAAGCCGCGCAATCTCGTTGACGCAGATTTCCTCGCCGGGGTCGAATAACAGCAGGATTTGCTGGCGCGTGGTGTCGCCGAGGGCAAAAAAGAACCGGGAAAAGCGATCCCAGCCGTCAGGCAAATGGTTGGCATACTCCGGCTTCATGGAATGGCGCCCGAAATGGGCTGAATAGGCTCCGAGGTTATGCAGAATCACGGCCAGAATACTCCAGTAACTTATTATGTCAATATATTAAAACTTAATGTTTTGTTTATATTTATTCCTATCGATTCAGGTTCTAGCGCCAGAAAATTGAGAAATGACGGAATGCCAATGGATTAGCCTCTATGAATTCTAAGCGAGCCGGTCGAACTGGTTATAATGCCCGACCTTCAGTGTTCCACTACAAAATACACTGCATTTCCAAATTAGAACCCCACCCTAAATCCATGTCTTGCCCTCCCATCATGAAACCGGCCCGCAGAAAAATGCCGATACTCAAGCTGGCTATTTTTCTGTCCCTGATTTCCCTGTTGGGCACTGACGCCTGGGCCATGTCCAGCGAGGCTAATTCGATCGCCAACACATTCCTGTGGCTGGCGATACTGCTCTTGCTTGCCAAGATTTCAAGTCTGATCGAGAGGCTCGGCCAGACGGCGGTGCTGGGTGAACTGCTGATGGGAGTATTGCTGGGCAACGTTTACCTGATGGGAATCGACCTGGTCGAACCGGCCAAATCGGATCAGGTCATTGCTTTCCTGGCTGAACTGGGCGTTGTCATCCTGCTGTTTCAGATCGGACTCAATACCAATATAAGCTCCATGCGCAAAGTCGGCATTCCGGCAATGCTGGTGGCCTGCATTGGCGTGGTCCTGCCCTTTGCGCTGGGTACCTACCTAGTCGGACCCTGGCTGTTGCCCGGTCTGTCGCATAACGCCTACCTCTTTCTGGGCGCCACCCTCACCGCCACATCGGTCGGCATCACGGCACGCGTCTTCAGCGACCTCAATTATTTAAAATCGCGCGAGGCGCAAATCGTGCTTGGCGCCGCCGTGATCGACGATGTGCTCGGTCTGATCATTCTGGCGGTCGTATCCGCCGTGGCCAAGGTCGGCAGCGTCGAAACCATCGAGATCGTGTGGATCACGCTCAAGTCAGTACTTTTCCTGATTGGCGCGCTGGTAATCGGCAATCGCGTCGCCCCCGTGATCAGCCGTTGGTTTTCCAAGGTACACACCGGGGGCGGGATGAAGTTTTCTATCCTGATCTCCTTCTGCCTGGTGTTCGCCTGGCTGGCGCAACTTATCGGACTGGCCCCCATTGTCGGGGCGTTTGCCGCCGGCCTGGTGCTCGATCAAGTGCACTTTCGCGACTTCGCCGAGCCGGAGTTGATCGCCGATATTCGCCGGATCGCCGGCAGCAGCGATCCTGAAACAGCCCAGCGTGTGCGCCAAACCATTGCGCAATACGAGAAGCACAGCCTGGAAGTACTGCTCGAACCCGTCGGGCATTTCTTCATTCCCCTGTTCTTTATCTATACCGGCATGCAGGTCAAGTTGGAGGTGTTTTTCTCCACGACGACCATCATCACGGCGTTGGCGATTTCCGTTGCCGCCGTGGTGGGAAAACTACTGGCGGGCCTCGCCGCCGGCAATACCGATAAATGGATCGTGGGCTGGGGCATGGTGCCGCGCGGCGAAGTGGGGCTGATCTTCGCCATGACCGGAAAATCCATGGGCGTTGTCAGCGACCAGGTCTTTTCGGTTATTATCGCGGTGGTCATTCTCACCACGCTGATCACGCCTCCGGTGCTGACAGCGCTGATTCGGCGCTCCGGGAAACTCGACAATATCGGTCAATGACGCCAGATTTGCCCCTATGTCTGCGCCCAAACTTCCAGAAGATATCACTGACACGGTGCGCCGCGCCCTGGAGGAAGACATGGGATCGGGAGACCGCACGGCAGCGCTCATTCCCGCTGATGCGCCGGCCGAAGCCGAGGTCATTACTCGCTCAGCGGCCGTGCTCTGCGGCACTGCCTGGTTCGATGAAGTATTCCGCCAGGTGGACGATCGCATTCAGTCGAAATGGAACGTCCGGGACGGTGATTCGATCCGTGCCGGACAGGCCCTATGCGCCCTGCGTGGCCCGGCGCGTGCGCTGCTGACCGGCGAACGCACCGCGCTCAATTTCCTGCAATTGCTCTCCGGCACGGCGACACAAACACGGAAATACGTGGAGGCCGTGCGGGGAACGCATGCGACCATTCTCGATACGCGCAAAACCCTTCCCGGATTGCGTCGCGCGCAGAAATACGCGGTTACCTGCGGCGGTGGCGCCAACCACCGCATGGGTTTGTACGATGCCATCCTGATCAAGGAAAATCACATCGCCGCGGCGGGTTCGATCGCCGCCGCCTGGCGCGCGGCCAAGGCCTCGGCGCCGCCAGGCGTGACCGTGGAGATCGAGGTGGAGAACCTCGAGCAGTTGCGCGAAACGCTGGCCGCCGGCGCCGAAAGAATACTGCTCGACAATTTTAATTCCGAACAATTGAAGACCGCCGTCCAGGAAACGCGCGGTCGCGCCAAGCTGGAGTCCTCCGGGGGGATCAACCTGTCCAACATCCGCGCCGTGGCCGATACCGGCGTGGATTTCATTTCCATCGGTGACATCACCAAGAATATCGTGGCAGTGGACTTGTCCCTGCGCTTCCTGCACCATGATTGAACCATGTAATCAAGCGAATACGGAATGCGCCGCAAGCAAGCCGCCATCGTTATCACGGTGATCGCCGGCATCGCCGCGGCGGCCTATCTGGTCCTGCCGCCGCCTTCCCGGCTGCCCGCCGGGCCGGCTCCGGCGTCACCGGCCACGAGCCTGAGCACGGAGAAAGGGCGCTTCCTGTTCAACGTCAGCTTGCATACGCCGGAGGAAATCGCCGGGCTGCTAACACGCGCCGAAGAGCTTTCGAAAAAGGCACGGACAGACAACTTGGGGACCGGGATCGCGCTGGTATTGCACGGTCCGGAAATTGAAGTTTTCGCGAGGAAGAATCATCCGAGATTCCGCGCGACCGTGGACCAGGCGGCACGCCTTGACGCCGAACACATCATCGATGTGAAAATATGCCGGACGGAAATGAAGCTTCGCGGTATCAAGGAGGAGGATCTCCCGGCCTTCATTGAGGTGGTGCCCTACGGCCCGGATGAAGAGGCGCGCCTGCGGCGTGAAGGCTACGTATATTTCTGATCTGCCGGTGCGACGGGTAGAAACCCCGCTAAGCTCGAAATGCAATAACTATCTTATCCAGTGTGCGCACGTAAGTCGTTATGATAGGGTGGAATCGTGAAATAACTGTTACACGCTGCATGCACGGCGACGAAATACGCAATAAAATAATAGGTCCGCATGCGACCACAGAATTTCTTCAAGATCGCGGCAATCAGGTAATTCGTTCCAGCGTTTTCCGATTAGCAGTCAAAGTGGACCACATTTTCCCAGTAAAATACCAGTGCAGATAATACGCCTCGCCCATCAGATGCAGAAATGTGCGCGGTGTCATGCACCACTCATCTTCCGAAGCGCATAAGTAATGGGCAATACCCAATCCACTCGCCAGAACATGGCAACGCGCCAAGTGATAGCGGCTAGTGACGAACACAATCGGGCAGCAGTCCGCCTCGCCTAACATATCGCGCGTCTGCCTTAAATTCTCCAGAGTATGTCGTGAGGCACTCTCCACTAAGATATCCTCCTCGGCGACACCACGCGCTAGCAGAAAAGTCTTGCCTGCCTGGGCCTCTGGAATTCCTTCTAGGCTAGTAATTCCTCCCATAACGAGTATTTTTCCCTGTGGATTCTGTCTATGCAATTTCTCGGCGCGCGTCAAACGTTGCGCAAAATCTAGCGTGGGTAGGCCATTCTGCAGACGCTTGCCGAGTACCACGTAGTATTCAGAGGCGGGGACGGAAATCGGTGATTGTCTAGCAATACGGTATGCCTTTCTCCACTGCAGGCATAGTGAAATTCCTCCTGTCATCAAGATAACGATATTGGTCAACAGCATCATCGCCATGCCGTCTACGCCTATCGCGAATGGCTTCACCCTGCGACGTGGAAGAAAAAATGCACTAATCAAACCCCAAGGATATAGCCCGCGCGAAATCAGCCTCCAAGCAACCATCCGAGTGATCCGTACGATATCGAGGACTGGACGAAAGTGGCTCGCGCGGGCATTTGATTTATAGATAGCAGAAATCGGCAAGTTCAAACTGTAAACACCGCGCCTAACCGCCTCAATCAAGATTTCACTTTCAAACACAAAGCCGTGCACTCTATTTACGACCAATTCTTTATTGTTCAACAAACTTTTGGGGTACAAACGGAATCCAGATTGACTGTCCTTGATGTAGTATCCAGCCGCCCAAGATATCCAGAAATTTGCCACCTTGTTGGCGTAATAACGCCGGCGCGGAAAGGCGCCTGAATCAGCCAACCGCGAACCGATGATAATATGATCAGGATGACGATGCGCCATTTCCAGAAAACGCGGGATATCTTCGGGTTGATGCTGACCGTCGGCATCGAGTGTAATCACAGCATCAACACCTTTCTCCATAGCATGTTGCATGCCGCGCCACAGACAGGCGGCCTTGCCGGAATTTTTTTCGTTCCGCAGCAAAACAATAGGCAGATCTGCTATTGCCTCGCCAGTGCCGTCTACCGAGCCGTCATCTACAACGATGACATGCTGACTTAGTGCCAAAACTCGGCGTACCACATCCCGAATCGTACTTGATTCGTTATAGGCAGGAATGACAACAGCAAACTCATTCATGCCATGCCACCGTTAATCGATATCACCTGACCCGTAATGTATGCAGCCGCGGGCGATGCGAGAAAGCTCGCCAAATGTGCAACTTCCTCTGGAGATCCCATCCGCATCAATGGGACCATTCTGGCAATATCATCGTCACTAAACATATTTCTGGTCATTTTAGATTCGATGATGCCGGGGGCAATCACATTAACCGTAACACCTCGCGAACCAATCTCGATGGCTAGCGATTTCGTTGCCCCATGCAACCCAGCCTTGGCCGCCGCATAATTGGTTTGGCCACGATTTCCCAATACAGCGGAAACTGAGGATACGTTGATGATGCGTCCCCAGCGGGTGCGAAGCATTGGCAATAACAATGGGTGCGTGACATTGAAAAACCCATGCAATGATACATCTATCACACGGCGCCATTGGTCAGCGCTCATGCCTGCCATCGTCGCATCTTCATAAATTCCAGCATTATTGACCAACACTTGAATTGTTCCCGTCTCAATCAGTTTGTCGATTGATATCTGGGCCACGCGCTCGTCCGTCACATCGAAACATACTGTCTCCGCAGAACCGCCATGTTTCTCGATCTCAGCCGCGACGGCTTCAGCTTTTTCAGAATTCGCGTTTCCATGGACAATGACGTGCAAACCGTCAATAGCCAAGCGGCGGCAAATAGCAGCACCGATGATGCCACTACCACCGGTGACGAGCGCGCGTTTCACTCGCCCTTCCCACTCTGGAATAACGACACAGTAAGTCGGCCGGACAACAGCATGTCATTTCGGACGGACACGGTAAACTCGTACATGAACCCCTCGGCGCCTCCCATCAGGCGCCTAGCTTCCACGGTCAGAGAGTCATTCAGATCGTCTAGATAGGAAACTTGGAGCTTCAGGTTGCGCACGCTGACGAGATAACCGGCGGCAATGGGGCCGTCCGACAACAGCGCTCCATGCAACGCCATGGCCTGTGCCGCGTATTCGACTCCGCATACGGAACGCAGGCGGTCTTCGCTACGTAACGGGTTGTCTTTCGAAAGATGGCTGCTAGAACGGCACAGGATACGAGACGCATCCCACGAGAGCACCTCATCGAGCAAACACATAGCGCCTTCATGCGGGATTAAGGCACAAATATCGTTCTTGCCTAGCAGCAAAGTTTTACCCTCAAGCGAAACATTGCCTTATTATTAATTCCGTAAACGAACTCTCAATTGACAGCGCGAAATTTCACGCACAGCGGGATACCCCAATCTGTAAGCAATTTCCGTCCAGGTAATCCAATGAAACAATGGCCGATTGTTGCCGCGCTATCACCGCCAACAGGGGCAGTGCCCGTGCCGCTGGATTACCGCAGCGCAAAGTCTCCATTCCTGCATCACTCATAATGCTTGTTTTATTCGCACACGAAGTCGTCATCTCGATTCTAAGCGCGGCAATGCTGCGTTCCGATTTCTGAGATGACAGCATCATGCCTACACCAAAAGCTGCGCTCAACGGTCGCTTGGCATGGAGTGGCAGCGATGGCGGCCAATCGTAGGCCACGAGCAATACTGGCTGACATTCTTCGGCAATCTGGGCAATGGACTCAATCAGTCCCGCGGCAAAGGTGAAATCGTGACCGGAAAGACTGGTCGATGGTCTCTGCGATCCGCAGGCGATACTCCAGTACCCCGCGGCGGCGTTGTGCACGGAATTATGGAAACGCGTAGGCGATACCTGACGCTCTGGCAGCGCTAGCGCCGCGCACAGGTCATGAAGGATGTCCAAGTCGCCGCTGGATGAGGCAAAAACCGTCGCCAGTTCCTGCGGATTTGCGGCAGCGCACTCGACGGCTTCCTCGGCGGCCTGGATCGCCAACAGAGTGGTATTGCTGCTGCGGCGGCGCTCGGTTGGTGGCAATATAGCGGGTGTAGGACGCGGCAAAACAGTCGCTTGGTAGGATTTACCACCCGCCAGAATTTCCCGACTCGCCGCCCAGCCCGCCAGTCCTGGCGCCCACACGCCTATGCCGTCTACATATATCAACAGTTTCAAGGCAGGGCTCCGAAAATCAG
>JANLIC010000265.1 GCA_024654125.1 Sulfuricaulis sp. | reverse complement strand
GCGCGTTCAAAAGCAATTTGCGCGACGAGATCGTCGCGTTGTCTCGCCAACGCCAAAGTTGTCGCATGGGTCATGGTGAATTCAACTGCTGCCGGTCTTTGTAGAGCTCGGCCAGGCTCGCTTCGAATACACGCGGCTTCGATTTAAGCTTGGCGCGAACCATGCCCCCGCAAATCCCGGCGCCCGCCAGAAACAACACAGCGAGGAGCGCCACGGCGTACAACCGATAGGGTGTGTCCCAATAGGCCGCGATGACGAACAGCACCGCGAGGACGAGCGTCATAAAAGTAAAAAACAGCGCCAGTATCGCGCCGAATAAAAGCGAAGTCAGCCTGAGCTTTTCTTCGGCAAACTCGGTCGCAAAAAGCTGCAGACGGGTATGCAGATGGGAGACCAGGCTTGCGGCCAGGTTCTTGACGGAACCGAAAAGCCCCACGGGCGGCGTGTCGGCTGACTGGATGTCACGATTCACAAGCCGATATCCTGCGAAGTATCAGCGCTTCCCAACCAGAAAGCCGATCAATATGCCAACACCGGCGGCGATGCCCACGGAGGCCCACGGATTGCCCTTCACGTAATCGTCGGTGGCCGTCGCGGCTTGCTTGGCCTTGTCGACGACCTGTCGTTCAGCTTCCGCCAGACTCGTCTTGGCGCTCGTTAATTTCTCCGCGAACTTCGCCCGCGCGGCGGTGAAACCTTCTCCGGATACTTTCGCCGTCGCTTGCAGTAAATCGTCGGCATCGGTGACGATCGCTTTGAAATCATCGACCATTTTGCCCTTGGTCCGATTGAATTCGCCCACTGTCGTTTCGCTCATTGCTATCTCCTTTTGGCATTCGTTAATCTCTCGAGACGGCAATTATCCGCTTTCTCCCAAGACGTTCGGTACGCTGTCGCACATAAGGCAGACAATAAGGGGGCGCCATGCCCGACAATCGCCATGGCGGCCGATGCGTTTAGGCATCAGGGTGGGGCACAACCAACTTCCTAGTGCCGTTCCAACTATTTGTGGCTGCTTTCTCGCTGAACGCAGTCGCCACTGTTGCTGTGAAGTACAACACTCAAATTAGGCGCATTAAGTTGGAACGGCACTAGTTCAACATACTGTCGCGAAGATCGTTGACGGCCTCATAGCACCGGCACGACGCGCGTTCCAGACCTTTGCGATCGAGGATAGTGATGTTGCCGCGGCGATAACTGATAAGGTTTTTCTCCTGCAGCAGCCCGGCCGCCCTGGTAACACCGACGCGTCGCACGCCGAGCATGTGCGCGAGAAATTCTTGTGTGAGATGAAACTCGTTTGACCGCGCCCTATCGTGCGTCATCAAGAGCCAACGCGCGAGACGCTTTTCCAACAGATGGTGGCGGTTGCAAGCGGCGGTTTGTGCGACCTGGGCCATGAACGCATAGAGATAGCGATTTAGCTCGCGTTGCAGCACTGGGTTGCGCTTGATCTCATTGCGAAATGAGGCCGCCTTCATTCGCGTCGCGATGCCTGAACCTTGCACCAACATCTGCACGGGTGAAACACTGCTGCCCAAAAAGAGCCCTATCCCCGCCATGCCTTCCCTGCCGACCAGCCCGACCTCCACGCTGTCATGCCCGTCCAGTGGGGTTAACAAGGAAATGATCCCGCTGTTGGGAAAGTACACATGTCGTAGCGTCTTGCCGGGCTCGCAAAGTACATCGCCATACGTAAGATCCACTTGTTCGCTAAGCATGGACAACCGCAGGTTTTCCTTGGGTGAAAGGACCTGCAACACGCTATTAGTTGACCGGGTGTGTGTGTCTATAGGCATTGAATTCCTCTATGCACCAGTTGATACGCATCGGCGCGTTTATGCTGTGCGCCAGCCCACATAGCGATAACCGATCTGCGGTCGTGCCGCCGCTTATCTAAGCACTTATGCAAGCCGAGCCGACTGAAATTTCACATACCAGTTCCGTTGAGACCGGAATAGTCGCCCGGCCAGCTGACTTCTATCGCCATGTGCGCCACCGTACCGATTAAACGAGTATCTGCGCGCACAATATGAATTGTCAGCAGACCCGAATCGCGGGGGGAAAGTGATCGCCGTTATTCTTAGAGTCTTTCGCTGACTGAACATCGGTCGTAAACACTACATTCGGATTTTTATCCGGATGAGTCTG
>JANLIC010000260.1 GCA_024654125.1 Sulfuricaulis sp. | reverse complement strand
GTGCATTTTCGGCGCCTACGCTGAAGTGAAACTCGGCAAATTCTGATGGTTCTCGACCTATTCCCGGCGCGGGTCCAATTCACGGACAAAGACGGACGGCTCACGCCTGCCGCCGTGCGTGCCCTGAATCTGCTGTTCTCGCGGGTCGGTGGAACGCTCGGCGACAGCGGCAACGACACGTACGCCAGCGGCCCATCCGCCTCCGATTACGCCGACGTGATGGCGCTGGCCGAGAGTCAGGCGCTTGCCGAGACGTTCCTACAGCCGGTTCTCGCCGACGAACTGGCGCCGACGTGCTACCAGCCGATCGTGCAGGCCGAACTGGCGCCGATGGACTCGCAACCCGAGGCGGCAAGCGCGGTGAGCGAGATGGTATTCGCGCCGACGCCCGATCGCGCCATGTCGGCAGTCGAAGCGGTGACGCCCGGCGCCTCTCCGGCGACCGTCACGGCGGATCGTGACGGCTATCTCGTCGTTGCCGGCGGAACCGTGTCCGTACTCGAGTACGTCCGCGCGGGTTCCGCAACCGATACCGGCGTGGTTGCCGGCCTGTTCCCGATTCTGGTCGGCGATGCCATGACGATCACCTATTCGTCTGTGCCGACCGTCACTTTCATTCCGAGGTAAGCATGCAGCGACTTCCGAAACGCCTTGTTGCCGGCTCGCAACTCACGACCAGCGCGGCCACGTACTACACGGTGCCGGCGAACACGATCACGACCATCAGTGCCTGCACGGTGACGAACACCACTGCGACGGCTCAAACGGTGACGGTCTATCTCGTGCCGAGCGGCGGAACGGCAGGTGTCACGAACGCCGTGTGCTCGGCGCGCATCGTCGCCCCCGGCGAGTCGTGGAACGTCCACGGTGCGATCGGCCAGACGCTGGCCGCTGGTGGCACGTTGGAGGCCCTGTCGGACGCTGCGACGGCTCTGACGCTGGTTGCCAGCGGCTACGAAACGAACGCCTGAGGCTGATATGACCGAACAGGAATTGATGGCCTACATCCGGGCGAACATGCCCACGCTGACGGATGTGCAGTCCTCGCCGAGTGCGGAGTATGGCTCGGCGACGGCGGGGCAGGGGCTCACGACCCGGTACAACTCGGAGGCGCTGCGCAACCTGTTCGGCGACTCGGCGTTCGTGCTGCCGAACCTCAGCTATCAGGTCAACGGCGACGAACAGACAGCCACCCTTGATCCGTCGCAGGGCTATCGCTTCCGAGTCGGCGATATCGAGGCGCTGTATGGGCAGGACGGCAAGCTGACCGACGTATTCAAGCAGAAGCCCGACAGTTTCATGATGCAGGCCATGAGGGCGGTGATGCCTGCCGTTGCACTGGCTGCCGGCGGCGCGGCTGCGCTCGGGGCGGGCGGGGTGGGCGCTGGC
>JANLIC010000253.1 GCA_024654125.1 Sulfuricaulis sp. | reverse complement strand
TTATTTGAATCTGGGATGCTCCGCCCCCGACCCAGGGTCACTTTCTTTGCTCGTGCATAGAAAGTGACCAAAGAAACACGTTGCCCCGGAGCGCGCGACATCTCCTTCGTGCCCGGGGTGCGCCGAATCAAGGCGCACCCGTTCGGCGGCAGGGAAGTCCACCGGACTTCCCTGAATACTCCGCCTCACCCTCGGGCTCGAACACGGTCTCGCTTGAAAGCTCCCGGTGGGGCTGCGGTACTCGGCGCGCCATACGGGGTGGCTAGCAAAACCTTCTCAAGGTTCGTCATTCCTGCAAAAGCGAATACAGCTCATTGGAAGCGCTGTTATACCGTCACATAACAGTTCAATATGTTTAACCCGTGGGTTTGCAGTATATTGCCGCTAAACGCCATTCGAGGTATCCGACACAAATGATTGGCCTCAATCGGTTTTTCCGCATTTTCAGCCCACGGTATATTGAATATCCCGTACTTGGGCCGGTTGATCATCGTTAGCCGATAACAAACTGCGATAAAGGAGAGGCATGATGCTACGGTCTGTAACCTTAGTCTTGGTGCTTTCCGCCGTGACGAGCGTGGCACTCGCGCATGACTCACAGGCGCCGTCCTCCATTGAGCATTACCCGCTAGACCGGGTCAGCCAGCGCATTCACGTTGTGCATGGGACTCACCAGCTACCCAACCCCACGAATCGCGGATTCATGAATAATCCGGCGGCGATTCTGACCAAGAGTGGCGTGATCATTGTTGACCCTGGCAGCAGCGCGGAAATTGGTAAGCAGCTTCTGAAAAAGATTCGCAAGGTTTCGGACAAACCAGTCATTGCCGTATTCAATACCCACGTACACGGCGACCACTGGCTCGGTAATCATGGCATCCGCGATCTCTATCCTAAGGTTCCCATCTATGCCCACGAACGCATGATTGAACGAGTCAACACTGGCGAGGGCGAAAACTGGCTCAAGCTCTTTATGGGCATGACCAAGGGAGCGATTTCCGGCACCAAGGTGGTCGGCCCCAACATCGGTCTCAAAGGTGGAGAAACATTGACCTTGGATGGTGTAACGCTCCGTATTCACCACACCGGCCACGCGCACACCGATGGCGATCTTATGATCGAGGTTGTCGATGACAAGGGTCTGTTCTTCGGCGACATTGCCAACACCAAACAAGTCCCCAATTCGGTCGTGCCGCACGATGCCAATTTCAAGGGCACGATCGCGGCCATCAAGACGATGCTGAATGGGCCGGCCACACTTTTCATTCCCGGCCACGGCCGCAGCGGTGGCCGGGAAATGCCTGAGGCCTCTCTACGTTTTCTGGAAGAACTTTACGTTTCGGTAACGAAATATTACAAACAAGGTCTCGCGGATTACGAGATGAAGGACAAGGTTATTCATGACATGGCGAAGTATGAAAATTGGGACAACTTTAATGAGATGGGTCGCGTTATCTCTTTTGTCTACCGGGAAATCGAAAAAGAAAACTTCTAGTATTTATGGATATATGGGCAAACTACCGCTTGCAACCGACCGGCCACGCCGACGGCTGATGCAGGTCGTTAATCATCGCCAAAGGCGATTTGACTATTTATTAAAAACACCCTTCCGCAACAATTCCCACTGTTTATCCCATCCCGCTACCGGCGAAGACTGAAACTCACTCCTGACATACCGCGTAATCGAACCTTCAACCACCGCAAGTAATAGTGCAGCGGTATCGGCGATCGGGACGCGCAGGTTTTCACTGGCCTCACCTTCACGCAGGACTTGTTTCAACTGGGTTTCTATACGTTCGTAAATCAGCACCACGCGCTGGCGCAGGCGCTCGGTCTCGCCCACCAGCACGTCACCGTACAGCAGACGCGCCATGCCGGGGTTCTTGTCGGCGAAGCCGAGCAGCAGGAACAGGATATTCTGCACCCGCGTCTCGGCATGGGTTTCTTCTGTGAGAATCTTGTTGAGGCGGGTAAACAGCGTTTCTTCGATGAATTCGAGCAGGCCCTCGAACATCTTGGCCTTGCTGTCGAAATGGCGGTAGAGCGCGGCCTCGGAAACGCCGACGGCACGGGCGAGTTGCGCCGTGGTGATATGCTCGCCCTGGTTTTTCTCGAGCATGTGCGCCAGCGTTTCGAGAATGATCTGGCGGCGTTCGCCGCGGCGCGGTCGGGCCATGGGCGATCAGGATTTGATCAGGGTACCGACGCCTTCGTTGGTAAACACTTCCAGCAACACCGCGTGCTCCACGCGCCCGTCGATAATGTGCGCTGTCTTCACGCCGCTGCTGACGGCGTCGAGCGCGTAGTTGACCTTGGGCAACATACCGCCGTGGATGGTGCCGCCGGCGATGAGGTCCTTGACCTGCGTGATGGACAGGCCCGTGAGCAGCTTGCCTTCCTTGTCCAGCACGCCGGTGGTGTTGGTGAGCAACATGAGCTTCTCGGCCATGAGCGTGATAGCGAGCTTGCCGGCGACGACGTCGGCGTTGATGTTGTAGGTCTGGCCGTCCTCGCCCACGCCGATGGGCGCGATCACCGGGATGAAATCGCCAGTGTCGAGCAGCGCGACCAGTCGTGGATCGATACTGCTGACTTCACCCACGTGGCCGATGTCAATGATCTCGCTCGGGAGATCTTTCTTGTCAGCTGACTTCTGCAACACCATTTTCCTGGCGCGGATCAGCCCGCCGTCTTTGCCGGATAGTCCCACGGCCTTGCCACCCTGCTGGCTAATGAGATTGACGATCTCCTTGTTGACCAGACCACCCAAGACCATCTCGACCACGTCCATGGTCTCGCGGTCGGTGACGCGCATGCCCTGGATGAATTCGCTTTTCTTGCCGATCTTTTCCAGCAACTGGCCGATCTGTGGGCCACCGCCGTGTACCACCACGGGATTCATCCCGACGAGTTTCATCAGCACCACGTCGCGCGCAAACCCGCGCTTGAGGTTCTCGTCCACCATGGCATTGCCGCCGTACTTGATGACGATGGTTTTTCCCTGGAAACGCTGGATATACGGCAGCGCCTCGGTCAGGATACGGGCCCGGTCGGCGGCGGATTGGGGGGTGAGCGTCATT
>JANLIC010000088.1 GCA_024654125.1 Sulfuricaulis sp. | reverse complement strand
AACCGTGCCCTTCATCACCCACGTCGCATTGGCGAGGTACGCATCCTTCAGCGAACCAATCACCGTGAACAGCGGGTCGGCTTTGGTCGTGTGGAACGCGCCCGAGGCGCCCGTGGCGATGTGCTCGAACGTACCCCAGGCGCGGGACGCATCTGCCGTCGCAGCGGTCGTGTAGGTGAACAAGCCACGCGGCTGGCCCACCCCGGTTCCGTTGATGAACGCATCATCCTCGACACGCGCGAACTTGTCGGCGACCTTATCGGCCAGCCATCCCTCGATGTCCGTGGCCGCGTCGTCGATGAGTTTCTGCGTCGCCTTCGGCATGGCGTACATCTCGTGCGCTTCGATCCGGTACTTGCCGACTTGCGGAGTACCCGAGTCGCTGCGCGAGCCGAGTTCCGACACCCATCCGGCGTCGGCTTCGTCGTTGTCGACGATGCCTTCGAGCGAATCGGTCGAGATCGAAACCACGTTCGCCAGTTGGCGAATCACCGAACGGTCATAGATGCGCTTGACCATGCGACCGACGGTCGGGGTCGGCAGCAGGTAGCCACCGTCCGGGTCCGAACCAGCCGACAGAGCCTTGCGCTCTTCGGGCGACAGACGCTCCATGTCGCCGTTACGCGCCATCGAGAAGAACGCCGACTTGTACTGCGCGTAGGCTTCGGCGCTGACTTCGGCGGGAACCGGGCGGCCCTTGCTCTGGAAGTCGGCACGCAACATCGCGTTCCAACCCTTCGCCTCGGCTTCGAGTTCGTCGTTGCCGCCACCCGCACCGGGGCGCTGCGACTTGAGCACGAACGCATCGAACTCGGATTTCAGTTCGGCGAGCTTGTCCATCTTCTCGCTAATGGTGCCGAGCTTGGTTTCGAGGTCACCGACGGCTTTGCCATCGGCTTTCGCCTTGATGATCTCGTCGTTGGTTTTCTTGAACTCTTCCCACGCGCGGCCCTGATCTTCGATCAGGTTCTTGACTTCGCTGAGGTCAGCCATTTGTCTTGCTCCAGAAATGACAAAACCCGCCGAAGCGGGTCTGATTGGGGTTGTGAGCGGCTACCGGGTAGGCAGCGCACCATTTCGCCGACGCAACGCGCCGAGCACTTCGGCCACCGGATCACCCGGCCCGCCCATAGCGCCCACCGGATCGCCCGGCCCGACGCTCTTGATTCGTGCGATGAACGCGACCGCCTGCGTTTTCGACAGGCCGAGCGCGCTCAGAAACTCTTCGGCCTCGCGCAGTGACGCAAGGTCCTCGATACTTTTGACACCCGAGACACGCGCGAGCCGATTGGCTGGGCGCGTCACCGGGGAGATTTCGATCAGGTCGATGCGCTTGAGCCGGCGGCGCGGATCTTCCGGCTTGCTGCGCGGCTCCGAATCCTTTGCGATGTAGCCGATCGACAAGCCGTCGATTGCCGGGCGCGGGCTCATCTTCATGAGCGTGTACATCTCGCGTCCGCGCGACGTATCGGCGAACTCGCCTTTGACCCGCAGGCCCTTGCCGTCCTCGGCAATGTCGGTCCAGACACCGATCGGCGTCAGGTCGTCGGCGGTCAAGCCGAATCCGCCATGCTGCGAGAGCATCGCCGGCCACGGTTGCTCACCTTTCTCCACGGACGACAGGAACTGCGCGAACGCGCCAGCCTCGATCACGTCGCCGTAGGAATCGACGTTGCCGAATACGGCCCCGTATCCCTCGAAGGTCATCGCCTTCGCGCCCGGATCGAACTTCAGTTCGATCAGACCGACTTCAAGCCTTTCCATCTTCGTCTCCTTCGGCGGGCGGTTCCTGTGGTTCAGGCGCCCCGCTTCGCGCCGGCAGTTTCGACGCCTCGCCGCCCATCGGGTTCAGTTCCTCGAGTGCGCGAATTTCATCGACCGTCATCCACGCAGGCGACCCGCCAGAGCCGAGCGCTTTGGCGAAATACTCCGAGCGGTCTTTGTGCGAGCCACGCAGCAGGCCGGCGGCATTGAACTTCACGAACAGGCCGTCCTCTGCTTCCTTGTCGCTCAGGAGCTGGCAATCCGCCGACTGCTCGATACGCTCGTACCAGGGCGAGAGCGTGTGAACGACATGCGCGAGAAACATCTGTTCCGCGCTGGCATAGGTCGCCGCCTTGTCCGAGTAGCCGACCATGATCGGCATCACCCGGAAGGCGCGGCATATCTCTTCGATCTGGTACCGGCGCGTCTCGAGATGCTGCGCGTCGATGCCGGTCATGCCGCTCGGCAGGAACTTGGCGGCGCGATCGAGGATCATCGGCTTGCCGGCGTTGGCTGCGCCTCCGTACTCCGAGGCGATCCAGTCCCGCAGTTGCTTGTGCTGCTCTTTGGAAAGGTTGCCTTCCACGCTGTAGGTACCCGCGATGCGAGTCCCGTTGGCGTGCATCTTCGAGTGCGATTCTTCCGTCACCATCGCAAGGCCGATCGCCTCGCGGGCATACTTCACGACATCCAACCCCGCCACCCCATCCCACGACGGGCCGCGCCAGTGCCAAATGGCCGACTGCGGAAAGGGCTGCGTGGCCCCGTTCGGTGCCTTGATCTCATACGTCAGGCTGTAGTCGCGCGCCTGCTTGATCGTCACGTCGCCGGGCTTGATCGGGATCAATTCCCGGATGTCGCCCTTCATATCCCGCCCGACGTAGGCAATCGCGTTGCCGGTCAGCAGCGCATGAATCGCCATCGTTTCCCGCAGATCGAACGACGACATCCAGCCGTTCGGCTTGCGATGCAGCCGCCGATACAGCGGGTGGTCGGTCGCCGGTAGCGTGTTCACGCCGTCTTGCCGGTAGACCTTGCACGGAACCTGCGCGATGCCCTCGGCGATCACCCGCACGGCAGCGAACACACAAGACACCTCCAGCGCGCTCGCGTGCGTGACGGATGCGCCGCTCTTGGCCGACATCGCGCCATAGACGTGCGCGAACAGGTCGGCCGAGTGCCGGATCGAGCCGTCCTCGTTCGCCTTGCGCTGGAAGGGCCAGAACCTCACGCGGCCACTTCCCAAAACGATTGACCTTCGCCGACCGATGCGGACGCGGCGGCGCCGATCGCCATCGCCAGCGCGACCATGCCGTCGATCCTGCCCGTGGCCTTGCCCTTCGAGAGCTTCCGATTGCCGGCCGCATCCCGCTCGACGCGCGAATTGGCCGCGCACATCGTCAGCACCGGATGCGCGCCATGCGCCATTTGTTCATTCAGCAACGCGGACTCCAATGTTTCGAGCGCGGGGCTCATGTCTTTGAAGCCCTGGCCGAACGGGACCAGCGGGAAATCCATGCCGATCTCGTCCATCTCTTTTTTCAGCAGATCGAAGCGCCAGCGATCGAAGGCGACCGCCTGCACATCACAATCCGCGAGGATGTCGGCCATGTCTCGGGCAACGTGTTCGTAGTCGATGCTCGCCCCAGGCGAGGCGTGCAAAAGGCCCCGGTCGTGCCATACGTCATAGGGCGCGCGGTCCCGTCTGGAACGCTCTGCAATCCCTTTCTCCGGCGTCCAGAAGTGCGCGCGAACGTGCCACCGTTCCCGGAACGCCACCATGACCAGCGCCGTCAGGTCAGCCCGGCCCGACAGGTCGAGCCCGCAGTACACCGGGCATTCATAGAACGCCGTCGGGTCCGGCTCGTGGCTGTTCAGTAGCCAGATTCCCGACGAGATGAACGGCGCGACCATCTCCACTCGTTGGTTGAGCACGAGATTCCGAAACGTCGGCTCGAACGACGGCATCCGTACCGCCCGCTCGGCCTGCTCTTTTACATCCGCCCGGCTGCGGAACTTGCCCATCGCCGGGTTGGCCGCCTTCCATTGCTTCGGATCGTCCATCGGGCAATCCTTCGCCGCCTCATAGACGTGCGAGACGATGCGCCGGTCCTTTGATTCCTTCGCGTCGTCGAGCCAGATCGAGAACAGATCGGCGTCGTTCGGCGACTGCGTACTGATGGCGATCAGCAAGGGGTCGGCATGCGCCCCCTGCGAAGTGATGATCGCGTCGACGAAGTCATCCCGTGGGCCTCGAACCTGGCCGACTTCATCGAGGATCGCCAGCACCGGGGACAGCCCGTGCGCCGTCTTTCCCTCGGCCGCCAACGCCCTGAATTCGACGTTGCGTGCCAACCCGATCAAGCGCTTTCCAGAGGGCACGATCCGAACGAGCTTGGATAGCTTGTCCGACATCTGCACCATCTTTGCCGCCAGCGAGAACACGAGCGCCGCTTGGTCCCGCGACTGCGCCCCGCTGATGACCTGCGAATTCAGCCGCGCCTCCGGGCCGGCGATGTGGGCCAGCAGGATCCCGGCAATCAGCCCGGTCTTGCCGTTCTTGCGCGCGATGCTGAGGTACGCCCGGCGGGTGCCAAGCGGGTTGTCGTACACCTCGCGGATGAACTTCTTTTGGAAGGGCTCCAGCCTCATCGGCTTGCCGACGTGCTCGCCCTCAGGTATCAGGCAGTAAGCCTCAACGAACGCGATGACGCGATCGCCCCGCGTCCGCTTCTTCACGTCGCCAGCAATTCATCTTCGGCAAGGTCCGCGCGCACTTTCTCGGCCGCCTTCTGTACCTTGCGCCGCGTCGCCTCGTCCCGCGAGTCACCGGCAGCCGTGCCCGTCATCCGCAGCGAGCGCATGAGCGCCATTTCCCGGCGGGCCAAGTTCTCCAGGATCGACACGCGCGGATTGGCGACTTGCGTCCCGCGTTCGTTCTTCAAGACCGAGCCCTCGCAGTCGAGCGTTTCCTGCTCGCGCTCGATGTCGGCCTGCGTGCGCGCAAGCTGCGCGGCCACGACCAGATCGGCGCCGGTCCATTCGTCATACGCGCGTGCGCGCACGATGCCATCCCAAAACGGCGCGTCACCCTCGCGCATACGGACGTGACCAGGCACCTCCGGCGGGCCCTTGGCGGCGTCCACCATTGCCTTCACGGCGCTTTGTGCCGAGTCGGCGCGGGTGCGTTTCATTCTGGTTTTCCGGGTTTGCGTTGAAAAGAGAGGGAGCGCCCGGTGTCCGAGCACTTCGGCCAAAGATCCGATACCCCCGGTGCTGCGACTCGTTCGCGTCTACACCGGCCAGCCGTCGAGCCCTGTCGTGTGTCGGACCGTGTGCCCTGCGTCCCTCGCGGACTTGTCGACATGGCAGTCCTTACACAGCCCTTGCAGGTTGTCGTCTGCGTCCGTGCCGCCCTTGTGCAGTGGCAGGATGTGGTCGCATTCGGTCGACTCTTGGATGCGCCCTTGCGCCTTGCAGGCCACGCACAGCGGATCTCGGCACAGGATGCGTGCCCTGATCTGCATCCACTTGCGCCCACGGGTACGCTCAGTCGTCGAGCGTGCCACCTTCGCCCTCTGGCATCTCTTCGTCGCACGCCGACTGCGCCAGCATGGCAACGGACTGTGCCAACTGGCCTATGGCTGCGGTCATGGCGTGTTGCGCCTCGATCAACTCGGCTATGCGCTGCGCTAGCGTTGCGTGTGTGTCGGCGCTACAGTTCGGGTCACTCATACGGGAGGGCGCATGTCTACGGTGCAGATCGTCGGTCTTGTGGTGTGCCTGGGGCTCATCATCAAGGGCATTGAAGTGCAGTACCGTCAGCGCACATCCGGCAAGCAAGAGGGCCAGCACGGCGCGGACTTCATCTTCGTGCTGTGCGTGCTTGGCGGATTCGTCGGAGCGGTGCTGCTGCTACAGCACGAGATCAGCCGTCTGTGACCCGAAAAGAAAAAGCCCGCACTGAGGCGGGCAAACGTGCGAGTGGCACGAGGGGAGAGACAGGAGAAATCTGCGGCGCCTTCCGTTCGGTATTGCCGACTGCCGGGCGCCACCCTTCAATTTCAAACGCCCGGCGATCAACCCGAACGGCCGAGCGATGTTGCGCACCCGGACTTCTAGCCCCATGAGGGGAATCTGCGGAGGCAATGCTCCCGGTCGAATTATGGCAGTTTGTCGAGCACTTCCGGCGCACTGCATTTGGCAGTTTCGCGCCAGATGTACAGCGGCGTACCTCCCGGCCGGGCCGGCTTGCGCATGACGACGCCGCAGTCGATCATCGCCAGCAACACCAGTCGCACGCCTTCCCGGTAGCGGTTGCGCTGCTGGATCGTCTGCGGCTTGCCGCGTGCAACGTGATTGACGATGTGGCGCATCTTCCATTCCCTACCGGGGAATGCGCCGAGCAAGTCCTGCACCTCACGCGCGTACAGAATTGGTCTGCCCTCCTGTTGCGCTGGTAATGGCTGCCGCAAGGTTTCTCAGATCCTTAGCGGCGGCTGTCTTGGCCGCTGCCTGCTTGGCTTTCAGTTTGCGCACGTATTTTGAGACGCAGTTTTTCAGCCCCGCCTGGCATGCACCCATAGAGTCAAAACTCATAAAAGCGACACTTCCGTTTGGCCTACGCCACGCGAACGAAACCCCGCCTCTCGTTTCGATAATGGTCGCGTCCCCATAGTTCAGTCCGCGATAAGAGACAGGCTCGGCGATGCGCTGGAACGCAGACAACCTCTCTGCCTGCTCGATGACAAACTGCCAATCTAGCCCGATCAGCGCGCACCATATGGAAACCGGGCCATCGAAGAACCCGCTCCTGTAAGGCGCCCTCCCTGCCCTGATCGCGTCTTCAGGCTCTTCCACAATCGCGCTAGCAATTACGGCGCAGACAAGTTTCACTTCGCCGGTAGGCTCCATTGCGCTCCATCGGCGAAGCAACCTCTCCCAAACCACCTGCGAAAGCCAAGACTCGTCACGACCGGCCATTAAGGTTCAATCCTTCGCGCGTATCACGCATAGATGCCGCCGCTCTAGGCGCAGCGGCTTGCCTGTGATTCCCGAAAAGCCTCGCCCACCATCCGCGCCACCGTAATCAGCGCCGCCTCATACGCTGCCTGCCCAACCCTCATGTGCTTCCACGGCTTAGGGTCGCGCCAGACATAGCGCACCTTGATTGCCTGCCGCTCGCGGTCGGTGAGCCGTTCCAGGTAAACGCGATGCACGATCTCGGCGCGCTGGCGGTTCGGGCTCGGCTGCCTCGGCGGAGGCGCCTCCTTGTACAAGTCGCTCGGCTCGATCCATCGGTACTCGATCGACCGGCAGTGGTCCGGCGGGAACGGGATCGGCTGCGGCCCTGAATGACACCACCGCGCCCAATTGCACAACTCTTCGTTGATCCATTCGGCGATCACTCGATGGGCTCCACTCTCACAAGCCCGAATCGCGGCTGCGAGCAGACGGCCTGCCGCATGTCATCGACGACCATCACGCCACCAACCCGCGTAAGCGTCTCGACATAGCCCGGCCCGCCGTTCCATAGCGCGGCGAGCGCGACCACTTCGCCGATCTCGCGGCCGTTGAGTAGGACGCGCACTGGCTTCCCCGGCCGGCGATTCACGACATCGAGTCGAATCACAGATCCTCCAGCCGTCTGAGAATGCGCTGCCGATCCTCGTGCGGGTCCATCGCGCAGTACGCCCACACGGCGCAGCAAACAAACGCAGTCAGCGCCCCGGCGATGTATGCGATCAGGTGCGTCATACCGGCGGCACCGTGGGCCACATGAGCGGAGGCGTGCCGTGTACCGATCCGGGAGGCTGGATCGGCTGCGGCAGCCACCATGTGCGCTGCTCCAGGTCGGCGATTCGGCGCTCGAGTGCGGCGATTCGGTCGGTGTCGGTCATGCGGCCTCCAGTGTCTCGATGAGTTTGTCGAGGACGTGGCGGGCCTTGCGTACATCGGCGAGCCCACCCTTGCCCGGCGCATCGGCATTGAACCGGCCGAGATACGCGATAGCCGAGCCGAGCAGGAAGCCGGTGAACTGGTCGGGCGTCATCCATGCCTGCATTGCCGTCCACGGCTGTACGGTCATGTCGCGGTAATGGCTGCCAGCGATTTGCAAGTCGTCGGCACTGGTCGGCTCGGCGCTCTCGGGGACGATGCGGTACGCGACGATGGTGTAAGCGGGCTCTATGCCCCCTCCGCGGAGCCACTGGAGCCACCCGGCTCGCGACTCGTTGGTGTATCCGTCGCGCTGCCGATACTCCACCACCGTCTCCGGCGCCACCGGGCACTCGCCGCCCGCCCATTCGATCCATTCGCTCATGCTGGCTCCACAGAGACACGGACAAGCCCGGCGATCTGGTCGCGGGCGA
>JANLIC010000241.1 GCA_024654125.1 Sulfuricaulis sp. | reverse complement strand
CGCGGGGAGGCTGACAACAGCCGCTTGCACCCGTTAGGAGCAATAGCATGGCAAAGAAAGTTTCGGCATACATCAAGTTGCAGGTGCCGGCCGGGTCGGCCAATCCGTCCCCGCCGGTGGGGCCGGCGCTGGGGCAGCACGGTCTTAACATCATGGAGTTCTGCAAGCAGTTCAATGCGGTGACCCAGAAGATGGAAAAAGGCATGCCCATCCCGGTCATCATCACGGCCTTCAGCGACAAGAGTTTCACCTTCATCACCAAGACGCCGCCGGCGTCGGTGCTGATCAAGAAGGCCCTGGGGCTGGAGTCCGGCAGCGGTAACGCGCTCAAGGAAAAGGTGGGCAAGCTCTCGCGCAAGCAGCTCGAGGAGATCGCCAAGATCAAGATGCCCGACCTGAATTGTTACGATATCGACACCGCGGTGAAAATCATCGCGGGCAGCGCACGCCAGATGGGCGTGGAATGCGAGGGGGTGTGACATGGCCGGCAAACGCCTGAAAGCACAGCTCGCGAAACTGGACCGGATGAAAAACTATCCGCTCGACGAAGCTCTTAAGATTCTCAAGACGACGGCCAGCGCCAAGTTCGATGAATCGGTGGACGTAGCCATCAATCTCGGCATCGATGCCAAGAAGTCGGAACAGAACGTGCGCGGCACGGCGGTCATGCCGCGCGGCACCGGCAAGAAGGTGCGCGTGGCGGTGTTCGCCGAAGGCGCGGCCGCCGAGGCGGCCAAGAAGGCCGGCGCCGACATCATCGGTTTCCAGGATCTGGCGGACCAGATCAAGGCGGGAAAGATCGATTTCGATCTCGCCATTGCCACGCCGGAGGCGATGCGCGTCGTGGGTCAGTTGGGCCAGATTCTCGGTCCGCGCGGATTGATGCCGAATCCGAAGGTCGGCACGGTGACGCCCAACGTGGCCAAGGCGGTCGAGAATGCCAAGGCCGGTCAGGTCCAGTTCCGCACCGACAAGGCTGGACTGGTGCATTGCGCCATCGGTAAGGCCTCGTTTGAGGTGGAAGCCCTCAGGGAAAATCTTATGTCCTTGATGACGGCGCTTAACAAGGTCAAGCCAGCAACCGCCAAAGGTGTGTTCCTGAAGAAGGTCACGATTTCCACCACGATGGGCCCGGGCATTCGCCTGGACACCGCGGGGTTGTAAAAGGTTATATGAATTTTCAACGCAGAGACGCAAAGGCGCAGAGATTTTCATTCTCGATTTCTCTGCGTTTCCGCGTCTTTGCGTTGAGTAGCTAAAAGATTTTTAACAACTTTGGGACCGTCGGATTTGCAATTCCGGCGGAAGTCAGAGACCGCAGGTGCACCGAAGTAACGAAGTCGGTTACGAGATGCTTAATACGATGCCGCAGCCTGCGCAGACGGTGTGCCCGACACAGGATTTACCTCCTGAAAAGGTCGCCGTTGTTTATAGACGTAGCAACCGGAGGTGACTCAGATGAGTCTGACATTAGATGAGAAAAAGGCGGTAGTCGCCGAGG
>JANLIC010000230.1 GCA_024654125.1 Sulfuricaulis sp. | reverse complement strand
TCGCCGGGGCGCTGACTGCATTCGTTGCCTGCGCCGTGTGGGCGTACTGCGCAATGGGTCCGCACGACGACGATCGGCAGCGCATTCTCAGACGGCTGGAGGACCTTTGACCGACGACATGCACGAGGCGGTAGAAGAGTCTCGCCGACGCGACCGACTGGATGCTGATCGCCCGCATCGACGGCCGTTTGCAGGTGCGCGGATCGAGCGGCGAAGTAGGGCTGTCGGCGTTTCTGGCTGACGCGCAGAGGGTGGTGAGGGAGGCGCATGGGGCGCCGGGACGACTTCAATAGGAGATGGGCATGGAAGAAACGACCGTTGTTGTGGACTACCCACGGCCGGACAAAGCCGGCGAGGAAGGCGGGTATTCGAACGACCATCCAAACCGTGCCGACGCTATAGCATGGGCGGTTGCCGATGCCGCGAAGCACCTGCCGACCGGGCGGGTGTTCGAGGTCAGGGGGCGGGGAACGGACTTTCAAAAGCCGAAACTGCGCGTCATCGCCTGGTACACGAACGACATGATGTGGGACAAGCCGCCGATCCAGCTCGCCGAGTACGGGGTGAGGGATGAGATCGGCGACTACCTGCTGTTCGGGCGCCAACGGGTCGCCTGAACCGTGACCGACAACGACCTGCACATGCTCTTCTACGATTGGGCTCAGTGGGTCCGGTCGAAGCGCCTGTATGCGCCGAGCCCGAACCCGCAGAGCATCATCGGCTCACTCGTTCGACTGCCGGGCGGCAACGAACGCAATGCCCGCCTCGATACAACGCTAGCCGCCTTGCATATGGCGGTGTCCGGGGCCGACGAATCGCACAAGGCACTCGTCTGCTGTTACTACCTGGGCGGGCAGCGTGTATCGAAGTACCGGCGAGGCCGGGTCCCTGTCAAGACGATAGCTCACGCGATGGGCGTATCGCGCAAGACGTTCTATGCCCGCCTTCTGGAAGTTCGGCGCGCGATTTGGGTGAGGGTGAGAACTGATGAACTGGCCGTCGCCGAGTGATTTCGCGCCGCTTAGCGCGGCAGAACAGTCGAAGCGCAAGCGCGAGCAAGAAAAGGCGGAATGGAACGCCGAGATTCGCCGGTTGCGTGCCGAGCGATACCAGACACCCCCGAAGGAGAAGGCTCGGCTCGAAAACTTCAGGCCTCCTGAGCGCGTGGATTGGGTGCATGTTGGGCTGCGCGGCAGCAAACGTGCCGCCGTTTTCTGGTTCGCCAAGTTGCCGTGGGTCGACAAAGAGGCTGTCGCTGCCGTGTACCGCGAGCGTGATCGGGTTTCGGCGGAAACCGGTGTTCCGCATCACGTCGACCATATCGTTCCGCTTTTGCACCCGAAGGTTTGCGGGCTGCATGTTCCGTGGAACCTGCGCGTTGTACGGGCCGGCGAGAACATGCTCAAGTCGAACGAGTTCGATCCGTGCGCCGGGTGACAATTCATCTGTTGCTACCGGGTAACAATCCCCGGAAAATTCGTACTGTGACTGATATTCCGGCGAGTTGCCGGCCGCAGTCTCCTCCCCTGTAGTCCTTCGGCCCGCCTCGCGCGGGCATTTTTTTGATGAGCGACATACACCTGCTCGCGTACTACCCGCCGAGCACTCCGGGATACAAGGTCGAAGGCTGGTCCGACGACAGAGCCCGGTTGGACGCGCAGGCCGAGAGCCGCAACGAAACGATCCGCACGAAGGCTGGTGCCGGGTACCGCAAGGACCTGGATGGGTACTACGCGGTGTTCACGGTAGCAACAAGGCTATGAAGGAATGCTGACCACTCCGGCAAAGGACAAGATCGACGCAATCGGTCTGGACGCGCTGTGCGCGCGTATCGCCGACGGGGAGTCGATGACCGGGATTTCCGGCGACATTGGCGTGTCCATTGGAACGCTGATTTCGTGGATCAACGACGACCCTGAGCGTTCCGCGCGCGTCAGAGAGGTACGCATCGCCACGGCTCGGATTTGGGACGAGAAAGCCGAGTCCGGCATCGAGAACGCGGGCGACCCGTTCGAGCTATCGAAGGCGAAGGAACTGGCGCATCACTACCGCTGGCGGGCCTCGAAGATCGCGCCGCGTGACTACGGCGAGCGCGTCACCCAGGAGTTGACCGGCGAGGGCGGCGGTCCCATTCAGCATGCTCACACTGTCGGACTATCAGCAGAGACTGCGGGATTTCTGGACGCAATGCGCGACGGATCAAGTGATCCCGGCAGCGCGTCACCTGTGCCGGAGTGACCTTTACTTCCTGCTGCGCTACGTCCTGAATCGCAAGGACGCTGAGCACGAGTGGATTTTCCAGCGGTGCCGGGAGGTCGAAGCGGCGCCGGATGGCTACCTCGATCTTTGGTCGAGGGAGCATTACAAGTCGGCGATCATCACCTTCGCCAAGACGATCCAGGACATTCTGGCTTCGCATGGCGAGGGGGCGGCGGGCCGCGAGGTGTGCGTCGGCATCTTCTCGCACACAAGGGGCATCGCCAAGCGGTTCCTGCGGCAAATCAAGTTCGAGTTCGAGAGCAACGGGAAGCTCAAAGAGTGGTTCCCGGACGTGCTCTGGGACAACCCGCATCGGCAAAGCCCGAAGTGGAGCGAGGACGACGGGATTGTCGTCAAGCGCAGCAGCAACCCGGCCGAGGCAACAGTCGAAGCGTGGGGCGTGGTTGATGGCCAGCCGATCGGCAAGCACTTCCCATTGCTGGTCTATGACGATGTAGTCGTGCCCGAGTCGGTGACGACGCCGGACATGATGAAAAAGACCGGCGACATGCTGAAACTCTCCTACGCGCTCGGCGCAGACGGCGGGGCTCGGCGGTTCATCGGCACGCGGTACCACGCAAACGACGCCTACAAAGAGGTCATCGACTCAGGCACGGCCAAAGCGCGCATTCACCTGTTGACCGACGACGGCACGGCCACCGGGAATCCGGTGCTACGCAGCCGGGAGTGGGTGCAGGGTAAGCGCCAAGACATGGGGCCGTACCTGTTCGCCTGCCAAATGCTGCAAGACCCGAAAGCCGACGAAACGCAGGGCTTCAAAGAGGACTGGCTGCTCTGGCATGACGGCTTCAACCGCGTCGGGATGAACGTCTACCTCGTGTTCGACCCGGCAGGCTCGAAGAACAAGCGCAGCGACTACACGAGCGGATGGGCGGTCGGCCTTGCGCCGGATCGAAACATCTACGTTCTCGACATGGTGCGCGACCGGCTCAATCTCACGCAGCGCGCCAAGCTGGTCATGGACTGGCATCGCAAGTGGCGCCCGGTTCGAGATGGCGGAGTCCGGTACGAGAAGTACGGGCTGATGGCCGATATCGAGTACCTACGCGAAGTGCAAAAGCAGGCGAACTATCGGTTCGATGTGACCGAGGTCGGCGGGCAACTGCCGAAGGTTGACCGCATCCGTCGTCTGGTACCGATGTTCGAGCAAGGCCGCATCTACCTGCCGAGGACGCACTACTACACCGACCGCGAGGGCAAGACCAGCGATCTGGTGCAGGACTTCGTGCAGCAGGAATACAAGGCGTTCCCGGTGTCGGTGCACGACGACATGCTCGATAGCCTGGCGCGCTTGCTGGAACCCGATCTGGAACTGATCTGGCCCGAGATTCAAGAGTATTCCGAAGCTGAATTGCTGCCGCCCGAGTTTGTCGACGGGTAGCGAATCATTGGAGATGGCATGGCTACGTTCTCGAAGTTCAATGACTTTGCTGAGCAACTGGCGCTCGGCACGCACAATCTGAACACGGCGACGTTCAAGATTGCGCTGACCAATTCCGCGCCGGTCGCCACGAATACGGTTCTGGCGAACATCACGCAGATTGCCAACGGCAACGGCTACACGACCGGCGGGTCGACGGTGCCCAATACGGCGCTGTCCGAGACGAGCGGCACGGCGACCTTCGTCGGTGATGCGGTGACGTTCACTGCCTCGGGTAGCTCGATGGCGGCTTTCCAGTACGCTGTCATCTACAACGACACGGCGACCAACGACGAACTGGTCGGCTGGTGGGATTACGGCTCGGCGCTGACCCTCGCAGTCGGCGAGACGTTCACCGTCAAGCCGAGCAACGCGGCGACCGGCGGCACGATCCTC
>JANLIC010000336.1 GCA_024654125.1 Sulfuricaulis sp. | reverse complement strand
GAAAAAGGTGCTCGGCATCGTGCCGGCCGATGACGCCGCCAAGGCCAAGGGCGCGCGCATCGCCTTCCTGGCCTCGCGCACCAACACCATGCTGTCCATCCCGATGCTGTTCTTCATGATCGCGGGCAGCGCGGGACACGGCCTGCCGTATATGTAAATCGGCCTGTAGGCGGCGCAAAGGCCCGGCTCGTCCGGGCCTTTTTATTTGGAGCCCTTGCGTTCTGGCCGGCAGACGGTAGAATTTTTGCTTTAAGTGGCGCCCGCAAGGCGCCTTTGTCTTTTTAGAGCGCAGAAAAATGCCGACCTCATACCAGATGCCGTTGTTCGCCGGACTGCCCGTGGCTTTCACGCACGGCCAGGGCGCCTGGCTGTGGGACACAAAAGGAAAAAAATATCTCGATGCGCTGGCCGGCATCGCCGTCTGCGGGCTCGGGCATGCGCACCCGGCGGTCACCGCGGCGCTGTGCGACCAGGCCGGCAAGCTGCTGCACACCTCCAACTGGTATGAAATCCCGTTACAGGAGCAATTGGCCGAACGCCTGTGCAAACTGGCCGGCATGGACAACGCCTTCTTCTGCAATTCCGGCGCGGAGGCCAACGAAGCGGCGATCAAGCTCGCGCGCCTTCATGGCCATCAACGCGACATTCTCGCGCCCGGCATCATCGTCACCGAAGGCAGTTTCCACGGGCGCACGCTCGCGACCTTGTCCGCCTCCGGCAGCCGCAAGATTCAGTCGGGCTTCGAGCCGCTGGTGCAGGGATTCTACCGCGTGCCCTACAACGACCTGGCGGCGGTACAACAGATCGGCGAACGCAACAAGGATGTCGTCGCGGTACTCGTCGAACCCATCACCGGTGAAGGCGGCGTGTCGATCCCCGACGCCGGCTACCTTAAAGGCCTGCGCAAAATCTGCGATGAGCGCGGCTGGCTGTTGATGCTCGATGAAATCCAGACCGGCATGTGCCGCACCGGCAAATGGTTTGCCTGTCAGCACGAGGGCGTTGTGCCGGATGTCATGACGCTGGCCAAGGGGCTGGGCAACGGCGTGCCAATCGGCGCCTGTCTCGCGCGGGGAAAGGCGGCGAACGTTTTCAAACCCGGCAGCCACGGCTCGACTTTCAGCGGCAACCCGTTGGTCTGCCGCGTGGCGCTTGCTGTCATCGAAGAACTGGAGAAAGGAAAATTCGCCGATCGCGCCGCCAAACTGGGTGAACGGCTGCTGGCCAAACTCAAGGACAAACTGGGCAAAGTCCCCGGCGTCAAGGAAATCCGCGGGCGCGGCCTCATGCTCGCGCTCGAACTCGATCGGCCGTGCAAGGAACTCTTGCAACGCGCCCTGGAAAGCGGGATTCTGATCAACGTCACGGCGGATAACGTGGTACGCCTGCTCCCGCCGCTCATATTCACGGACAGCGAGGCCGACCTGCTGGCCGGTACACTCGACAAAGTGATACGCACATTTCTTTCTGAAACATGAAACCGCGTCATTTTCTGTCATTGCTGGACCTGACCGCCGCGGAACTCAAGCGGCTGATGAAGCGCGCGATGGAACTGAAGTCCATGCAACAGCGCGGCAAGCGGCACACGCCGCTCACGGGCAAGATCATGGCCATGATTTTCGAGAAGTCCTCCACCCGTACCCGCATTTCGTTCGAAGCGGGCATGGCGCAGCTCGGCGGCACGAGCCTGTTTCTGTCACCGCGCGATACGCACCTCGATCGTGGTGAACCGGTGGAGGACACGGCGCGCGTCATGTCGCGCATGGTGGATATCATCGTGATCCGCGCCAATTCGCATGCGATGGTCGAGCGTTTCGCAGCGCATTCCCATGTCCCGGTAATTAATGCACTGACTGACCTGAATCATCCCTGCCAACTGCTGGCAGACATTCAGACTTATCTCGAGAAGCGCGGTGACATTTCCGGGAAAAAAGTGGCATGGATCGGCGATGGGAACAATGTCTGTCATTCCTGGATCAGCGCCTCACACCAGTTCAAGTTTCGTCTCGACATCGCCACACCCGAGGGCTACGAGCCGAAGGCGGAGTGGGTCTCCGCCTGCCGCAAACACGTGACATTGCACCATGATCCAAAACTCGCGGCACGGGACTCAGATATCATCGTTACCGACACCTGGGCCAGCATGGGCCAGGAACACGAAAAGGCCGAACGCGTCGGGGCTTTTTCCGGTTTCATGGTGGACAACAACCTCATGAAATTGGCGAACCGGGATGCCCTCTTCATGCACTGTCTGCCGGCCTATCGCGGCGCGGAAGTGGCGGCCGAGGTCATTGACGGCCCGCAGAGCGTTGTCTGGGACGAAGCCGAAAACCGCTTGCACGCCCAGAAGGCGCTGCTGGAATTCCTGCTCACCCGGCCGGCGAAATAAGTTAATTACCTCCTGCCTCCTGAGGGCTTCATTCTTCCACCGTCGCGCTTCTGCTAGGCTTACGGCGTGAACAACATCCTCGACCTCCATGACATAGTATGCCGGTACGACGGACGCCTCGCGGTGGACGGTTTGTCTATGCATGTCAGCCAAGGCAGCATCGTCTGCCTGCTCGGGCCCAGCGGTTGCGGCAAGACCACCGTGCTGCGCGCCATCGCCGGGTTTCATCCTCTGAGCCTGGGCAACATCTGGATCAACGGCATCGCCGTCTCCCAGCCGGGTTTTACCCTGCCTCCGGAAAAGCGCCGCCTTGGCATGGTGTTTCAGGACCACGCTTTGTTCCCACATCTCGACGTGGCGGGGAACGTCGGTTTCGGCCTGCGCGGCGTCAAGGACGCACAAAAAAAGAGGCTGATCGGAGAACTGCTCGAGATTGTCGGCCTGAGCGGCATGGGATGGCGTTACCCGCATGAATTATCCGGGGGACAACAGCAGCGTGTGGCGGTGGCACGCGCGCTCGCGCCGAATCCCGACCTCATCCTGCTGGATGAACCGTTTTCCAATCTCGACATCGAGCTGCGCGAACGCCTGTCCGATGAAGTTCGCGAAATTCTCAAGCAGCGCGGGACCACCGGCGTGCTGGTGACGCACGATCAGCACGAGGCCTTCGCGCTCGGCGACGCCGTCGGCGTCATGCACGAAGGTCGTCTGCTGCAGTGGGATACGCCGTATAACCTATATCACGAACCGAACAGCCGTTTTGTCGCCGACTTCATCGGTCAGGGCGTGTTCTTGCGCGGCACCCTGCTCACCCCTGACACGATCGAGACCGAAATCGGCGTGCATCAGGGCAATCGTGCCTATGACTGGGGTAAGGGAGAGCAGATAGAGTTACTTCTGCGACCGGATGACATCGTGCCGGATCCGGAAGGGCCGCTCAAGGCCAAAGTGACGCAGAAGGCCTTTCGTGGGGCGGAAATTCTTTATACCTTGCAACTGGCGAGCGGAGGACGGCTGCTGGCACTGTTCCCGAGCCACGCCGACCATGCCATCGGCGAGCGTGTCGGCATTCGCGTGCAGGCCGATCATCTCGTGGCCTTCCCGCTGAATTCCCAGGCGGTGAGGACGCTATCGGTCGCAGAAAATAATTCTCCCGCGCGGCGCTTGATGACGCGGCGGGGAAAATTTCCTGTTACTTGATAAGCGGCTTGCCAGGCCCGGTCGTCCGTGCCGGATCGGCGGTCAACGTCGTCATGGGCAACACGTCAGCGGACGATGAAGTCCAGAGGGTGGCCGGATCGCGCGTCGGCTTGGCCTGAACCACGGCGGTTTGCGCCAGGCGCGTCAGATAACCCTGGGCCATGAGGTACGCCAGGATCTTGTCCGCGGCCTCGTTGGCCGACTGCAGTGAAGTATCCACTACGATCTCGGGATTGCTCGGCGTATCGTAAGGATCGGACACGCCGGTGAACTGCCTAATCAGGCCGGCGCGGGCGCGGGCGTACAACCCCTTGCGGTCACGCGATTCACAGACCGCGAGTGGCGTGGCCACGTATATCTCGATGAAATCTCCATCTTCCTCGACCATCGCACGCACCTGCGCACGCGTGTTGGCATACGGTGCGATTGGCGCGCAGATGGCAATGCCGCCGTGGCGTGTGATGAGGCTGGCGATGTACCCCTGACGTTGTATATTGATGTCGCGGTGTTCGCGCGAAAAGCCCAGCTCCGAGGAGATGTTCTTGCGCACGACATCACCGTCGAACAATGTGACGGGGCGCGCCTCCTGTTCCTTGAGCCGTGCGTACAGCACCTGGGCGAGCGTGGATTTTCCCGCGCCCGACAGGCCGGTGAAAAACAGCGTAAAGCCCTGGCGCAACGTCTTGCGCCACTCTTCCAGCACCGCTGGGTAAGAAAACCAGTGCGCAATCTCGGCGTTCTGCTCGTGCGACGTTTCCCGGATCTTTCCTTTCATGCGCCGGCTGACGCCGCGCAGTGACAGCAGCTTTTCCGGCTGGTCCTCCTCCAGCACTAAGTTGCGAAATGGTACCACCTCGATGCCGATTTCCTGGGCGTGCCAAGTCACGGAATCGAGACCGTGATATTGTCCGTACATCGGATCCCCGGTGGCGCCTTCGCCCTGGTCGTCGTAATCGTGCTCGACGATGAAATGCGTGCAGCCGAAGTTTTTGTGCAGAATGGCATGCCACAACGCCGACCGCGCCCCAACATGACGCGGCGACAGTTCCAGGAGATTGAGTTGCGCCGCCTGCGAGGCATAGCGATCGAGCACGACGCTCAGGGCCCGCGTGCGCGAAAAGTGATCGGCGTCATTCAGCCCCCGGCGTCCGACCGATGCCTGGATCAGCAGTACCGCGTCTTTCAAATAGGCCGTGCGCTTGGTGAATTCCACGTGCGCGCGATGCATCAAGTGCCGCGGATGATATCCCACCACGCGGGTGACATGGTGCTGCGCGTACTGCGCGCGCCACTCCGCGGGCGTACGGCGCAGCGATGGGAAGTCATGATGCATCGGCAGTTCCACGACTTCGAACCCACCGCTGAGGCAGGTATCGCCGCTAGCGTTGAGCAATTGATTCGCCGCCACATGCGTGAAGGATCGGGTACCATAAAGGCACTGGGATTCTGCGCCCCGGTCCCGCAGCCAGATTTCAGAAACCGTGAGCACGGCCATGAGCGTGCCCTCGGCATCGCGCAGCGCCACCGGCTGACCCGGTGAAATTTCTTCGGCAAGTTTCTGGGATATATCGAGCGTCACCGGGATCGGCCATAGCCGACCGTCGGCGAGACGCATGCGTGCGCAAACGGCCTCGTAATCGGCCCGGCCCATGAAAGACTGGAGCGGCGAAAAAACTCCCGTTGCCAGCATTTCCAGATCGGCGAGTTGTCGCGGAGAAAGATCGACGGATACCAGATCATGCGATACCGCTTTCAGTTCTGCGGCGCGGTCGGGGGTGACTTTCAGATTGACCAGCGCGCCGCCAAAAGGTGAATTCAGTTCCTTGGATTTTCCCAGCCGATGTATGCCGCCCATGGTATGCTCCTTGTCGCTTCCTGTTAGACACGATGCGCTTGCCTGCCACGCCGGCGTGGCCACGCATTCCTCGAAGCAGGGCAGTCATGGATTCCTTGCCGTAATCCCTGAGTGGTGAACCCGGCCTTGGGTAAAGCCCTTGATATTCAGGCGGTCGATGGCACAACCCCACTGAAAGGAGAAGCCTAGGCGGAGTCGGAAGAATGACAATCTGGCGGCAGTTCCCGTACGATAAGCGGCATATTCAGCAGGACCGGGGGCCGAAACGGTCCGTCCGCTGTGCCCAAGCAGCAGGAATGATTCTTGCTTTAGTAAATACTTTCCGGTACTTGCCATGTCCCTGATATGTCGACCTGTTACTCGGGTTTACAGGGTCATGCGGCTGAAATACTCTTGGTAATAGAGGGATTTGTGGATAAAAAAATATTACGCCTGCTGATCGTCGACGATTCACCGGATGACACCGAACTCGCCGTGGCCGGGCTGCGCAAGGCCGGGTACATGATCAAGAATCAGCGTGTACAGGATCTCGCCTCCATGCAGGCGGCGCTGGACAAGGGCGCGTGGGACGTGGTGCTGTCGGAATACACCCTCCCGCACTTCGGCGCGCAACTCGCCCTCGACCTGGTCAAGCGCGCGCATCTCGATATACCCTTCATTGTCGTTACGCGCAATATCCGCGACCCCGATCTCGTCAAGATCATGCGCAGTGGCGCGCATGACGTGGTGCTGAAGGGTCAGTCGGCACGCCTCGCCCCCGCGGTGGAGCGCGAGTTGCACATGGCGGAGGAGCGCCGCAAGTACCAGAAGATGTCGCTGGCGCTGAACGAAGTGGAGAACAAGAACCGCGTCATCATCGAGGGTTCCCGCGAGGCCATCTGTTACTGCCAGGACGGCATGCATATCGACGCGAACAAGGTCTTTCTCGAGATGTTCGGTTATCAGGATTTGAGCGAACTCGAAGGCATCCCTTTCCTGAATCTGATCGACAAAACCGACCACGTCCGTTTCAAGGACGGCCTGCGCAAGCTTCAATCCCTGCATCCTCCCTCTCCCCAGGAATTCCTGGCGACGAAAAAGGACGGGCAACATTTCCACGCGGAAGTGGCCATCTCGTCAATCGTTCTCAATGGCGAGAACTGCGTGCAGTTCGTCGTTATCGACGTTTCGAAACGCAAGGCGGTTGAAAACCGCCTGCAATACCTGAATCAGCACGACCCACTCACCGGGCTTTACAACCGGCATCATTTCACCCAGGAGCTAACCAAGGTGCTGGAGAAGGTGAAAAAAGACAACAGCCAATCCGCGCTGCTGTACCTCGATCTTAACGAATTGAAGGAGATCAACGATACGCTCGGTCATGCCGCCGGCGATCGGCTGCTGCTCAAGATTGCTCGTCTGTTCCGCGATAAACTCGGCGATACAGCTCTCCTCGCGCGCTTCAGTGGCGATGAATTCACCGCGCTGTTGCACGGAATGAGCGACGGCCAGATCAAGGAAGCCGTAGCTTCCTTGCTGTCGACACTGAAGGAAACCACTTTCAGCGAAAGTGGAAAAACTTTCCGTTGCGACGGAACGATCGGCGTGGTGGTGATCAACAAGGACAGCGAGAGCACCCAGGCCGTGTTGAACAAGGCCTACCAGACCTGCCTCGGCAACCACCCGGTCAAACCGGCACCGATTCCCGTCGCGACGCTGGAAAAAACCACGCCCCCGGACGATACGCCCCTCTTCGAGATGCCCGAGCCGGCTAACATCCCGGCTCTGAAAAAAGCGCCAATCCCGGAACCCCCGGTCACCGAGATCCGCCGTCCGGCGGTGCACGTAACCTCCGCTTCGGCAGCGGATTGGGAAGCCCGTCTGCGGACCGCACTGAATAAAGACGGGTTTGAACTCGCCTATCAACCCATCGTCAATCTCCACGGCGATCCGGCGGAGTACTTCGAAGTACTGCTGCGGCTGGCCGGACGCAATGGCGAGCTGATTCACGCCGGTGAATTCATGTCCGCCGCGGAACATCTCGGATTGCTGGGTTCGATTGATCGCTGGGTCATCCACCAGTCGATTCAGTCGCTCGCGGCCCTGCATCGTGAGGGAAGGCAGGCCAGCTTCTTTGTCAATTTGTCCCCCACATCGCTCAGGGAACCCGAAATCATCACGATGCTCCAGAAGGAGATCACCGCTTCACGCATCAAACCGCAATACATGGTGCTCGAGGCGGATGAACCGGCGATTCTTGAGAATCCCACCGATGCGGCCATGTTCATGCAGGCCGTGAAGCGCATCGGCTGTCGCTTTTCGGTCGACAATTTCGGAAACAACCTGAGCGCGCTCCACCGCCTGCGTGACATGCCGGTTGATTTCCTCAAGATCGCGGGCTCGCTGATCCGCAATCTGTCGACCGACGCGCTAACCCGCACTTCGCTCAAGGCCATCATCGATCTCGCCAAGGCCATGAACAAGCAGACCATCGCGAAATTCGTCGAACGAGCAGACGATCTCGGAGTGCTTTGGAATCTGGGTTTCGACTATGTACAGGGGAATTATTTCCAGCAGGCCGACGCCCACACCGATTACGCGTTCGCCGACGAAACCACGCTCGCCTCCGATACCGGCACGCCCAATTGGGCGAATTCCAGCCGTTGAAGCTTTGAAGTCGAGTTCACCTGCCCGCTTTCTGGGCACCGTGCGCCGTTGCCTATGTCAACGCCATCCCTATAATAGGCCGCCATTGACGCACATCAGGTAATTCCATGTCCGGCCAGTTTATCTACACCATGCATCGCGTGAGTAAAATCGTGCCACCCCAGCGCACGATTTTGAAGGATATTTCGCTGTCTTTCTTTCCCGGCGCCAAGATCGGTGTCCTCGGTCTGAACGGTTCGGGCAAATCCACGCTGCTGCGCATCATGGCCGGAGAACACCAGGAATACGACGGCGAGGCGCGCCCGCAGCCCGGCATCCGCATCGGTTTTCTCCCGCAGGAACCGCAACTGGACCCGAAAAAGGACGTGCGCGGAAACGTCGAGGAAGCCGTCGCGGAAACCAAGTCCCTCCTCGACAAGTTCAACGAAATCAGCATGAAATTCGGCGAACCCATGAGCGAAGAGGAGATGAATAAGCTCATCGAGGTTCAGGGGAAACTCCAGGAAAAAATCGACGCCGTCGGTGCCTGGGACCTGGAACGCAAGCTCGAAATCGCGGCCGACGCCCTGCGCCTGCCGCCCTGGGAGGCGGACGTGACCAAGCTCTCCGGAGGAGAGCGCCGGCGCGTGGCGCTGTGTCGCTTGCTGCTTTCGCAACCCGATATGCTGCTGCTCGACGAGCCCACCAACCATCTGGACACCGAATCCGTGGCCTGGCTCGAGCGCTTCCTGCATGACTACCCCAGTACCGTCGTGGCCGTTACCCACGACCGTTATTTTCTGGACAACGTCGCCGGCTGGATTCTGGAGCTCGATCGCGGCGAGGGCATCCCCTGGAAAGGCAATTATTCCTCGTGGCTGGATCAGAAGCAGAAGCGTCTTGAAGTCGAGGAGAAACAGGAAACCGCACGGCAGCGCAGCTTGAAACAGGAGCTTGAATGGGTGCGCACCAATCCCAAAGGCCGCCACGCCAAGAGCAAGGCACGACTCGCGGCCTACGAACAACTCGTTTCTCAGGAATTTCAGAAACGCAACGAAATCAAGGAAATTTTCATTCCCGCCGGCCCGCGCCTGGGCGAGGTGGTGGTGCAAGCGGAAAACCTGAGCAAGGGGTTCAGCGACCGCTTGTTGATCGACAATTTGAATTTCAACCTTCCGCGCGGTGGCATTGTCGGTGTCATCGGCCCCAATGGCGCTGGCAAGACAACGCTGTTTCGCATGATCACCGGCCAGGAAAAACCCGACGGCGGCAAGTTGCGCATCGGTGAAACGGTCGAGCTGGCCTACGTCGATCAAACCCGCGACACGCTGGACGGAAAAAAAACCGTGTGGGAGGAAATTTCCGGCGGCCACGACATCATGTTAGTGGGGAAAACCGAGGTTCAATCCCGCGCTTACGTCGGGCGCTTCAACTTCCGCGGCGCGGATCAGCAGAAACCCGTCAAGGATCTTTCCGGCGGGGAGCGCAACCGCGTGCACCTGGCGAAACTCCTGAAAAGCGGCGGAAACTTGCTGCTGCTCGACGAGCCGACCAATGATTTGGACGTGGACACGCTGCGCGCGCTCGAAGAAGCGTTGCTCGACTTCGCCGGTTGCGCCGTGATCATCTCGCACGACCGCTGGTTCCTCGACCGCATCGCCACCCATATTCTCGCCTTCGAGGGCGACAGCCGCGTGGTCTGGTTCGAGGGCAACTACGCCGACTACACGGCGGACAAGGAACGCCGCCTGGGCACGGAGGCGGTGCAACCCCACCGCATCAAGTACAAAAAACTCATTTACTGACGGGGCTGTCAAGCCCCATTCCGCGTCGGGGAAGCTGAAAGTCTGGCAGATACTCCCTAAGTTCCCGCATGGAACACCGCGAAAATTAGGCATAAATGGGCGAAATCACCTGACCGGTGGCAGGGCAGATGCCAGCGGCGTCTGATAGATTGTTTCCGCCTGAATATCTCAGGAACTTGCACAGGGAAGTTGCGTCATAAGTGTTCGGTCGATTTCGTTCGGGGTCATGGCATGGATCATTTGCCCTACTGCGGCCCTTCCAGCGTAATCGATCGAATCTAATATAAACCTTTATCAACGGAGATATTTATTATGCTGACTGCCAAGAAAATCACCGGCCTTGCTCTGGCGACGGCCGCTGCCGGGCTGTTCGCCACCGCGGGCATTCCGACTGCCTATGCTGACAAGCACGAGGCCAAGATCCACTGCGAAGGCGTAAATTCCTGCAAGGGAACAGGCGCCTGCCAGACCGCCACCAACGCCTGCAAGAGCCAGAACAGCTGCAAAGGCAAGGGTTGGATGGAAATGACCAAGGCGGAGTGTGACGCCGCCAAGGCGAAGATGAAGAAGTAAGTCGTACGATTCTTCGGCTGTCCACACCGGGCGCCTCAAAAGCGCCCGGTGTTTTTCCAAATGACGATGACGAATACCCCGCTCCTTTCTGATCGTCCCTTCCTCGGCTTCGGGCTGGGACTTCGTCCCTCGCATTACGAATCCATTCTCAATGACACGCCGGGCATTGACTGGTTCGAGATCATCTCGGAAAACTACCTTGTCCCGGGCGGCAAGCCGCTGCATTACCTCGACCGCGTACGCGAGCGTTTCCCCTTGGTTATGCACGGAGTGTCGCTTTCGATCGGGTCGCCGGATACGCTTAACCGTGAATACCTGAAACAGCTGCGGTTACTCGCCGATCGCATCGAACCCAAATGGATATCCGATCATCTGTGCTGGACCGGTGCGCACGGTATCAATGCCCACGATCTTCTACCGCTTCCCTACACCGAGGAAGCTTTACAACACGTGGTGGCGCGTGTCGGCGAAGTGCAGAATTACCTCGGCCGTCGCCTCTTGCTGGAAAACGTATCCAGCTATGTCACCTATCCAGAATCGGAAATGAACGAGTGGGAATTTTTACGCGAAATCGCTGTCCGCGCCGACTGTCTGATCCTGCTGGATATCAACAACATCTACGTCAGCAGCGTTAATCACGAATTCGACCCGCTTACCTACCTTGATGCCATTCCGGCGGATCGGGTATGGCAGTTTCATCTGGCCGGCCACCGCAATCTTGGCGATTACATCATCGATACCCACGACGAGCCGGTCATTGACCCGGTCTGGCGGCTCTACACCCATGCGGTAAGGCGTTTCGGAAACGTCTCCACCATGATTGAGCGTGACGACAACATCCCCCCACTCACGGAACTGCTGGCGGAGCTGGACTACGCCCGCCACCTCGCCGCGGAGGCGCCACGCCAGGCCAGCGCCACGGTTGCCTTTACATGAGCGCGCTCACCGACCTGCAATCCGAATTCCAGGCCTACCTCGTCAAGGGCGGGGATCGCATGCTGGCCCGAGTTTCGGGCACGCCAAAAGTCAGCGCCGAGACACGCCTGTCCATCTATTACGACGCCTACCGCCTGCGGCTATTGGAAGCACTCGACAGCAATTACCCGGTGCTGCACGCCTGGCTCGGAGATGCCGAGTTTGAAAAGCTGGGATTGGCGTACCTGCAAGCCAATCCATCCGTGCACTTTTCGATTCGCTACTTCGGCCACCGCCTCTCTGA
>JANLIC010000221.1 GCA_024654125.1 Sulfuricaulis sp. | reverse complement strand
GTCACAACCGAGATGGCGCCAACACCCTGGAATCGGGACACGGTTCTTGTGCACATCGGCCTCAAGGGATACGAGGTTGACGCCAATCAACGGCCGGCGGCGAATCTGGTATTCCTGGTGGACGTGTCGGGCTCGATGATGTCTTCTGACAAACTCCCGCTGCTGAAGTCCGGCCTGAAACTGCTGGTGCCGCAGCTGCGCGCACAGGATCGCGTCTCGCTGGTCGTATACGCCGGCAGTACCGGGTTAGTGTTGGAGCCGACTCCGGGCGATCAGAAAGGAAAAATCCTGGCGGCGCTCGAGGGGCTCACCGCCGGCGGCTCGACCAACGGCGGGGCCGGCATCCGACTGGCCTACGCCATGGCCGAACAGGCGCATATCCCGGGAGGCATTAACCGCGTGCTGCTTGCCACCGACGGTGACTTCAACGTTGGCGCGGTGAACTTTGAGACACTCAAGAACTTGATCGAAGAAAAGCGCATTACTGGCGTATCGCTCACCACGCTCGGTTTCGGGACCGGAAATTACAACGATCATTTAATGGAGCAGTTGGCCGACGCGGGCAACGGCCATTACGCCTACATCGACACACTCAAGGAAGCTAACAAGGTGTTGGTGACAGAGATGGCCTCGACGCTGCAGACGATCGCCAAGGACGTGAAGATCCAGATCGAGTTCAATCCGGCAGCCGTGGCCGAGTACCGATTGATCGGCTACGAGAACCGTGCCTTGAAACGTGAGGATTTCAACAACGACAAAGTGGATGCCGGCGACATCGGTGCCGGCCATACCGTAACGGCCATTTATGAACTGGCGCTGGCCGGTGGTCGTGGTACGCGGCTTGAATCGTTACGCTACGGTTCCGAGTCAAAAACGGTCAAGGCCAATAAAGACGAACTGGGCTGGTTGCGCCTGCGCTACAAACTCCCGGACGGCGACCAGAGCCGACTCATCGAGCAGCCGCTGAAGGCTGCGGACATTCAGAAGGATATCGCCAAGGCGTCTGAGGATTTCCGCTTCGGCGCCGCAGTGGCCGCCTTTGGCCAGCTGTTGCGCGGCGGGACTTACACGAATGACTTCAGTTTCGACGATATCGTGAAGCTCGCCCAGGGAACGTTTGGCAAGGATGCTTTCGGCTATCGTGGCGAGTTTGTCACGCTGGTGAACCTCGCCAAATCGCTGGACGGAACCAATCGGCAGGCAAAGCGTTAGTCACTTGAGGGAGATCAACCGGGCGCGACGCGGTCGCGCCCGGTTTTTTGCTATTCATGTTGCGCCAGCGCCCATTGCACATGTTCTTGCACGATGTCCGAGGGATGTGTGAGACGTGACTTGATCGCTGTGATGATAATATCGCTGGTGGTGGCATTACCGAGTGCCACGGCAATATTTCGCAGCCAGCATTCGTAACCAATGCGCCGGATGGCGGAACCCTCGGTGTATTTCAGGAATTCTTCCTCGGTCCAGGCAAACAACCGGATCAGTTCCGGCGCATCGAGGCCATGCCGGGGCGCGAAGTCGGGTTCCGCGCTGGGTTGGGCGAAGCGGTTCCAGGGGCAGACGAGCTGACAGTCATCGCAACCGTAAATCCTGTTTCCAATCAGCGAGCGTAGGTCTTCTGGGATCGATTCACGCAACTCGATGGTCAGATAAGAAATGCAGCGCCGCGCATCCAGTTCGTACGGCGCCACAATGGCCTGTGTCGGACAGATATCGAGGCAGGCACGACAGGTTCCACAGTGGTTGTTGGCGGGCGCGTCCACTGGCAGCGGCAGGTCGGTGTACAGCTCACCGAGGAAAAACCACGAGCCGGCCTGCCGGTCGATGAGGTTGGTATGCTTGCCGATCCAGCCGAGCCCGGCCTTCTCGGCCAGGGCTTTTTCCAGCACCGGGGCACTGTCGGTGAAGGCCCGGTACTGGAAGGGGCCGACCTGTGACTCAATGCGATCGGCCAGCTTCTGCAAACGGGCTCGCAGGATCTTGTGATAGTCCCTCCCGAGTGCGTAGCGCGAGATAAACCCCAGATTCGAGTCACGCATGACGGCTTCGCTGTCAGCGACTTGTCCCGGAAGATAGTCCAGCCGCGCCGAGATCACGCGCAGCGTGCCGGGTTGCAATTCCTGCGGCCGGCTGCGGCGCGTGCCGTGGGATTCCATGTATTGCATTTCTCCCTGCCGTCCCTGTTTGAGCCAGTTCAGCAATCGGGCCTCCGCGTCGCCGAGGTCAATGTCGGCGATGCCGATTTGCTGAAAGCCCAGCTCCCGCCCCCATCCCTTGATGTCAGAGGCAAGGTGGGCGTGATCGATATTATTGTTTCGTGCCGTATGCATGAGGGCCTATCATATACTCTTCAAAGAAAAGGACGCAGGCATGGATCTTCCTGAAACTCTTTATTCCGCCGCCCAAGTGCGGGAACTTGACCGCCTGGCCATCGAGGCGTGCAAGATTCCGGGGGCGACGCTGATGCAGCGCGCGGGAGAGGCGGCTTTCGATTTATTGCGTACACGCTGGCCGCGGGCGCGGCGCATCGTGGTGGTGTGCGGTCCGGGTAACAATGGCGGAGATGGCTATGTAATGGCGCGCTTGGCGCGCGCGGCCGGTCTGGCGGTTGATGTCCTGAGTCTGGGCGCGGTGGAAAAAACGCAGGGCGATGCTGGCATGGAGCACAAAAAATGCCAGTCTGCCGGTGTGGCCATCAGGAACTTCCAGGCCGATCTGCTTCGTGGCCAGGATATCATCGTCGATGCCATGCTCGGCACCGGGCTCGATCGCGAGCTAGACGGTGAGTGGCGCGCGGCGATCGAGACCATCAACCGGAGCCATGTCCCGGTGCTGGCCGTGGACATCCCTTCCGGTTTGAGCTCCGACACCGGCCGTGTCATGGGCGCGGCGGTGCATGCCAGCGCCACCATGACATTTATCGGTCTCAAGGCCGGATTGTTCACCGGCGCAGGTCGGGAACATGCCGGCGAGATTTATTTTAATGATCTCGATGTACCAGAAGATATCTATGCCAAGGTTCCGGCCTTGGCAAAACGCCTGAGTGAGGTATCACTGCGGGGGCTGATGCCAAGACGGCGGCGCGACATGCACAAGGGCGATGCTGGGCATGTGTTGGTGATCGGTGGTGACCGCGGCATGTCAGGTGCGGCGCGCCTGGTGGGTGAGGCCGCGTACCGCGCCGGGGCTGGGCTGGTTATCGTGGCCACGCATCCCGAGCACGCTGCACAAATCGGCGCAGCGCGGCCGGAAATGATCGTTCACGGTGTCGCTTCAGCGGAAGATTTGCGTCCTTTGATCGCACGCGCCGATGTGATCGCCGTGGGACCGGGACTGGGCCGAGGCGACTGGGGAGATGCCTTGTTCGGTGCCGTGCTCGATTCCAAGCTCCCCATGGTGGTGGATGCCGATGCGCTGAATATTCTTGCCGCCGATCCTTTGATGCACACGGACTGGATACTCACGCCCCATCCCGGCGAGGCGGCGCGGATGCTGGGCATGAAAAAAGAGCAGGTCCAGGCCGACCGCTTGGCCGCGGTGCATGAGCTGGTAGCGAGTTTCGGCGGAGTCTGCGTGCTGAAGGGGGCGGGTACGCTAATTGCCTCATTATGTGATGGCGTGGTTTCTCTCTGTGATCGCGGTAATCCGGGCATGGCCAGCGCCGGCATGGGAGACGTGCTGACCGGGGTGATCGCCGGCCTGCGGGCGCAAGGGTTGATATCGCCTGTGGCGGCGCGACTCGGCGTGTGGGCGCACGCAGCGGCGGGAGATGACGCCGCCCAGTCAGGTGAAATCGGGGCACTGGCTTCAGACCTGCTGCCCCATATCCGCACCCGTCTCAATCGCCTGGTGCGACATGCCGACCGTTGAACGGCCGGCACGCACGGTGGCGGAGATGGAAGCGCTGGGGGCAAAACTCGCCGCCCAGGTGGGAAATGTGCGTCTCGTCAACATCCACGGCCCGTTAGGCGCCGGCAAGACCACGCTGGTGCGCGGGATGTTGCACGGCCTGGGGCATGCGGGCGCGGTCAAGAGCCCGACGTTTACCCTCGTCGAGCCTTACACATTCGGCAATCTCCACATTTATCATTTCGATCTTTACCGTTTGAACGATCCCGGCGAGCTGGAATTTCTCGGCGTGCGCGACTACCTTGACGGTAACGGCGTGTGTGTCGTCGAGTGGGCCGAACGCGCACAAGGCGTTTTGCCTTCTCCGGACGTGGATATTATGATTGAACCGACCGAGACAGGACGCATGGTACGGATCACGACCCTGACACCGGATGGAGATGTCATTCTGAAGGCACTGAAATGAGAATGTTTCGCCGCCTGCTGCCATCGGCATGTCTGCTGTTCTTCACCGTGGCGGTTTCCGCCGAACCTGTAACCGTAAATCAACTGCGTGTGTGGCGCGCGCCGGATCATACCCGCGTTGTGTTCGATGTCAGCGGCCCGCTGGAACACCGGCTTTTAACCTTGGAGAACCCGCATCGCATCGTGGTGGACATGGATACCGCCCGCCTGCAGGGATCCCTCCCGGAAGTGGAGACAGGTGGTCCGCTGCTTTCCAGCGTGCGCAGCGGCATGCTCGAAGAAGGGGTGTTGCGCATCGTACTGGATCTTAATACCGAAGCCCGCGCGCGCAGCTTCATGTTGAAACCGGCGGGTCCTTACGGGCACCGTCTTGTCATTGACCTGCATGACATCAAGGCAAGCCAGGACGAAGCCGCCAAATCGCGGGACATTGCCAGATCATCTCCGCCGGCACGACCCGTGGCGCGCGACCGCGTGGTGGC
>JANLIC010000298.1 GCA_024654125.1 Sulfuricaulis sp. | reverse complement strand
AATGAAGCGGAACAGCGGGCTCAATACCAGCTTGAGTGGATTGGCGCGTCGGCCGGTGCGGTAGAGCGCTTCGGCCTGCAGGGTGGTATAGCGGTTCTGTTTGGCCAGGTAATCGTCAATGCCCTGTTCCGATTCGTGCAGCAGGTCGCCCATCAGCGTAATGATCTTGCCGTCCGTCTCGAGCTTCTCGTGTACCGGGTCGTCGCTCCAGCGCGCGTGCTCGCGGTGATATAACCGCAGGCTCCAGTCGGGATAGCCCTCGCCGTGGCGCAGCCACCGGCCCATGAAGCGGTTGCAGCGCGCCAGGCGGCAGGCCTCGAAGCGCGGCGACTCGAGTGCCTGCTGGATGCTGTGCCGCAGTTCCTCGCTCACGCGCTCGTCGGCGTCCAGCGACAGTACCCAGTTGTTTTTGGCCTGGCGCGTGGCGAAATCCTTCTGTTTCCCGTAGCCCAGCCACTCCTGGTGAATCACCCGCGCGCCGTAACGCTGCGCGATTTCGAGCGTGGCATCGGTGCTGCCGGCGTCGACAATCAGGATTTCGTTGGCAAACGTGATGCTTTGTAGACAGGATTCGATCTGGGAGGCCGCGTCGCGGGTGATGATGACGGCGGAAAAAGGCGTTTTTGACATGACCCTCACTCTCATTCCCTCTCCCGCGGTCGCAGGAGAGGGAGGCGAGCCGGATGCACTTCGCGCATGCTCATTAAGTTCTGGTTCTGTCATGGCGATATTCTATGCGAAAATCCTCGTGTGCGTTTACTGATAATAAAAACCTCCTCCCTCGGCGACGTGATTCACAACTTACCCGTGATCTCCGATATCGTCGCCCAATCGCCCGATGCCGAGATCGACTGGGTGGTGGAAGAAAGCTTTGCCGAAATCCCCCGAATGCACCCACGGGTGCGCCAGGTCATTCCCGTGTGCCTGCGGCGCTGGCGCCGCCGGATACTGAACCCGGGCTCATGGCATGATCTCGCGCGTTTTCGCCGCGAGCTCCAATCCGAAACATACGACATGGTTCTCGACACCCAGGGATTGTTGAAAAGCGCCTGGCTGGCGCGCCAGGCGCACGGCACCACGTGCGGGCAAGATCGCACCAGCGCGCGTGAACCGCTCGCGGCGTTTTTTTACCACCGGCGTTTTCAAGTGGCGCACGGTCGCCACGCGATCGTGCGCAATCGCGACCTCGCCGCACAGGCGCTGGGGTACACCATGCCAACAACTCCGCCGGATTACGGCCTCCAGGCCCCGGAGGTGAAGTTTTCTTTTAACGTTCCGAGTAAATTCGTGCTCGCCCTGCACGCCACCGCCCGCGCCAGCAAGCGCTGGCCGACCAGACACTGGTCAGTGCTCGGCCAGGAGTTGGAAAGTCGCGGGATCAAACTGCTCCTGCCGTGGGGTAACCCGGAGGAAAAGCGTCACGCCCGGGTAATTGCGCAATATTTGGAAAACGCCACCGTGCTGCCTTCACTCAATCTGCGGGAACTTGCCGCGCTCATGGACCGCGCGCAGGCGATCGTGGGTGTCGACACCGGCCTCGTGCATCTCGCCGCCGCGCTCGGCCGCCCGACGGTGGCAATCTACACCGATTCTTCGCCGGCACTGACCGGCGTGGTCGCGGGGAAATCTGGTCGCGTCAGCAACCTCGGCGATGTGGGACGCGTGCCGGAGCCAGCGGCCGTCAGGCAGG
>JANLIC010000268.1 GCA_024654125.1 Sulfuricaulis sp. | reverse complement strand
GCGCGGCACGCGCGCCGAAGGTAAAATACATGGACGTGTTTTGTCTAAGCGGAGTTTACACGACTTGTCTAATGTCAGGACGAACGAGCGCAGCGAAGTAGGGCATCAATAAATGAGCAATCCGAGCGACGGCGCAACGATGCCAGCGCCGCCGCAGCGGCTTGACGATCAGACTCCGGCGGCAACCTTGGGTGGCTCGGCGAACGGTACCTCGCCGTCGTACGGTTCGGCGAAGTCGCATGCCGGTTTGCCTTCGGCGTTCTTCGTCGGGCAGACCTTCTCGATGCCGCGCCGCTTGGTGGTCTTGATCATCAGGATCGGCCACCCGCACTGGGGGCAGGGCTCGGCCACCGGCGGATTCCACACGGCGTATTTGCAGTCCGGATAGCGCGCGCAGGAATAAAAAACCTTGCCGTAACGCGATTTGCGCTTGAGCATACTCGCCTGTTTGCACTCCGGGCATTCGACACCGGTGTCGGCGGGCTTCTCCAGCGGTTCCATGTGCTTGCAGTTGGGGTAGTTGCTGCAACCGATAAATTTTCCGTATCGTCCACGTTTGATGACCAGGTTCGATTCGCACTTGGGACACATGCGGTCCGGGACAATCTCGGGCTCGTTCGAAGCACCCACGGCGTCGTCCACGTTGCGCGTGTAATTGCAATCAGGATAGCCGGTGCAGCCGATGAAATAGCCGTTGCGTCCGAGGCGCTTGGCCAGCTTCTTGCTGCACTTGGGGCACTCTTCTTCCATCATCTCGACACCGGGTCGGTCCACAGACTCTTTCTCCTTTACCTGATTTATAAAGTCCACCCAGAATTCCTGGAGCACCGGTTTCCATTCCTTTTCGCCACGCGAGATGGCGTCGAGGTCATCCTCCATGCGTGCGGTAAAGTCGTAATCCACGTAGTGGAAAAAATGCTCCGAGAGGAATTTGTTGACCACACGCCCGACGTCGGTCGGCATGAAACGGCGGTTATCGAGCGTTACGTATTCGCGGCTCTCGAGGGTGTAGATGATGGAGGCATAGGTCGAGGGTCGGCCGATGCCGTAAGATTCAAGCGCTTTTACCAGGCTTGCCTCGGAGAAGCGCGGCGGTGGTTCGGTGAAGTGCTGCTCCGGTCGTACCGCCTTTAGCTCCACCATTTCGCCCTTTTCCATCGGGGGCAATAATTTCTCATCCTCGGTGGCGCCCTCGGGGGCATCCTTCGGCTTGTCGTCGATGTCTTCTTGGTACACCGCCATGAAACCGGGTTTCACCACGGTCGAGCCATTGGCGCGGAAGACATTACCTTCGCCGGCGGCCATGTCCACGGTGACGGTATCGAGTACGGCCGGCACCATCTGGCACGCCATCGTGCGCTTCCAGATCAATTCGTAGAGTCGCAACTGATCGGGCTTCAGGTGATCCTTGACCGCATCCGGGTGGCGCGCCGCCGACGTCGGGCGGATGGCTTCATGCGCTTCCTGGGCGTTCTTGGATTTGTTCTTGTAGGCAATCGGTTCGTCCGGCAGGTTGTCGGCACCGTAGCGCTCCTTGATGGCCTCGCGGATTTCCGCCACCGCTTCATTCGCCAGATTCACCGCGTCGGTACGCATGTAACTGATGAGACCGACCACTTCGCCGTGACCGAGGTCCATGCCTTCATAAAGCTGCTGCGCCGTGCGCATGGTGCGCTGGGCGGTAAAACCCAGTTTGCGCGAGGCCTCCTGCTGCAAGGTGGAAGTGGTGAAGGGCGGGGCCGGATTGCGGCGGCGCTGTTTCTTCTCGACCGAAAGGACTTCCAGTTTGCCCTGGGCCTTGGCCTGCAGGGCCGCGTCGATTTCCGCGGCACGCGCGCCGTTGTCAACGGAGAATTGCTCGAGTTTTTCACCGTTGAAATGGGTCAGCCGGGCGACAAAATCCTTGTCCTGGGTATTGAGGTCGGACTCGATGGTCCAGTACTCGCGCGCGATGAACTTCTCGATCTCCAGCTCGCGCTCGACGATCAGGCGCAGTGCCGGGCTTTGCACGCGCCCGGCCGATAGCCCGCGACGCACCTTTTTCCACAGCAGCGGCGAGAGATTAAAGCCCACCAGATAATCGAGGGCGCGGCGCGCCTGCTGGGCATTGATGAGATTCTCAGACAACTTGCGCGGCTGCTCGATGGCATGCTGGATCGCGGTCTTGGTGATTTCATGGAATTCCACGCGATGCACCGGTTTGTCGTCCAGCACATCCTCTTCCTTCAAGATCTCATGCAGATGCCAGGAAATCGCCTCGCCCTCGCGGTCCGGATCGGTCGCGAGATACAGCGCATCGGCCTTTTTCATGGCCTTCACGATGGCATCCACGTGTTTTTTGTTCTTCTCGATCAGCTGATACTTCATGCCGAAGTCATTGTCCGTTTCCACCGCACCCTGTTTCGGGATCAGGTCGCGTACATGGCCATAGGAGGCCAGACACGTGAAATCCTTGCCCAGATACTTGGACATGGTCTTGGCCTTCGCCGGAGACTCCACCACAATCAGATGTTTTGACATTCAGTTAACTCTTTACCTCATTGAAAATGTATTGCCACACACAGCGCGTCTTCCGAAAAAACAATGGCGCGGACTTGCGGCCGCGCTGTATGCGTTCCGGCGCTGTTTCGGGCGTCCGGAAATGCTCATACCCGAATTGTTGTCGAAAACAGGCGGGGCTTGTCAAGTCGTAAGGCATCCACGGCGAGACGGAAACAACCGATATGGGGAGCGATTGAGAATGGAATCAATGCAGATGGCCCTGCATTTCGTCGAATACCATGTCCTCGAGCATGTGATACGCGTACTCCTGCCTGGGCTGGTTGAACAGCACCAGCAGCATGACCCACTTGATCTGATCCAGGGTGATGTCGTCGGTTTCGAGCGCCAACAGCCGGTCAATGATGACCTCGCGCGTGGCCGGATCGATCACGCCGCTGGCTTCCATGAAATGCAGGTAACCGCGGCAGTCTTCGTCCAATCGTTCCTGTTCCTCGGGAGTGTAATGGCGAATCGACACGGATGCTGGCTTTGCCGGTTTTCCGGCATTGTCTTCACGCAACGAAGACAGGCCGTCCAGCCAGGAAAACGCCTTGCGAATTTCACCGCGGTGGAAACCGGCCTGCGTCAGCTCGTGGGTTAGCGCTTCCTGATCGGGTTGGAATTCGGCGCCTTCATCCATGTAGTTTTCGAACAAATACATCAGCACATCGAAAACATTTTCTTTCATCAGTCGTTTGCGCCCGGCCTTCGCCTCATCAGGATATCCTTTGAACCTTGCCGCCCGGACAGTTCGCCACAAGTCCGCTCAGCTCCATTTGTAACAGCATGGAGGAAACGGCATCCGCCGTCAATCCGCTGCGCTCAATGAGTGCATCGATACTGACCGGATCATAACCGATTTGTTGCAACAACGCTGTCATCGGTGGAGTGAGTGGCGTTGCCGTTGCATCCTTTTCCGGCACGAGATAATGCGTCACGTTGGCCAACGGCCCCAACTCCTCGAGAACGTCCTGCGCCGTTTCCACGAGTTTCGCTCCCTGGCGAATGAGCGCGTGACATCCGCGTGACTGCGGCGCATGGATCGAACCCGGAATGGCGAATACCTCACGTCCCTGTTCGGTGGCCAGGCGCGCGGTGATCAGCGAACCGCTCTGGAGCGCCGCTTCCACCACGAGCGTTCCGAGCGACAGGCCGCTGATGAGGCGGTTGCGTATCGGAAAATTTTCCGGCAACGGCGGGGTGCCCAGCGGAAACTCGGACACGAGCGCGCCGTGTTCGGCGATCTGATGCGCCAAGTCACGGTGCCGCGCCGGGTACACACGATCCAGCCCGGTTCCGGTAACGGCGATGGTCAGACCGCCGGCCGCGAGTGCGCCACGATGGGCCGCGCCATCCACGCCCAGCGCCAGACCGCTGGTGATCGTCAATCCCGCTCCGGCCAAGCTTCGGGCAAAGGCCTGGGCGTTTTCCCGCCCTACAGGACTGGGATTACGGCTTCCGACGATGGCGATTTGCGGATGGGAGAGAACCTCGCGGCGGCCGATGACGAACAACATGAGCGGTGGGTCGGGGATTTCGCGCAACAGCGGGGGATAGTCGTGATCCGACCATACCAGCAGATGGTGATCGGGCTGGTCCAGCCATTCGAATTCTTGTTGCAGGCTCTGGGTTTGGGGGCCCTCCAGAAACGTTTCGATGGCCTCGTGTTTGCCGGCGAGCAACCTGTCGAGCTGGCCGCGGCTGGCTGAAAATATATTCTCGAGGGTTCCGAAGTGATCGAGCAGCTCTCGCTGCGTGTGTCCGCCCACTCCGGGCAGACGACGCAATGTGAGCCACATCGCCAAGGTTTCACGAGACAATATCGCAGAGAGCGCGCCGCTCATGGCGCGCAGTCTACTCCAGAATAGATTAATTACCGTAGCCGCCGCGGATCCCGAGGCGCAGCTCCTTCGGAGGGAGTGCGCCGGGCTGCCACAGGGAACGACGTTGTTTGAGTCGCACTGGTTGGCACCAGCGAAAGCGCTATCGCCTCGGGCGATGGCAGCGCGACCCCGTCTCGTGGCGCAGCTTTTTCGGACGGAGGAAGCAGGGCTGCCATCCCAGAGCCTGTTTCCTTGAGTCGCCGGCTGCCATCTCCGAAAGCCTTCGTCTCGGGTGCTGGCAGCCCCTTCGGAGACGGCAGCAGAAGCGCCCAAGGAAACTTAGTTCATTGCGGCTACATACGCCCTTGCCAAAGGAAGATATGCCCCGGGCACTGGGCGCTAGGGGGTGATGACCACGTCCAGCAGATTCACCGGGCGCGTCGCCGTCATGACGAGTGCGTAGCTGATTTTCTCGTATGTGCGGAATACCAGTATCAGTGCTGACTCCTCGTCCGGCAATTGGTAATCCTCGCGCGTCACCGGATCACGATGGGTGCCAACATGGCGCATGACGCGCAGGACGGCGCCCTCATCGATGCCATCGCGCGTGCCGAGCGAAATGCCGATAACTGTTTTAGGACCAATTTCGGCGACCGAGTTCAGCGCCGAGACGATTCGACCCTTGGTTTGGGTTTTCGGTGCATGGGGATAGTAATAAGGCAACGAGGCCTTTTTCGGGGCCACCAGCAAGCGGTCGGTCGGAATGATTTCCTGTTTGACGGCGGTGACCACCAGTTTACTCGGATCACCCGGTTCGAGGAGTTTGGCGTCACCCAGATACAAGGCTTCGTAGGCCAGCAGTTCACCGGTATCGGGATGACGGATCGGATTGCCCGGTCGGAAAATCTGGTAATGCTCCGAGCTGTCACCTTTCAATCCTCGAGCGTAGAACTGACTGCTGTCCCCGAGCGCAATGCGATCATCGAGCCCGACTGTAATGTATCCGGCCTGATCGAGCTCACCTTCCCCTACCGCCAGCGGCCGTGTCAGAAATGGCGCGATGGCGTTCGGCGGAATGGTGGGAATAGCGGATTCGAGCGAATCGCTATGCACTTTCGGGGAGAGCTTCACCGTGCGGTCATCGATGCGCCGCTCTACCACCGGGGCCGTGGTGGTCTCGGGCAATGACGGCAGGCCCGTGCCCTTGCGTTCCACCATCAGCACCGGCTTGCCGTCCACCCAGCGCAGCAGGACCACATCGCCCGGATAAATTAGGTGCGGATTTTTTATTTCCTGGTTGATCTTCCAGATTTGCGGCCAGTGCCACGGGCTCTTGAGAAACCGGGTCGAGATGTCCCACAGGGTGTCGCCCTTGACCACGGTGTAACGCTCGGGATGATCGGGCTTGAGCTGAACCTCGTCCGCCCGGATATCGGGAGACGTCAGGAGCAACGCAATAGTAAGAAGGAGAAAACGATTTCCCAGTAGAGGCTTAGGCGACATTCGTCCACATTCCATGTAATCTGATGACGTTTTGAGTGTAGTCCATGCTTGGGCGCAACGCCAAGACTCTCTAATGGCTAAATTTTGTTGTTATTCAGTGGTATCCGGATTGATAATAAACTCGTTTGGCAGGAAATAAACTAGGGTTTTCTAACTTAAATTTCATGACGATTCGCCGCATTCTGCACTATCCCGACCCGCGTCTGCGGCGCCAGGCCAACCCGGTCTTGGAGATAACTGACAGCACCCGCCGACTGGTGGACGACATGGCCGAAACCATGTACCAGGCGCCGGGGATCGGACTCGCGGCGATCCAGATCGACGAGCCCTGGCGCATCATCATCATCGACATTTCCCAGACCCGGGATCAGCTGCAGGTGTTCATCAATCCTAAAATCCTTTCGCGGGAAGGCGAACAGGAACTCGAGGAAGGCTGCCTGTCCGTGCCCGGCATCTACGAACCCGTGAGTCGCGCCCGTCAAATCCGGGTGCGCGCACTGAACCGCGACGGCCAGGCGTTCGAGATCGAAACCGAGGATCTGCTCGCCACCTGTATACAGCACGAAATCGATCATCTCGACGGCAAGGTTTTTGTCGATTATCTCTCGCGCCTGAAACAGACACGCATTCGCAAGAAACTGGAGAAACGCGGGCGCGAGCAGGGTGCAGAGTCTCCGCGGAGCGAATATGCGACCGGACGCGAGTCGACCGCGGCGGTCGCGGGCAGGACGCGTTTAAAAATATAATCACTGCAATCATGCCAAAACCGTTCTCTCCTGAGCGCGGCGGCGGCGAACGATTGGCGATACCAGGAGTCGCCTCGTGAATATAATCTTCGCCGGAACTCCCGCCTTTGCCGTGCCCGCGCTCGAGTTGCTGCGGCGCGCCGGCCATGCCATCCGCGCCGTCTACACCCAACCGGATCGCCCCGCCGGACGCGGTCGCCAGCTCGCCGCCAGCGCCGTGAAGCAATGCGCGCAAACCCACGGCATTGAAATTCGCCAGCCGGAAAAAATTGCAGACGAAGAAAAACGGCTGCGCGCTGACGCGCCGGAAGCGATGATCGTGATTGCCTACGGTTTGCTGCTGCCGCCCACAGTGCTTGCTATTCCCCGCTTCGGTTGCCTCAACGTGCATGCCTCGCTGCTGCCGCGCTGGCGCGGGGCCGCACCCATCCCGCGTGCGATCGAGGCTGGCGACAAAGAAACCGGGGTGAGCATCATGCAGATGGAAGCCGGCCTCGACACCGGGCCGGTGCTGGCGCAGGCGCGGACACCCATTCATGAAATCGACACGGCGCAGACACTAACCGATCGTCTGGCACACCTCGGCGCGGAAACCCTGGCGGTGACTCTCGAGCGCCTGGTACGGGGTGAAATCATGGCGCAACCCCAAGACGCCTCGCGGGCCAGCTACGCAAAAAAATTGCGCAAAGACGAATCTTCGCTCGTCTGGTCCCAGTCCGCCGCCGCGCTGCACTGCAAGTTACGCGCGCTCAATCCGTGGCCGGTGGCCAGCACCGGCTGGCGCGGCAAAACCCTGCGGCTGTGGGAGGTGGGGCCACTGGAAGCGGGCAACGCTACGGGCACGCCGGGCACGATCGTGCAGGCCGATGCCGCCGGTATTCGCATACTGACCGGCGACGGCATGTTGGCCATCACGCGCTTGCAGGTGGAAGGCGGAAAAATCCTTGCGGCAGGGGATTTTCTGAACGGTTACAAACTCGCGGCCGGCGACCGGCTGGGCAATGAAACCCAAAACCCCCCGGCGCGCTAAACGCACTCGCCCGGTACGCTTCGATCCGCGCGCGGCGGCAGCGAAAGTGGTCGAAGATGTGGTCGTGCGTTCACGTTATCTCGATACAGCGCTCCGTGAGTCGCTGGATGCCTTGGCGCGTGTGCCGTCACGCGACGCGGCTCTGATCCAGGAAATGGCCTATGGCGTGCTGCGTTGGTTTCAGCAACTGGAAACCGTTGCCGCGCTGTTCATCGAAAAACCCCTAAAGGCCAAAGACCAGGATGTGCATCTGCTGTTGCTGGTTGGGCTGTACCAGTTGTTTCATATGCGGGTAGCCCGGCATGCCGCGGTGAAGGAAACGGTCGAAGCGGCGGGCGCACTCAAGAAGCCCTGGGCAAAAAATTTTCTCAATGCCTGTATGCGCGCCTCATTGCGCGAGGAGGCGCGGGCCCGGGCGGCGATCGCCGCGAGTCCCACAGCAGCTTTCAGTCACCCGGACTGGCTGCTCGGGGAAATCCGCCACCACTGGCCCGATAACTGGGCGTCCATTTTGGTGGCCAACAACGAGCGCCCACCGCTGGTGCTGCGCGTCAACCAACGCCACCAGTCACGCGAGCAGTATCTGGCACGCCTGGCACAAGCCGGCATCGCGGCGAAGGCACACCCCTTCAGCGATTCCGCCGTGGTGCTGAATGCGCCCATGGCGGTAAGTAAACTGCCCGGTTTCGCCGCGGGTGAGGTATCGGTACAGGATGCGGCCGCGCAATTTGCCGCACCACTGCTCGACGCCCAAGCCGGTGAACGCGTGCTCGATGCCTGCGCGGCGCCGGGTGGCAAGACCGGGCACCTGCTTGAATTCACAGTCGGTCTCAGTGAACTGGTGGCGCTCGAACAAAAGCCGGCGCGAAGACGGTTAATAGAGGAAAATCTGGAACGACTTGGAATGACGGCGAACATCATTATCGGCGATGCCGCCGACTCGGCTGACTGGTGGGACGGTCGTCCGTTCGACCGGATACTCGCCGACGTACCCTGTTCTGCCACCGGCGTTATACGCCGTCACCCGGACATCAAGCAGCGCCGGCAACCTGGGGACCTGCCGCGGCTGGTCGCCGCCCAGGAGCGGATTCTCGACGGACTGTGGCCCTTGCTCAAACCCGGAGGTAAGCTTCTGTACGTAACCTGCTCGATCCTTCCGGTCGAAAATGAAAACCAGATGACGGCTTGCCTCAAGCGTCATCCCGACGCGACGGTGGAGACCCTGTCGTTGAATGCGGGACAGGCGCGGACAGTCGGAAGGCAGATTCTGCCGGGCGAGTCCGGCATGGACGGATTTTACTATGCGAGACTGCGCAAAACCTGAGGAGTGCGCCGGCGATGGCGCTAGGCGCGTCACCGGGACGTACCGCTTACGAAACGGCGGACGGACGACGGAGCCAGGGATGCCCTGGCACCGGTGGGCCACGGCCATGCTCGCGCTCGCCTGTATCGGCGACGCCAGCGCCGATTTCAAGGTGGTCGACGTGCGCCCACGGTTCGCCGAGCAAGCACTCGTACTCAGCGGCAATCTCGAGCTGGGGCTGAACGCGAAAGTGGAGGAGGCCCTTTCCAAGGGAATTCCGCTCGAAGTCGTGATCGATATCCACCTGTACCGCGAACGCCGTTTCCTGTGGGATCCCCGGATTGACGCCTGGACATTGCACCGGCGTATCCAGTATCACGCCCTGTCCGGCCAGTACCTGGTCAACACCCTGCCGCCCGAAGCCGAAATCGGCGAAAGCCTGTTGACGCTGACGGAGGCGCTGAAACAACTGGGCTCGCTCAATGGTGTTACGCTGCCCATGGAAGCGACCGGCTCGGAGCACGAACATACCGTGGATGTCCGTGTCAGCCTCGATATCGAGGCCCTGCCCACTCCCCTGAGACCGGTCGCCTACACCTCGTTCACCTGGCATCTCAACAGCGGTTGGACTTCATGGAAAGTAACACCCTGAATCGCATCGTCACCCGATACATCACCGGCTTCGCGCCGCACGCGGTGCTGTCGGTGCTGCTCATCGCCGCCTTTATCATGATGAATGCGGCCGCCCAGAACTCAGCGCTTTTCGGGCGTCTGTATTCGATACTGCTTCTGGTCAACATCCTCGGCGTGGTGCTGCTGATCGCGCTGATCCTGCTCAACCTGTTTCATTTTGCGGAACAGTACCGCGCGCAGGTCATCGGCACGCGCCTGACCTTGCGGCTGCTGATCATGTTCGTGGTCCTGGCGGTGGTGCCGGTGTCGGTGGTGTTTTCCTTCTCCATCCAGGCGCTGAATCGCGGCATCGACAACTGGTTCGACGTGCGTATCGAGCGGGCGCTCGACGACGCCCTGCTGCTCGGGCGCACCGCGCTCGACGCGCAACGACAGGACCTGGTGAAAATCGCCCAGGAGATCGCCATCGAACTGGAGACCCTGCCGGTGCGGCGGAAAATCGGAACGGTGCCCTCGGAGTTTTCTCTGCTGAACGCGCTGCGGGAACAGTACAACATCACCGAACTGACGCTTTACACCCAGGACCGGAAAATCCTGGCCTCCAGCAGCGAGGCCAACCTTGAGGCCGGCACGCTGGTGCCGGCCCGGCCGAGCGACGCCATGATCGCCCAGGTGCGCCAAGGCCTGACCTACGCCAATCTCGACGCCATCAGCAAGTCCGGCCTGCGGTTGCGCGTGGTGGTGCCGGTGCCGGGGCGCGATGTCGGCGCGCCGATCCGCGTGCTGCAGGTGCTGCAGGCGCTGCCGCCGCGCTACGCCAAGCTCGGCGAGTCGGTACAGTCGGCGTTCGCCGAATACGAGAAGCTCGTGTACCTGCGTGGGCCGCTCAAGTTCGGCTTCACCCTGACGCTGTCCCTGATCGCGCTGCTGACGCTGCTGATCGCGGTGTGGGCGGCGATTTTCTTCGCGCGCCGGCTGGCCGCCCCCATCCGCGAACTGGCCGAGGCCACGCACGCCGTGGCGCAGGGCGATTACCAAAAACAAATCCCCGTCACCAGCCAAGACGAGATCGGGATTCTGGTTGAATCCTTCAACGACATGACCCGCCGCATCCACCGCGCGCAGTTGCAATCCAAGCGCAGTCAGCAGGAAGCCGAAATCCAGCGCGCCTATCTTGAAACCGTGCTGGGCCATCTTTCCTCCGGCGTGCTCACCTTTAACCAGCGCCTGCTGCTGCGCACGCACAATCCGGCGGCGGGCCAAATTCTCGGAACTGACCTGCGCGCCGGCGAGCGCAAATCGCTCGGCTGGCTGGCGGAGAACTATCCCTCGCTGCAGCCGATGATCGAGGCCGTGGAGCAGGCCGCGGCCGCGGGGCAGGAGGAATGGCAGTCCCAGATCCAATTGTTGATCAACAAGCACCGCCGGGTGTTGCTACTGCGCGGAACGTCATTGCCTTCCTGGCGTGAAAAACGCGGCGGTTATGTCGTGGTGTTCGATGACATCACCGCGCTCATCCAGGCTCAGCGTGACGCTGCCTGGGGTGAGGTGGCGCGGCGCATGGCGCATGAAATCAAGAACCCGCTCACGCCCATCCAACTCTCGGCCGAGCGTATCCGTCACAAGTTTCTGCGTCAGGTCACGGAAGAAGACCGCCTCACGCTCGATCGTGCGACGCGCACGATCATCGAACAGGTTGACTCGCTCAAGTCCATGGTCAATGACTTTTCCGAATACGCGCGCTCGGCCCAGATGCAGTCGCGCCCGGTGGATGTGAACGATCTTGTCCGCGACGTGGTCGAACTCTACAAAAATGCGCGCGGTACCGCCAAGGGCGTAGTGCCACTGCACGGCGCCAGTAAAAACGGCAGGGGCAAGGCCTCCCGCGCCGTCACCACCAAGCTCGATCTCGACACCGATCTGCCGCAAATCCCGGCCGATCCGGGGCGCCTGCGCCAGGTTTTGCACAACCTGCTGCTCAATTCGCGCGACGCGCTGGCCGCCACGGCCAAACCGGTGATTCTTCTCGGCACACGCGTGGTGGGAAAAAATGACCACCGGTTCATCGAAATGACCGTGCAGGACAACGGCCCGGGTTTTCCGGAAGCGCTGCTGGCGCGCCTGTATGAGCCCTATGTCACCCACAAGGAAAAGGGCACCGGACTCGGGCTCGCCATCGTCAAACGCATCGTGGAGGAACACGGAGGCACTATCCGTGCCTATAACCTGAAGGACGGCGGCGCTTGTGTCGTCATTCGATTTCCGGTCAGTGCCGCCACGACCGGGCTGGCGGAGCCCCCGACCACCGCCAAATCCGCACAGGGAGAAAATAAGACATGAACCCCGGTTACATCCTGGTGGTGGACGACGAACCGGACATCTGCCGATTGATGCGGGAAATCCTCGAGGACGAACATTACCAGGTGAAGACGGTGGAAAACGCCGCCGCCGCGCGCGCGGCGGTGAAAAAACAGCGACCGGACCTGGTACTGCTCGACATCTGGATGCCCGGGACCGATGGCATCAGTCTGCTGCGCGAGTGGTCCGAAGGCGGCGGCCTGGAAATGCCGGTGATCATGATTTCGGGGCACGGCACGGTCGAAACCGCGGTCGAGGCCACGCGCCTCGGCGCCTACGACTTCATCGAAAAGCCCGTGTCCATGGGCAAGCTGCTGGTCACCATCGAGCGCGCGCTCGAGACCGACAAGCTGCGCCGCGAAAACCTGCGCCTGCGCCGGCAGACCGAACCCACGGCCAACCTCACCGGCAAGAGCCCGGTGATGCAGGAGCTGCGCGAGAATATCGAGCGCATCGCCGCCACCGATGCCTGGGTACTGATCACCGGCGAACCGGGCAGCGGCAAGGAAGTAGCAGCGCGCTACCTGCACGCCCACAGCGCGCGCCAGGACGGACCTTTCGTCGAGGTGAGCCTGACCGCGATGGCCCCCGCGCAGGTGGCGGCGCAACTGTTCGGTCAGGAACATAAAGGTGCCGTGACCCCCGGCTGCTTCGAGCAGGCCGCCGGCGGCACCCTGTTACTGAATGAAATCGGCGGCCTCGATCTGACCGCACAGGCGCGGTTGCTCGATGCGCTCGAAAAGACACGCTTCACCCGTGTCGGCAGCCGTGAAACCGTCGCCATCGACGCGCGCATCCTCGCGGCCAGCGACCAGGACCTGCACAAGGCGGTGGAGGAAAAGCATTTCCGCGAAGATCTCTATTACCGTCTCAATATCGTGCCGCTGCGCGTCCCGAGCCTGCGCGAGCATCACGAGGACGTTCCGGAACTGATCAATTTCTATGTCAACTGGATGGTGGACAACGAGCACCTGCCGTATCGCAAGTTCAGCACCGGCGCGCTCAACCTGCTGCGCAATTATTCCTGGCCAGGCAACGTACGCGAGCTGCGCAATGTGGTACAGCGATTATTAATTCTGCATCGCGGAGAAGAAGTGACCGAGGCCGAGGTTGAGCAGACGCTGGGTTCGCCGACACCGGTGTCGTCCAATTCCTATCCGCCGACGCTCCTGGAAAGACCGCTGCGTGACGCGCGCGACCAATTCGAAAAGGCCTACCTCGAGCATCACCTCAAGCGCACCGGCGGCAATGTCGCCGAGGTCGCACGCCTGTCCGGTATGGAGCGCACGCATCTCTACCGCAAGCTCAAGCAGCTCGGCGTGAATCCCAAACCGCCCAAGGAATAAGCATGGCGATCACCGACAACCTGGAGGCCATGCTCGCGCGCGGCCAAGACAGTGCGCTGTTGCGCTACAGCCTCGGCGGCGAGTATTTAAAAATCAATCAACCTGACAAGGCCGCCGAACACTTGCGCCAGGCCGTGGAAAATGACCCCAAATATTCCGCCGCGTGGAAACTGCTCGGCAAAGCCCTCGCCGAGGCCGGGCAGAAAAACGAGGCGATCAAGGCTTACGAAGACGGGATAAAAGTTGCGGAAGAAAAAGGCGACAAACAGGCGGCAAGAGAGATGGGGGTTTTTTTAAAGCGATTACAAAAATAGTCGAGCGGGCTTCTCCCGCGCTCAACCCCGCTTGTAAAAATCAGCCTCGCCTTTAGGGCGAGTCTTGAACCGTTTATGCACCCAGAAATACTGCTCAGGTATTTCACGCACCACCACCTGAATTTCGTGATTCATGCGCGTGGTATCGGCCACGGCATCACCGGAAGGGAAATCTTTCAGCGGGGGGCGAAAAATTATTTGGTATCCACGACCCCAGGAAAGCTGGCGCGTAATGCAGGGGATCACGACGGCGTCCGTCATCCCGGCGAGGCGCGGCAGGACGACAAAGGTGGCGGCGAGGATGCCGAAGAAAGGCGCGAACACCGACTGGCGTAAGCCGGCGTCCTGATCGGGTAAATAATAGAGCGGGCTCCCGGCTTTTATCTGGCGCACCACGGCCGTGAGTGGTTTGTTGTGTTCAACGAGTCGCATTTGAAACCGGGCGCGGGCGCGGCCCATTACCGCGCTCACTAATTTATTCACCGGATGCCGGAATACCGTCACCATCGGATGATCGATCGACAAGCGCATGCCCCCGGTTTCCAGACCGACAAAATGCGGTACCAGTAAAATAATGCTTTTTTTTTCGCGCAACGCCTTTTCGTAGTGTTCGCGTCCGCGAAAGTGTGTCAGACGCTTGAGCCGCACTTCCGAGGCCCACCAGGTAACACCCATCTCGAGCAGCGCCTGGCCAAAGGCGCGAAAATGCCGGCGCGCCATCCGCGCTTGGGCGCGTGGCTGTAGCTCCGGGAAACACCGCCGGATATTGACGTGCACCACATGCCGCCGTGGGCCATGCAGGACATACAGCAACATTCCGAGCGCGCCGCCAAACATCGCGATCGCTGGCAATGGCAGCCAGCTCATGCCGCGCATCAACCCGAGCCCGATCCACGTCGGCCAGTAGCGCGGGTGGGTATAATCGCTGAGTCGGGTTTCAGCCATAAGGCGACGGCGCCTGCCCCGGGCGGGTCTTGAACAGCTTGAAGGTCCACA
>JANLIC010000266.1 GCA_024654125.1 Sulfuricaulis sp. | reverse complement strand
GGCGATGGATCACAAGGTGTACGAGCAGATCTGCAACGTCGCCATCCTGCCCGGGATCGTCAAGGCGTCCTACGCCATGCCCGATGCCCACTGGGGCTACGGCTTTCCCATCGGTGGCGTGGCCGCGTTCGACCCGGACGAGGATGGCGTGGTCTCGGCCGGTGGCGTGGGCTTCGACATTTCCTGCGGCGTGCGCTGTTTGCACACCGGCCTCACAGTGGATGACGTGTTGCCGGTGCAAAAGACGCTCGCCAACACCTTATATAGAGAGATTCCGGCGGGCCTCGGCAGCACCGGCGCCATTCGTCTCGATCACGCCGAGATGGACGCTATGCTCACCGGCGGCGCGCGCTGGGCCGTTGAGCGGGGCTGGGGCAGCGAGGCCGACCTCGATCACATCGAGGAGCTTGGTCAGATGCGAGGTGCACGTCCGGACAGCGTCTCTGACCACGCAAAAAAACGCCAGCGGGACGAAATGGGGACGCTGGGCAGCGGCAATCACTATCTCGAAGTGCAGAAGGTAGCGAGAATATTCGACGACAAGGCGGCCGCGGCTTTCGGCATCAAGGAAAACGATGTCGTGGTCAGCATCCATTGCGGTTCGCGCGGGCTCGGGCACCAGATCGGCACTGAATTCCTCAAACAGATGGTGACCTCGGCCGCAGACTACGGCATCAAGCTGCCCGACCGCGAACTGGCTTGCGCGCCAATTCAATCTCCGCTCGGAGAAAATTACTTAGGTGCCATGCGCGCGGCCATCAATTGCGCGCTCGCGAACCGCCAGATACTGACACATCTGGTGCGCGCGGCCTTCGCGCAGGTCGTGGCGAATTCGCGCCTGCCGTTGCTTTACGACGTCTCGCATAATACCTGCAAGGTGGAGGAGCATGTCGTGGATGGCAGACGACGCCAACTCTACGTGCACCGCAAGGGCGCCACACGCGCCTTCGGACCCGGTCATCCCGATATCCCCACGCGGTTTCGGGCCGTGGGTCAGCCGGTGTTGATCGGCGGCTCGATGGGCACCAGCTCCTATATTCTTGCCGGCACAAAAACGGCCGCTTCACTGTCGTTCAGCTCCGCCTGCCACGGCGCCGGTCGTGCCATGAGTCGGCACCAGGCGCACAAGACCTGGAAGGGACGACAGGTAATCGACGATCTGGCCGCGCGCGGGATTTTGATTCGCAGTCCCTCCGGGCGCGGCGTGGCCGAAGAAGCACCGGGGGCGTACAAGGATGTCTCGGCTGTTGTGGAAGCCACCAACATGGCGGGTCTGGCGCGAACGGTGGCGCGGCTGGAACCGCTCGTCTGCATCAAGGGATAGCCATGGCCGAACGCGAAGACGAGGCGGACTGATACCAATCTGTAAATCACTATTATCCGAAACTGCCCGACGCTACAATTCACCGACAGGACTTAGTAAAACATCATGAAAAAAGCAGTGGCAGGGAAACCCGTCCCCGACGTGGAAATGCAAGCTACCGGCGGCAAGGCCCTTCGCCTGCACGATCTCAAAGGGAAATACGTGGTGCTGTACTTTTACCCGAAGGACGACACGCCCGGTTGCACCCTGGAAGGCCAGGATTTTCGCGATAATCATGCCCTATTCCAGAAACTCAAGACGGTGATCTACGGCGTATCGCGCGACAGTCTCGCCTCGCACGAAAAATTCAAGGCCAAATTCAAATTCCCGTTCGAGCTCGTCGCCGATGAGGACGAGAAGCTGTGCCAGCTCTTCGGTGTCATCCGCGAAAAAAGCCTCTACGGCAGGAAATACCTGGGCGTGGACCGCAGCACCTTCATCATCGACAAGGACGGCGTGTTGCGCCACGAATTTCGCGGCGTCAAGGTGAAGGGGCACGTGGACGAAGTCATCGGAGAAATCCGGAAACTGCAAGCACCCACCACCAAGCGTCAATGACCGCCAAAAAAAAGATTTTCGTCGTCGATACCAACGTCCTCATTCACGATCCGACTTCGATCCTGCGTTTCCAGATTCACGATGTGGTCATTCCCATCGTGGTGCTGGAAGAGCTCGACAACAGCAAGGTCGGCATGTCCGAGATCGCGCGCAATGTGCGCCAGGTGAGCCGTCTGCTCGACGATCTCGTGGACAAGGCGAATGGCGACATCAGCCATGGCATCAAGCTGCCATCCGTTTCCAAGGACATCGAGACCGGAAACTTGTACTTTCACATGGAAGAACCGCGCAGCCCGCTGCCATTCGGTCTATCCGGCCGCTCTTCGGACAACGCTCTGCTGGGCATTACGCTCGATCTGGGCAAAAACCATCCCGACCGGGAGGCGATCCTCGTCACCAAGGACATCAACCTGCGCATCAAGGCGCGCGCGCTCGGTATCCTGGCCGAGGATTACACCAACGACCAGGTGCTGGATGACGCGAATCTGCTGTTTACCGGCGCGGATAAACTGGACGCCGATTTCTGGGACAAACACAGCAAGAAAATGGAATCGTGGAAGGAGGAAGGCCGCACGTTTTACCGCCTGAGCGGACCGAAGGCACGTGCCTGGCACCCCAACCAGTTTCTGTACATCAACGACACAAGCGTCGATAAACCCTTCGAGGCTGTGGTGCGACGTCTGGAAAAGGAATCCGCCATCATTGAGGTAGTCAAGGATTACGCCTCGGAGCGCAACAAGATCTGGGGGATCAGCGCCCGCAACCGCGAGCAGAACTTTGCCTTCAACCTGCTCATGGACCCGGAAGTCGACTTTGTCACCCTGCTCGGCCAGGCCGGCACGGGGAAAACCCTGCTCACGCTCGCCTCGGCATTGATGCAAACGCTGGAAACCAAGCGTTACACGGAAATCATCATGACGCGCATGACCGTACCGGTCGGCGAGGACATCGGTTTCCTGCCCGGCACCGAAGAGGAAAAGATGGGTCCGTGGATGGGCGCGCTCGAGGACAACCTGGACGTGCTCCAGGAGACCGCGACGCAGGAACACGGTGCCTGGGCGCGCGCCGCCACGCACGACCTGCTGCGCCACCGCATCCGCATCAAGTCGCTCAATTTCATGCGCGGACGCACGTTCCTTAAAAAGTTTCTTATCATCGACGAGGCGCAGAACCTGAGCCCGCACCAGATCAAGACCCTCGTCACCCGCGCCGGTCCCGGCAGCAAGATCGTCTGCCTCGGCAACATCGCCCAGATCGACACACCTTACCTGACCGAGACAACTTCCGGACTGACCTATGTCGTGGACCGCTTCAAGCCGTGGGAACACAGCGGGCACATCACGCTCCAGCGCGGCGAGCGCTCGCGGCTGGCGGATTACGCGTCGGAGATTCTGTAATACAGGAAATGGATTGCCTCAGATCTGGCTGGGGCCGATGACATTACTCGCGGGTTTCATCGTAGTAATCCGTCATT
>JANLIC010000244.1 GCA_024654125.1 Sulfuricaulis sp. | reverse complement strand
GATCGGCGCGGCGCACTTCCAAGCCAGTTATCTGCGCCTGATCGCCGGCCTGCCGAACGTGCGTATCAGCGTCCCAAGCGCAGAAGGTGTAGCGGCATTCGTGTTCGACGGCGGCGATGGGCGGCTGATGCCGTGCAGGCCATGAGCCAGCACACAGAAGCGATCCGCGAGGCGCTGAAGGCGGGGCCGACGCGCGGCGAGTGGCGGGCGAGCGGCGGATTCAACGAGTGGACCGTCTCGTCCGACCACAGTGTTGCAGGGAAGCCGTGCATTTCCGGTCGGCAGTATGTCGCTTCGTGCTTCCGGGTGTCGAAGAAGGACACGCCTGAGTACGCGGCGATGTTTAAGGCGAATGCCGAGTACATCGCCGCCTGCAACCCGGTGAACGTCGCCGCCCTGCTTGCCGAGCGCGATGCGCTGCTGGAGGCGTTACAGCACATGCAGTGGTGCTCGGCTTGCGCCGAAGGCCTTTGGGGCGACTGCGACGAGGGGCGTACAGCACTCGCCGCCATTGCGAAGGCGCAGGCATGACGCTGCCGAATGACTACAGCCGCTGCGCCGACTCCACCGGATGCCCGCAGGCCGGCCGATGCGAGCGCACTGCGCCTGCCTTCTGCGATCCGGCGCAGGCGCTGATGTTCAACGCGAATCGGCTGGCGCAGGGCTGGTGCCCGGCGTACATGCCGATTCCCGAACGATGCACGGAGGATGAGTGAGCAAGACACGCATTACTACCAGCGCGGAAGTCTATGCCGTTCTGCGCGCCCGGCACGCGGGCGACATGCTCGCGTTTGGCTCGTACAGCGCCCCAGAGGGCGAGCACCACCATCCCGGCATCGGACGCATGCACACAGCCTGGGGTCTGCGCGGCGCAGATCATCCGCTGATTTCCATCGAAACGGAATGGGACATTCTCCATGACGGCAAGCGCGGCCGGGCGACCAGTCGCTATTTCCTGCACATCGCAAGGAACGAGGAATGAAACCCATCCGCACCTACCGCGAGCTTGCCGCCCTGTGCGACGCCCGCAAGGCCCGGCGCACCGACCCGACGCCGGAGCAGGTGGCGCGCGCCATGCGTTCGTGGCCGTGGCGCATGAAGGCGGAACAAGCGCGGGTCGCTCGGATGTTCAGGCGGCTGTTCCCTGGGGAGCGGCGGGCGTGAGCTACAAGCGCGTCCTTCGCCTCGTCAACCAGGGTGTGCGCGAGCGTGCCGCCGAAGAGTGCTGGAACGCCCCGGAGGGCGCCGTGGTGCGCTTCGGCGAGGCGGGCCGCAGCCTCGATCAGAACGCGGCGCAATGGCCGATCCTGCAAGCGTTCAGCGAGCAGTTGGAATGGCCGGTCAATGGCCGCATGGTGAAGATGACGCCCGACGAGTGGAAGGATGTTCTGTCGGCGGCGTTCCAGAACGAACAGGCGCGGCTGGCGATGGGCCTCGATGGTGGTGTCGTGATGCTCGGCCTGCGCACTAGCAAGATGGGCAAGCGGCAATTCAGCGAGTGGCTGGAATTCCTGCACGCGACGGCTGCCGAGCGCGAGGTTGTGGTCTACGCGGACGAAGCGGCATGAGCAAGCTGCGTGAATCCGCGCGCGGTGAGGACTGCCTTGTTCGAATTCCGGGCGCCTGCAAGTTCCTGCCCGAGTACACGATCCTCAGCCACTACCCCGGCAACGCCGGGGGCAAGGGCCGATCGCTCAAGAGCATCGACCACTGCGGCGCGTATTGCTGTACGGCTTGCGATGCCGTGATCGATCGCCAAGTCAAGCCGCCGGAGGGAATGACCTACGAACAATGCTTGCTCGCTTGGCACGAGGGGCACATGCGCACACTGGTTCGGATGAGAGAAAAAGGGGTAATCAAATGAGCAGCGCCATTCAAGTCGTCGCCGATACGGTCTACGGCGCCCGCGAAGCCTTCGCCTCGGTACTGGTCGATCGCTCGATCAGTTTCGAGCGTGAAGCCGAGTTCGCCATTCAGGCGATCAGCGCCAACGATTACACCGTCAAGGTGGCGCGCGAGTGCCCGCAGTCGGTGGTCGACGCAACGACGAACGTCGCGGCCATCGGCATCAGCCTGAACCCGGCGAAGAAGCAGGCGTACCTGGTCCCGCGCAAGGGCCGAATCTGCCTCGACATTTCGTACATGGGCCTGATGGACTTGGCGATGGATACCGGGTCGATCAAGTGGGGGCAGGCGCGCATCGTTTACGCTACCGACGTATTCGAGTTGAACGGACTGGACCGAGAGCCGACGCACCGCTTTCAGCCGTTTGCGAAGGATCGCGGCGAGACGGTAGGAGCCTACTGCGTGGTCAAGACGGCCGACGGCGACTACCTGACGGAAGCCATGTCGGCCGACGAAATCAACGCGATCCGGGATCGGTCGGAAGCGTGGAAGTCGTTCATGGACAAGAAAGCGAAGTCCTGCCCGTGGGCGACCGATTGGGGCGAGATGGCGAAGAAAACCGTCGTCAAGCGCGCCTCGAAATACTGGCCCAAGACGGAACGGCTCGACCAAGCAATTCACTACCTGAACACCGAGGGCGGCGAGGGGTTGGCGAAGATCGAGCACGTCGACAACTGCCCCGCCGATCTTCTCGCGCAAGCCAAGGCAGCGGCGGCCTGCGGCACGGGCGCCTATGGCGAATTCTTCGGGGCGATCGGCAAGGATAAGCGCAAGCAACTGGCCGCGCACCATGAATCGCTCAAGTCGCAAGCCGCGAAGGTCGACGCGAACACGATTGACATGCCAGAACCGGAGGCGACCGAATGACGATCATCATCGAATGCGATCAGGGATCGCCAGAGTGGCACCAGGCACGGGCAGGTTGCATCACGGCCAGCATGTTCAAGGTGGCACGCTCGCGCCTGAAAACGGGAAAGAACGCTGGAGATTTCACGGTGGCGGCGAAGGATTACGCCTTTCGCGTGGCAATCGAGCGTATCAGTGGCGTCCCACTTGATGAAGGGTTCGAGAATTGGGCGATGCAGCGCGGGCACGAGCTGGAGCCCGATGCACGGATGGAGCACGAAGCGCAAACCGGGTTGCTCGTGCATCGCGCCGGCTTCGTGACGACCGAGGATCGGCGCTTCGGAGCGTCGGCCGATGGGCTGATCGGTGAGGACGGCGGGGCCGAATACAAGTGCCTGGTGGCGCCGGACAAACTGCGCGGGATCTACATCGAAGAGGACTTCTCCGATTACGTAGATCAGGTGCAGGGTTGCCTGTGGCTCACCGGGCGCAAGTGGTGGCACTTTGCGCTGTATTGCCCGGCGCTCGAATCGATCGGGCAGCAATTCTGGCATCGCCACGTCGACCGTGACGACGACTATATCGAGGCACTGGAAACCGACCTGATGGCGTTCGCGGCGATGGTCGACGGCTTTGAGAAGACGCTACGTCAGAGGGCCGCATGACGCTCTCCCCCCGCCAAACCGAAGCCCTGCAATGCCTCGCCAACGGCATAGCGACGAAGAACGCGCCGGACGTTATGGGCATCACCTACGGCACCTACAAGGCGCATTTGCAGAACGCATACCGCCGACTTGGCGTGCGCAACGACGCGCATGCGGTAGCGATTGCGATGCGCAAGGGGCTGATCGAATGAACGGAGACAGCATGACCACTACCCTAACGCCCGAGCAGATGCGGGAACTGGCCGAGCGGGTCGAAGAGATAGCCCGCTACTGCTCGAACGACAACATGTGGGACGAGGGCGAAGTCGCCGACCTCCGCACCGTCGTCACGATGCTGCGCGAGGCGGCGGGAGCGAAGCCGGTCGCATGGATAGACGAGTTCGGAAATGCCTTTCCGCTCGATGCGTGGAAACCTGCGAAGCGCACCGGCTACCTTGACTACCACAAGAAGGCGTGGAAACCGTTATTCACGCACCCCGCGCCGCAACCGCAGCCCGAACAGCACTGCGCACATGAGCGATTCGGAGTCGCCGGCAATGTGTTCGACAGTCGCGGTGTGGCGCGACCCTACGGCACCGACACGATGAGCGAAATGGGCATCGTGCCGATGTGCGATGAGCCCGAGCGCCAGCCGGTGAGCGAGCCGCGCCCCTGCACCTGCCACCCTGACGACAACCCGCCTGTCCCGTGCGCGCAGAAATACGCTCTGAACGAGTGCAAAGCGGCAGTCCGCGAGCCGACCGAGGCGCAGATCGTGGCGGCAACTGACGCATGGCAGGCCCACTGTGGGCTTCTCCTTCTCAGCCGCGAGGGAGCACGGGACGAAGTGATGATTGTGCTTCGTGCCGCACTCGC
>JANLIC010000206.1 GCA_024654125.1 Sulfuricaulis sp. | reverse complement strand
TTTCCGTAATTCGAAAGAGTCAGGCTCAATTTTCCAAATCGTTCCAACCCATCCCGCCCCGCGGGATTGGCTTGCTTCCCGCGCGCCATCGCGGGAGTATCGTAAGAATGAAGCAACTGTTTCTCGGCAGCATTCTGCTCCGATATTTGGGGTCAGAGTAAAAATTATTCGCCCTTCGAGTAAAAGTTGACGGAGGGATAAAAAATAAGCAGTCAGGTAAATAGGGTGGAACTCAGATCACTGTTTCCGTGCTGTGTGACTCCGGTAGGGGCTGCACGGCAAGCCTGGGCCCCCATCTCAATACCCCTTACATTCCCCTGTCTTTAACGAACGTCTGCTCGGTTACACTGTCACCCGCTCTGGTGCCGCCGGTACATAAAACATGATCCACATTCCCTTTGACAATCGTTTCCTCCAGATGGGTGAACCTTTCTTTGCCAAGGCGCACCCCGCGCCGGTGAAACAACCGGCGATGATCCAGTTCAATCACGCGCTGGCCCGGGAGCTGGGCATGGTGGTGGAGGATGTCAGCGAGGCGGAACTGGCGGAGCTCTTCTCCGGTAACGCGTTGCCGCCCGGGGCCATGAAAAAGTAAGGCCAAATCACAGTTTTCGTTATTATTCAGGACCAATCCGGACCTGATCCCGGTTTATAGGTGCCCGGACCGGGGATTGGCTATATTGGCTCTATATAGTGTTCATATCTGGGCAGTGCACCGTGAACCATAATTAAGCAGGGAGGTGCCCATATTATGAAGTTCATTGGCGCCATCGTAGGCTTATTCCTCGGCGCATCGCTGTTTAGTTGGTCGGGAGTCATCCCGGGGGCCGTCATCGGCTTGCTCGTTGCCGTGGTGTATCAGCTCGGCCAGCGCGTGACACGGATCGAGGCACAGATTGGTGAGACCCGGAAGGCGAAGCCGGCTGGCGCGCCATCCGCGGCATGGCCGCAGGTGAGCGCGAAGGCGCCGACACCACCAGTAATCGAAGAGCCGGTCGAACCGCCACCGACTCCCGCACCACCGATAGGCGCGAGGCAGGCGCGGTCTGGGCCTTCGACTGATTTTCCCTCCCATGCACCAGTGGCTGCATCGAGTGCAGCGGCAAGCGCGTCGATGACGCGGGAGTATGCGCCTGATCTGATCGAGCGCGGGGTAGTTTGGGTAAAAGAGTTTTTCACCAGCGGTAACGTCGTGGTGAAGGTCGGCGCCATCGTGCTTTTCTTCGGTGTCGGTTTCCTGCTCAAGTATGCGGTCGAGCACAACAAATTCCCGATCGAATTGCGTCTCGCGGGCGCGGCCCTTGGTGCCCTGGTATTGCTCGTGGTGGGTTGGCGGTTGCGCGAGCGGCGGCGCGACTATGCGCTCGTGTTGCAGGGGGCGGGCATCGGCATTCTTTACCTCACGGTATTCGCGGCCGCCAAGCTCTACGGGTTGCTTCCGCTCGCACTTGCTTTTGGCGTGATGGCTGGCATTGTCGTGCTCTCGGGCGTGCTCGCGGTGCTGCAAAACGCCAAGGCATTGGCGGTCTTCGGCGCCACCGGTGGTTTCCTGGCGCCGGTTCTGGTCTCCACCGGTGCCGGCAACCACGTGATGCTGTTTTCGTATTACGCGTTGCTCAACGCCGGCATTCTGGGCATCGCGTGGTTTCGTGCCTGGCGCGAGCTGAACGTGCTCGGGTTTCTCTTTACCTTCGTCATCGGCGCGTTGTGGGGTCATCGTCATTACCAGGAGGCCTTTTTTGCGACGACTGAACCCTTTCTCATTCTGTTCTTCCTTTTTTACGTTGCGATCGCCGTGCTGTTCGCGCATCGACAAACGTTGGAACTGCGCGGCTACGTCGATGGGACGATTGTCTTCGGTGTGCCGGTGGTGGCCTTCGGTTTGCAGTGGGGTCTGGTGCGATCGTACGAATACGGGCTCGCCATCAGTGCGCTGGTGGCGGCGGCGGTATACATCGGTCTGGCCACGGCGTTATGGCGTAGACAGGTGGCGGGCATGCGCCTGCTGACAGAGGCCTTTCTCGCCTTGGGTGTCGTATTCGGCAGTCTTGCGATTCCCCTTGCCCTTGATGGCAACTGGACTGCCGCCGTGTGGGCGCTCGAAGGTGCGGCCATCGTATGGGTCGGTACGCGGCAGGATCGCGCACTGGCGCGGGCCTTTGGCTTGCTGCTTCAGTTCGGGGCCACGTTGGCGTTCTTCGGATTTGGTTCCGGAGGTGGCCTGCTCGAACCACTGATCCGGCCGCGGTCGATGATATCCGGTCCGATGCCAGCGGTATTCAATGCGACCTATCTTGGTTCGGTGATGATTGCCGTTGGTGGCTTGTTGTCGAGCTTCGTTCTGATGCGGGGTCGTGACCGGTTGCGGAGTTACGAAACGGGTTTCGACACCATCATGCTGGTGTGGGGCGCCGCCTGGTGGTTCTTTGGCGGCCTGCAAGAGATTGGTCGTGTGTTCCCCGATGCTCTGGCGAGCCAGCTCTCGTTGATATTCATCGCCACAAGCGTCGCCTTGGCTGCCGTGGTGGCGCGCTGGCTCGACTGGCGCGCGCTGGGTTACGTGCCGATCGGTTTGCTCCCGGTCCTGGCCGCCTTTACCGTCGCGGCGCTTGCTTCGTTGTGGTCGACGCATCCGTTCGCCGGCTGGGGGGCGCCGGCGTGGATCGTCGCCTTTGCCGTGCACTACACATCGTTACTGCGCTTTGAAGCAGACTGGCCGCGAGGGCTTGTGCGCACCTGGCACGCGGGCGCCTTTGTGTTGCTGGTTGCGCTTCTTTCCCGTGAATGCGCGTGGTTCGTCCAAAGCCAGGCGCAGCTGGGCTACCCGTGGAATTTCATTGCGTGGGCGATTGTGCCGATCATCGGCGCCACGGCGGCGATCCGCTTTGGCGGTTCGCGATTCTGGCCATCGGCCCGATTCCATGCAGACGTCGCCGGCCCGGGACTCGTGCCCGTGCTGGCGTGGCTGGTGCTATGGAGCGTGGCAGCACTGTTGGAGCGTGGCGGGAGCTATCCCTTGCCGTATATTCCCGTGGCCAACCCGGTCGATCTCGGCGCGCTATTAGTCCTCGTATTGCTCTTGCGCTGGACTGCATTCGCGCGGGCGAAGGCCATCGAGGTTCTCGGCACTGACACTTTGCGTCTGCTCTATTACGTCACCGGTGTGCTGGGCGTGCTGTGGTTGAGTGCGGTCGTAGGCCGCGCTGTACATTTCTGGGGCGGTGTTCCCTATACCGCTCATGGACTCTTTAAGTCTGTCATCTACCAGGCCGCGCTTACCATGACCTGGAGTACGATCGCGCTGGTAGTGATGGTTTTTGCCACGCGTCGCGCTCTGCGGCTGCTGTGGATGGCGGGTGCCGCGCTGCTGGGCGTGGTCGTGGTGAAGCTGTTCATCATCGATCTCACGGGCATTGGCACCATTGAGCGCATCGTTTCCTTCGTCGGCGTCGGCGTGCTGATGCTGATCGTTGGTTATTTCTCACCCTTGCCCCCGCGCCAACAAAAGGAGATACCTGCATGATCCGCGGCCGATGGCTTCTCGTTATATCGCTGATAAGTACCGTGGCGTCTGGCGCGGAGCAGGATCGAGCCCTTACGCCGGATGATTTTGCCTATGGCTATGCGCTGGAAACGCCCGGGGTCGCATCCGTTTACGCTTTGCCGCTTCCGGTCGATGTTTATCGTACTTTGCAGCGATCCGACTTTGGTGATTTGCGGGTGTTCAATGCGCAAGGGCAGGTCGTACCGCACGCCTTGCTCCGGCCAGCTGCTGCCAAGGAGACCTTGGCGCGGGTGGTGCTGCCCGTGTTTCCGGTGCGCGGCGGCGAGCCCGCCGTTGGCACATTTGCGGTACGCGTGAACCGCGACGCGAGCGGCACGATTATCGATGTGCGCAACGATCTGCCTACGGTACGGGACAAGCCGGTTGTGGCCTACATTCTCGATGCGAGCCAGAAAGACTATGAACTCGGAAAGCTTTTTGTTCAGTGGCCGGCGATGGAGGGTTTTGTCGCAACCGTCACCGTGTCGGCAAGCAATGATCTCAACTTCTGGCGTACCATCGTGTCGTCCGCCACCCTGGCCGAATTGGTCCATGGTGGAGAGCGTCTCACGCGGAACACGATCGAATTTACGCCCTTGAAGTCGAAGTATCTTCGCCTCACATGGAACCCAACAGGCCAGGCCGTTGAGGTCAGCGGCGTCGAAGCCGAGCCGGCAGCGAAGACACAGGGTCCTGCGCCCGTATGGGTCACACTGGACGGGCGCACGGAAATGGACAAGGAGGGCAAGACACACTTCGTTTTTGACACCGGGGGTCGCTTCCCGGTCGAGCGGGGTAACATTTTGCTCGCCGACGCCAATAGTCTTGTGCGGGCAATCCTCTACTCGCGCGCGGACGACAAAGCGGAGTGGCGCCAGCGGGGCGGCGGCCTGTTTTATCGACTGAACCGGGAAGGCAGTGCAACAGAGTTTCGCAACGACGCCATTGTGTTTGCCCGCACGGCCGATCGATTGTGGCGAATCGATGTCACTGCCGAAAATGGGACTGCCCCTGACGTGAAGCTCGAGATTGGCTGGGTGCCCGAGCAGATCACCTTTCTCGCGCGTGGCAGCGGACCCTACCAGCTCGCGTTCGGCAGCGCGGTGGCGAACAACGCGGAGCAACCCGTCGCCGAGTTGTTGCGCACGCTTGATCGTAGCGAAACCAAGGTGACGCCAACTGCGGCGCGCATCGGTGAGCGGGTCGTGCTCGGCGGCGACAGCAGTCTTCACCCCGGGCCGGCGCCGTTGCCTTGGCGACGGATCCTGTTATGGGCCGTGCTCGTTGGTGGCGTGGGCTTGCTCGCGGCAATGGCCATGGGTCTTGTCCGGAAAATGGGCAAAAAAGAATAGAGTAAAATGTGATCTGATCACCGTTGTTGTACCATGTGACTCCTGGCAAGGGTCACATGGCATGATTGGTCCCCATCTCAATACCCCTGACATTTCCCGGTCTTTAACGAGCGTCCGCTCGGTTACACTGTCACCCGGTCTGGTGCTGACGGTACATAAAACGTGATCCACATTCCTTTTGACAATCGATTCATCGAGCTCGGCGATGAGTTCTTTACCAAGGCGCAACCCGCGCCGGTGAAGCAGCCAATGATGATCCAATTCAATCACGCGCTGGCCCGAGAGCTAGGCATGGTGGTGGAGGATGTCAGCGAGGCGGAACTGGCGTTGCGGGTCGCATTTCACTTGAAGGGAAACTCG
>JANLIC010000205.1 GCA_024654125.1 Sulfuricaulis sp. | reverse complement strand
CCGCTCCCTGCTATTCAATGCCATCCTGTTCATCTCGGTGACGGTCTACGCCCTGCTCGTGTTACCGACGGCGGTCCTGCCTTACCGCCTGCGTTACCGGATCATCACCCAGTGGGCGCGGATGCAGGCCTATCTGCTCAGAAAACTGTGCCGGCTCGATTACCGCGTGGAGGGCCGGGAGCATCTGCCCGCGGGAGCGGCGATCCTCATGTCGAAGCACCAGTCGGCGTGGGAAACCATCGTGTTCCAGCAGATCTTCCCGCCCCAGACCTGGGTGCTGAAGCACGAGCTCATGTGGATTCCGCTGTTCGGCTGGGCGCTGGCGCTGATGCGCCCGATCGCGATCGATCGCGACGCCGGCCGCCAGGCCATCGAGCAGGTGGTCGCGCAGGGACGCGAGCGCCTGCAATCCGGCATCTGGGTCGTGGTGTTTCCCGAAGGCACGCGCGTCGCGCCGGGGACCCGAAAGCGCTACGGCATGGGCGGCGCGGTGCTCGCGGCCGAGACCGGCTACCCGGTGGTGCCGGTGGCGCACAACGCCGGTTCGTTCTGGCTGCGGCGCGGTTTTCTGAAAAAGCCCGGCACCGTGCGCGTCGCCATCGGCCCGGCGATCGATCCGCGCGGTAAGAAAGCCGAGGAGATCATCAAGCAGGTGGAGGAGTGGATTGAGAACAAGATGAAGGAATTGGAGAGATTGGTATAACACTGCCTTGACCGGCCGAGGACCCGCGCGAACGGAACCGAGGTCCGGATGAGGCAATATTAGATGACGTACTTCATTTGAATATGATTGTGTATCGACCATCGTCGCATTGGGTAAGTCTTATTTTTCCAGATGATACTTTGCCTATATACTTAATCCGAGTTTCCTGAGATTCCGAGTCAAAACAGTAAGAAAAGGGTCTGGGGTGAAAAAGGGGCCGAATGGAAATGGGTCTGGAAAAGGGGTCAGTACCGACCCCTCTTCTGAAGGGGAAACATGATACCGAAGCTAATTGATCAGCTGCCTCTGCCACCGTTGTGCGTTGAGCTGCCTGAAAATGTCTATCGCATGAGCGAGCCGGTGGACTTGATGTTGCGCGATGGCCGGCTCCAAAAAGGTTATCTGCTGGCGTTTAGTGCCAAGGAAGCTCGAGTTTTATTGCATACTGACGCGGCGACGCCCACGGATGCTCGATATGTTTTATTCAAAGACATAGCATTGCTGACCGTGCCGCAGGCTCGCAAGGTGGTACGAGCCTCTCAAGCGCTCGCGAATCGAGGGAAAATCGTAGTGCCACCGGCCAAGCAAGAATTTGAGGTGTACGTACGTGGCGGCTCGAGAATCGAGGGAAAGACGTTTAGTTTTCGGATGGATCGCCACGGGCTTTACCTGTTTCCCGCAAAAGGTGCGGATAATTTCAGTTTACTTTTCGCCGCTTACGAAGCTGTTGAAAAACATCGTATCGGGCCGCTCTTAGGGAAAGCTCTGATTAGCGATAAAGCCGCTACGGCGGCTGTCATCGATGCTGGATTAGCGGAACAGAAGCGTAAGCGCGAGCAGCCACTCGGTGAATACCTGCAAGCGGCGTTGGTGGTATCCGCCGAACAGTTGAATGAAGTCCTGAAACGTCAGAAATCGATGCCGGGCGTCCGCTTGGGCGAGATGCTCTTGCGAGAAAACATGGTCTCGGAGCGCGAACTTCGGGAAGCGTTGTCCACGCAGGAAAATGACCGCAAAGCGCCGATCGGAGAATTTTTAGTGTCTATGGGCCTAGTGAGCGAGGAGGCACTTGGACGAACGCTCGCGAAAAAGCTCGGTGTTCCGTTCGTCGATTTAAGGAATTTCACGGTCGACCTTAATCTGCTTCAATTGATTCCCGAAGATATCGTCCGCAAGCATCAGGTCATGCCACTTTATATTAATGACGGGCGGCTACTCGTGTTTGCGGTCAATGACCCGACAAAATGGGAATCGACCCACGCCATTCAGTTTTGCTGCGGACTCTTGGTTGAGCCAGTCATGGCGATGAAAAGCGACATTGCATGGGCGATCGATACGTATTACACCAAGCAACGCAATGACGCGATGGTAGCGGCTGGCGTTCTCGGTGATTTATTTGGAGACCAAAAAATAGATAAGTAACGCATACAGACTGTTACTCAGAGCCGATCGATAGAATATTGACGCCAGTCATATGGCAATGCCACCGACAACTTGAAGTACTAAGGTAGCGAAAGGCAACATAGAGAACACCTTACGACCCGCGAGTCGAGCCGCACCCCGAGAATGGGCGCGTAGCGATGCTTCGCACAACCCACGAGCGGGTGGCAGCCGCGCGCCGTTTAACTAAATGTGGTCTACCTAGAATGTTGCTTTAGATAGCAGGATTATTCCGTACAGGCGTACTCCCGATACTCGAAGCTCATTCAGAATATTAGGTTTGTTCGAATAGGTACCACCTAAAACAGAAACACTATTCCTTCAGACCGCGTATTTGAACACCGCGATGAAGTGACAGGCACTGCCCGCGATGACGAACAGGTGCCAGATAAGATGAAAGTAACGGATGCGCTCCAGTGCGAAAAACACCACGCCCGCCGTGTAGGCAATTCCACCCGCCACCAGCCAGAACAGGCCCCAAGGGGCTACGTGGTCCATCAACGGACCGGCGGCGATCAGGACCAGCCAGCCCATGGCGAGATAGACTGCGACGGACAGCTTGCCGTAGCGCACGCCGCCGACCGATTTCAGCACGATACCGAGTATGGCCAGCCCCCATTGAAGTCCGAATAGCGTCCAGCCCCAAGAACCGCGCAACACACCGAGGGTAAAAGGCGTGTAGGTGCCGGCGATCAGTAAATAAATCGCGCCGTGATCGAGTATCCGGAATATCTTTTTCGCGCGGCTTTGGGGCAGGGCGTGATACAGCATGGAAGCGGAATACAGAAGTACCAGGGTAGTGGCAAAGACGCTTGCGCCGACAACTCCGGCAACGTCGCCGCGCTGAGCGGCAGAGATAACGAGCACGGGAAAGGCTATCAGCGCTGCCAGCAGGGCAAGGCCGTGGCTAACGCTGTTCGCGATTTCCTCACCGAGGGATTGCGAGTGCTCTCGCTGTGTCAGCGCAGTAACCATGGCTATGGTTATTCTATCGCATTGCTCAGGGCGGCAAACTCTGCAAGCGAAAGTGTTTCCGCCCGCCGTATGGGATCGATTCCTAGTGCTGTCATGTCATCGCCGCTGAGTAAACCCTTCATGTTATTGCGCAGGGTCTTGCGCCGGCTGGCGAATGCCGCGCGCACCACGTGGGCAAGTGTCGCTTCATCTTTGACTTCCACGGGAGGCGCGGAACGCGGGATCAGGCGCACTACGGACGAGTCGACACGGGGCGGCGGCGAGAAGGCGCCGGGGGCGACATCGAAAAGTTTCTCGACCCGGCAGCGATACTGGATCATCACCGAGAGTCGTCCGTAATCTTTTTTTCCGGGGGGAGCACACAGGCGCTGCACCACCTCTTTCTGCAACATGAACAGCATGTCCTCGATGCAACCGGCCTGCTCCAGCAGATGAAACAGCAGCGGCGTGGAGATGTTGTAAGGCAGGTTGCCGACGAGTCGCAGTTTCTGGTTACTTTTGATGAGCCGGCAGAAATCGAATTTGAGCGCGTCCGCCTGATGCAGCGTCATCTTGCCCGATGGAATTTCGGATTGCAGATGTGAAACCAGGTCACGGTCGAGTTCCACCGCCTCGAAATCCGGCAGGCGCGCCGCCAATTCGCGCGTGAGCGCGCCCTGGCCCGGACCGATCTCGACCACGTGGTCGCTATCATGCAGCGCCATGGCCCCGATGATTTGACCAATGACATGCCGGTCGCGTAGAAAATGTTGGCCGAAGCGCTTGCGCGCGCGCTGCGCCTTCATCGGATGAGCTGGTGCGCCATGGCCACGGCGGCCTTCAGGCTGGAAGCATCGGCCAGGCCGCTGCCGGCTATTTCCAGCGCGGTGCCGTGATCGACCGAGGTGCGCACGAACGGTAGCCCCAGGGTTACATTGACGGCATGGGCGAAATCGTGGTGCTTCAGCACCGGCAGGCCCTGATCGTGGTACATGGCCAGCACCGCATCCACCCCATCAAGTTGTGACGGGATGAAAGCGCTGTCCGCCGGCACTGGGCCGCGCAGGCGCATCCCCCGCGCAGTCAGTGATTTGATCACCGGTTCGATCACATCGATTTCCTCGCGTCCGAGATGACCGCCCTCGCCGGCATGCGGATTAAGTCCGCACACGAGGATCACCGGATCGGCGATGCCGAATTTCTCCACAAGATCCGTGTGCAGTACTTCAATCACCGCCGTCAGACGCTCGCGCGTTATGGCGCGCGGTACCGCGGCCAGTGGCAGATGGATGGTGGCCAGCGCCACGCGCAGCCCGGGCGCGGATAACAGCATCACCGGATGCGCCACTCCGCTGGCCGCGGCCAGCAGTTCGGTGTGACCGGTGAAGGCGATGCCAGCATCGTTGAGGATGCCTTTATGCACCGGCCCGGTGACCAGGGCATCGAATTCGCCGTCCAGGCAGCCCTTGACGGCGAGTTTCAAGGTTTGAATGACGTAGGGCGCATTGGCCCGGTCCAGCCGTCCGGGCACCGCGGGACGCGCGGCCGTGACGGGCTGTACGTACACGACGCGTTCCTGGGCCTGGCGGCGATCAGGCCATGTGCGCGCCGCGAACGGCAGGCCCAACTGCTGCGCACGCGCCTCCAGCATCGAAGGATCGGCGATCAGCACCAGTGTGCCGGCTGGCGGACGCTGGGCCAGCAGCAGGGCCACGTCGGGTCCTACGCCGGCGGGTTCGCCGGGCGTAAGGGCAATGACGGGACGGGGGGGTTTCGCGGCCACGCGAGCTGTGGCGAATGCGTTAATTCACTTCTTCCTGCAGATATTCCACGAACGCCTCGTTGCGCAACTGCCGTACCCATTGCTCGTAGCGTTCATCCGCCTTGCGTGCATGAATTTGCTGGCGCGCCGCGGCAAGTTCACGTTCCTGAGTCATGTCGTGACGGCGTCGCTCGAACACCTGGATTAAGTGCAAGCCGATGGGGGTGCGCACGGGCTGGCTCAGCTGGTCTGCCTTGAGGGCATTCATGGCCTTTTCGAATTCCGGGACCATCTGTCCGGGGTTAGTCCAGCCCAGATCGCCGCCATTGGCGGCGGAACCGGTGTCGTCGGAATTCGAGCGCGCGAGGGTGGCAAAGTCCTCGCCGTTCTCGACGCGTTCGCGCAGCGCCAGCAGCTTGTTACGCGCGTCTTCCAGCGACAGGATCTCGTTGGGCTTCAGCAGGATATGACGTACATGGGTCTGGGTCACCGCCTCGGCCTGGGTGTTCCCGCGCTTGTCGTTCAGCCTCAGGATGTGGAAACCGTTGGGACTGCGGAGAATCTCGCTGATTTCGCCCGGGTTCATGTTTTTCAGCGAACCCAGAAACAGTTCTGGCAGCTCACCCGCCTTTTTCCAGCCGAGACTGCCGCCCTTCATTGCGTCTGCGCCTTGGGAATGGCTCACGGCGGCCTGCTCAAAATCCGCACTCTGAGCGAGTTGGCGGTGCACTTCCTCGGCGCGCTGGCGGGCCGCCTGAATCGCCTCGGGTGAGGCCGACTCGGGAATGCCGATCAAGATATGCGACAACTGATAGGACACGTCCATGCCGGCGCGGCTCCGCGGGTTTTCGAGAAAATTGGCGACTTCCGTGTCGGTCACACTAACGCGGTTGTTGATTTCACGTTCGAGCAACTGCTGAATGGCCAGCTGTTCGTGCAACTGGCTCCGGTAGGCGCCAAAATCCATGCCATTCTGTTTCATCGCTCGGAGGAATTCATCGGGACCGAGATTGTTACGCCGGGCCACGGATTCGAAGGCGCGGTCCACGTCGGTCTCGCTGACACGTATGCCGGTCTGGGTGGCGAGTTGTAACTGCAGGCGCTCCACCACCATCCGCTCGAGCAGCTGCTTCTTCAGTACCGGGTCCGGCGGCGCGCTGATTTTTTCCAGCTCGAGCTGTTTCTTGGTTTGTTGCAGTCGCTGGGTGAGTTCGCTGTCGGTAATGACGTCGTCGTTGACGATAACCACGATGCGGTCGATGTCGATGATCGTGCGCTGTGGCGCGGCCTGCGCGTGGAAAGGCCAAGCCAGGATCAGGGCTGACAGCGCCATGCCGAGTGCGGCGGTTTTGGAAAAAACGTGCATGATTTGGTATCCGGATTTCACGTGGGGGCCGCGCTGGTGCGGCGCCAGCGGTGCCAGGGCGGGGCTAGGATAACACGATTCATGGCGCCAGAGGTTTCGCGTCGGGGGACGGGGGGGAAAATACGCTATCGCGCAGCGGACTGTCCGGGACCTTTCCAAGCTTGGACAGACCCGTCAATTCAAGTTCAAACATGACCGAGTATTTCTGGGAGGGAGTATTGCTAATGGCATCAATCGTAAGCACTCGTCTCCTCAACACGCGCAGTGCCCAGCAGCAGGCGTTGTATTCCACGCCGGCATAACTTTCCAGGTTGCGGTTGCCTTCCTGGGAGAAAAGCGACCGCGCCCGGAACGTCCAGCGTGTTGCCACGGGCCACTGCGTGGAGATGTCGGTCTGCTGCAGTTCGTCACGCGAGACACGTCGGCCGAGATTCAGGATGCGGTCTTTCGCCGGGTTGTACTGGAGGTAATAGCTGTATTTCTGGGTGAGGTTGTCCCGTGGGTTCCGCTGGGCGCTGGCGCGGACATGCCAGTGGCTGGCGAGGGTTGCCGATAACTCGGCCACAATGTCCGATCCGCCAGTGCTGCTCGTGGCGGCCGGCACATTGACCTGCCTGTCATCAAAATAATAAATCTTCCCCAAGCTGGCGCGAAGACGCTCGGCACCGTTTGATTCGTCGATAAAGCGGGTAGTCACGGCGGCGGTAATCTGGTTGGCGTCACCAATCCGATCGCCGCCGACAAACCGGTTGTTGCGAAACAGGTTGGAGAAGTTGAAATCGGCCAGGCTGGTGTCGAAAACGGGCAGCGCGTCCTGATTTTTGCTGGGGACATAAAGGTAATAGAGGCGCGGTTCCAGCGTTTGGGTGAACAGCCGCTCTCCCCACAGGGAGTCACGCTCGAAAATCAGGCCGCTGTCGAGGCTGAAGAGGGTTCGTGTCAGGGTCGGTGTTTCGTCCGGCGCATGGGCGAGGCGGTAAGCGATGTGTTGCCAACCGAGCCTCGGGGTCAGAAAGCCATAACTGTTGGATAGCGGGAAACTCACCGACGGATTCAGGATCAGGCGCTCGCCGTTGATGCTGGCGTCGCGAGAGAAACTCACCAGTTCGCTGTCAAATGAATAATTGATGCGGTTGGACTCCGTCGGCCGGTTCGACGAGAGGTTGAGTTGTGGGAGCCGCGCGTAGGGGCGATCGACCGGGGCGATGGCGCGATCGATGGTTTGATAGTCCGAGGCTCGGGCGGTGAAATTCCAGCGGGGTCCTCGGAAATCCAGCTGCGCGTTTTGCGGCAAATGTGTCTGACTGGTGACCCCGATATCGTTGCGGAAGTCTTCGAAGTATTCCTTGTCCGATATGCCGCGCACATCCACGGATGCGGACCAATAGGGGTTAAACAGGGTTCTGTGCTGGAACGTCCCCGCGGTCCGTGTTTCTCCGTTTTTGAGGCGGTCTTGGGGAAGTATTTCAAAATCCAGCTTGCCACCCGAGTCCCGGGTGATATAACGGAATTCGTTTTGCAGTTGCAGGCCGCGCCGGGTCATGAGTTCGGGGGTCAAGGTGTCATCGTAATCGGGGGCAAGATTGAAATAGTAGGGGACAGAAATATCGCCCCCGCTGTTGCTGGCGTAGCCCACCCGGGGTATCAGAAAACCCGATTTGCGCTTATCGGAGATGGGAAAGCTGAGATACGGAAGGTAGATCAGAGGCACCCCCTGAAAATGGATTGACGCCTGACGGGCCGTGCCGATGTCCTCCTCGGTGTCGAGCCTGAGGTCTGTTATTTTCAGATACCAGTCGTCCTGCCCGGGGGCGCAGGTGGTATAACGGACCCGCGTAAAACGGGTGTGATCCGGGCCCTCGAAGTCGGTGCGCTCGGCATCCCCGCGGGCACTGCCGTCTTCCAATTTGAACTGGGCGCTCCCGGTATTACCGATACGTGAATCCAGGTTCAGGTGCATCTCCTGGGTCATGTAGGTCAGCCCGGTTTTGTCCTTGAACAGGACATTGCCCGAGGCGTCCAGCTGATTGGAATTTTTATCATGGCGCAACAATTCTGCATTTAGGGACTGGCCCTCATGCCGCAGTTCCACGTTGCCGGTGAACTCGCTGACACCGCCCTGCATCGAATTCAATTCCCGGGCATAAACCTCTGCCGGCCGATCCTTGGACGTCGCGGTGATCCGGCGCGACGAAGTGGGCAACCGCGGCGGGCGCTCCGGACAGGCCGCCTCGTCCCGCGCATGCGCCGGGTCATTCGACGCCGCACCCCAGGCAACAATCAGCCCGAGAGCGGCACGAACCAGACGATGGCAGGGCATGGGAACGTGGATGGCATTGTTTTATGATGGCGGACATAAAATTGCATACTATGTCGGCGCCATCAAGGCGTTTCCACGCTCAAACGGGTTTTAATTTCCAGATCACCTTTGGATAAACGTTACGAGGCACTCAAGAAATGGACCGGCCGGGTCTTAGGCACGGCCGAATTCGACGTCCGTCCGGCCTCGGTGGATGCCAGCTTTCGTCGCTATTTCCGCATTACCCTGGGCCCGAAAAGTTTGATCGTCATGGATGCCCCGCCGGAGCAGGGAAGTGTGCATTCCTATGT
>JANLIC010000204.1 GCA_024654125.1 Sulfuricaulis sp. | reverse complement strand
AAGCCCGGACTGCTTTTGACATCCAGCGGCAGCCGTTCGATGGCGCCGGTGAAGGCGCGGGCGCGTGCCATCGCCGCTTCCGAAGTTTTGGTACCGCGCACAATCTCGACCAGTTGCATCTTCGCCACCGGATTGAAGAAGTGCAGCCCTACCAGACGCGATGGGTCGGCGAGCGCCTCGCCGATGACCTCCAGCGGAATGCTCGAGGTGTTGGTGGCGAGCAAGGTCTGCGGCCTGACCTTCTTCTCGATCGCACGGAACAGTTCCTGTTTGGGTCCGGTCTTCTCCACGATCGCCTCGATCACGAGATCCGCGCGTTTCAAACCGTGGCCTTCGAGGTCTGGCATGAAACGGTCCATGGCCTCCTGCACCGCGCGCGGGTCCTTGAGCTTGGCCTTATAAAATCCATGGGCCTTCTTCACCGCGCGCGCGAGGATTTCCGGCTCGCGATCCTGCAGGGTCACGCGGAATCCCTTGTTCGCGACCCAGATGGCGATGTCCGCGCCCATCACGCCGGCACCGATGACATGCACACGTTCGATGTCGTGCGCGTTGGCCTTGCCTTGGCGCTTGAGCGCTTCGCCCAGCAGGAACACGTGCACCAGATTGCGGCTGGTGCGCGAGACCAGCAGTTCACCGAGCGATTCCGCTTCCTCGTACTCCGTGGCCCGATCGCGCCACAGATCGAGAATGCGCCACGGCGCCGGGTAATGCTCCGCCGGCGCCTTGCGCCGCACGCGCGCGGCCATCAGTTTCACCACCCCTTCGCGGAGTGGTTTCCAGGCGGGAACGCACCGGTACCACGGCGCCTTACGCCGCGGCGGGGCTTTTTTCAGGAACGTCATGGCGGCATTCTGCAAATGCCGTTCCGGGACGATATCATCCACCAGCCCCCGGAGGCGCGCCTCGCGCGATGACAGCGTGCGTCCGGTCAGCATCATGTCGAGCGCCGCGAAATCGCCCACCAACGGTGGCAGACGCACAGTCCCGGCGAAACCCGGATGGATACCGAGGCGCACTTCGGGCAGGCCGAGACGCGTACCGGGATCGTCGCGCGCGATGCGATAGGTGCAGGCCAGCGCCAGCTCCATCCCGCCGCCGAGGCAGAAACCGTGAATGACCGCCACCGAAGGGAACGGTAAATTCGCCAAGCGCGACAGCACCTGCTGGCCGAGCTGCGCCAGTTCGGTGGCGCGCTCGGGTTCGGTAATTTTTTCGAACTCGCGCACGTCGGCCCCGGCGATGAAACCGGAGGCCTTGCCCGAGCGCAGGATGACCCCCTCGAGCATTTTGGATTCGAGTTCTTCGAGGTGCCCGTCGAATTCATGCAGCACCTCCTGCGACAGGATGTTGGCCGACTGGCCTTCCACATCAAGCGTCAGTACCGCGTGCTCGCCCTGGTAGTCGAGACGCCAGTGCTTGCTCATCATCTCGCCGCCTCCGCCAGCCTGAACAAAATCATTGCACCTTCTTGTCGGCGGCCGGCGACAATCGCGACGGTCGCATCCCCGCGCTGTGCGCGGGGCCCCTGCTCCCTGCGCATTTGCGTCGCCTCCGTCAAGTCTGACAAGATCGTCACGCCTCCCTGTCGGCGACCGGCGACATTCGCGACGGTCGCATCCCCGCGCGACGCGCGGGGCCCCTGCTCCCTGCTCATGTCGCCCCCTCGGCCCGCAGCAGCATGGCCCCGCCCTGACCGCCGCCGATGCACAGGGTCGCAACCCCTTGCCCGCCGCCCTGGCGCTGCAACGCCTGCAGCAGGTGCAGCACCAGGCGCGCGCCGCTGGCACCCACCGGATGGCCGTTGGCGATGGCGCCGCCTTCGGGATTGAGGCGCTCCGGATCCATGGCGCCGGGCGGCGCGTCCAACCCCAGTTCCTCGCGCGCATACTGCGCGCTGTCCCACGCCGCCTGGCACGCCAGCACTTGCGCGGCGAAAGCCTCGTTGAGCTCCATTTGTTGCAGATCGCGCATTTTCATCTGGCGGCGCGCGAGCAGCCTCGCGGTGGCGTGTACCGGCCCGAGGCCCATCTGGCTCGGATCGACGCCGGCCCACTCGTGATCCACCCATTCGCCGAGCACGCTCAGTTCATGCTCCTTGACCGCCGCTTCGCTCGCGAGTAGCAGCATGGCCGCACCGTCGGTGACCTGCGAGCTGTTGCCGGAAGTCACCTGGCCGTATTTACGGTCGAACACCGGCCGCAGTTTCGCCAGCTGGTCGAGATCGGTGTCGCGGCGCAGGCCAGTGTCCTCGGTGTAAAAATTTTCCCGGGTGTCGTAGAGCGTTTCGACCTCCGTGTTCATGGCGCCGCCATCGAACGCCGCCGCCAGCCGCTGGTGGCTGTTGAGCGCATAGACATCCTGGCTCTCGCGACTAATGCCGAAGCGGTGCGCGACAATTTCCGCGGTCTGTCCCATGGACAGCTTCACCAACGGGTCGGTCAGCCCGAGCAGCAGGGAATACACTGGCTTCAGCAGCGCAGGACGAAAACGCACCAGCGCCTGCATTCGCTGCCACGGATTGCGGGTGCGCAGCATTTTGCCGAGCCAACCGCTCATGGCGTTGTTCCACTGAATGGGCGCGCGGCTCATGGCCTCGGTGCCGCCCGCCAGCACCAGATGGGCGCGTCCGAGCACGATACGTTCGGCCGCGGTGGCCACCGCTTGCAGGCCCGAGGCGCAGTTGCGCTGCACCGTGTGCGCCGGCACGCGCTTGCCGCAGCCGAGGCGCAGGGCGATCAGGCGCGCGATGTTGGCCTCGTCCGCCGCCGGAATGACGCAACCGACGATGACCTCGTCGATCTGCGACGCCTTGAACGGCTGGCGCGCGAGCACCGGCCGCGCGCAGGCCACGGCCAGATCGGAGGCCGAGAATGGCCCCGGCTCGGTGCGTGCCTTCAGGAACGGCGTGCGGGCGCCGTCAACGATATAGACCTTGCCTGCGCTCATGAACGTTTTTCCATCACGAATTTGCTAATCAAATCTTATCGGCGGGAAAATCATCCACCGCGATCACGCCGCGCCGGGCGGCGTGGGCGGCGCGCACCCGCTGCGCTTCGGGTGCGCTCAATATATGCTTCGCCAGTGCCGCTTTCACCTGCGCCTCGAATTGGCCGTGCAACAACGGCTGTTGGTCCACCAGCTTGGCCAGTTTGCGCTCCAGCAGTTCCGCGGCAATGACCTTGGGCAGGGCGTCTTCGAGCCGGCCCAGCGCGTCGCGCGTGGTCTTCGGCAGATAAATTCCCCGCGTCAGCCGGTCGCGCGCCACCGAGGGCTCCAACAGCAGTTGCGCGCAGTCATGGCCCAGGCGGTCGTCCGGGACGTGGTTGCGCCGGCCGGCCGGGAACACCAGGCCGCCCATGAGCCACGCCAGAAAAGAATTAGGGAAATTCTTGAGGATCACGACCAGCGACTTTTCCGCCTCGTGCAGGCAGTACTGGCAGGCGAAGCGCATCAGCGGGATGTCCGCCTCCGGTTGCTCGTCATCCTCGAAACGCTTGATCACCGCCGAGGCCAGGTAAAGATAACTCAGCGCGTCGGCGAAGCGACCGGAAATCTTTTCCTTGCGCTTGAGCGCTCCGCCGAGCGTGAGCATGGCGACGTCGGAGATGAGCGCGAACGCGGAAGACAGGCGTGTGAGTTTCTGCACGTAGCGCCGCGCGGGTCCGCTCACGGGCGTGCGTGTGAGCCGCGCGCTGGTGAGGCCCAGCCAGAAGGCACGCGCGACGTTGCTGACGGTATAGCGGATGTGCCCGAAGATGGCGTCGTCAAAATCTTTTACTGCGCGCCGGGTGTCCGGCTCCGACACCGCGTGCATCTCCTTTAGCACGTAGGGATGGCAGCGCACCGCGCCCTGGCCGTAGACAATGAGCGCGCGCGTGAGCAGATTGGCGCCCTCGACCGTGATGCTGATGGGAACCGCCTGGTACACGCGCCCCATGAAATTGCGCGGCCCGAGGCAGATGCCGGCACCGCCCTGGATGTCCATGGCATCGTTCACCACGTGACGCATGTGTTCGGTGAGCTGGTACTTGACGATGGCCGAGGCCACCGACGGCTTCTCGCCCATGTCCACGGCGCGCGCGGTGAGTGTGCGCGCCGCATCCATCATATAAGTGAATCCGGCGATGCGACCGAGCCCCTCCTCCACGGCCTCGAACTTGCCGATGGGCAGCTTGAACTGGCGACGGATGCGCGCGTAGGCGCCGGTGGCGCGGCAGGCCACCTGTCCGGCGCCCACGGAAAGCGCGGGCAGCGAGATCGAGCGGCCGGCGGCGAGCGAGTCCATCAGCATGCGCCAGCCCTGGCCCACGCCCTCGCGTCCGCCGATAACCCAGTCGAGCGGGATGAAAACATTTTCGCCCCAATTGGGCCCGTTCTGGAACGCGATGTTGAGTGGGTTGTGGCGCGTGCCGATTTTCACACCCGGTGTTTTAGTGGGAATCAGGGCCAGCGTGATACCGAGGTCCGCTTCCGCGCCCAGCAGCCGATCCGGATCGAACAGGCGGAACGCCAGCCCCAGGACCGTGGCCACCGGGCCGAGCGTGATGTAGCGCTTTTCCCAATTGAGACGGATGCCGAGGACATTTTTCCTGCCCTTGAACGTGCCGCGGCAGACCACGCCGCGGTCCGGCATGCTGCCGGCGTCCGAGCCGGCCTCGGGGCCGGTGAGGGCGAAGCACGGGACTTCCTTGCCGCTGGCGAGCCCCGGGAGATAATGTTTTTTCTGCTGTTCCGTGCCGTAGTGCAGCAGCAGCTCCGCCGGCCCCAGCGAGTTCGGGACCATGACGGTAACGCCCGCGGTGATCGAACGGCTCGCGACCTTCACCACCACCGCGGAATGCGCCTGCGCGGTGAACTCGAGACCGCCGTATTGTTTCGGGATGATCATCCCGAAGAAGCCCTTGTCCTTCATGAAGCGCCACACCTTCGGCGGCAGGTCCCGATATTCGTGCGTGATCTTCCAGTCGTCGAGCATGGCGCACAAGGCTTCCACCGGTCCGTCGAGGAAGGCCTGCTCTGCGTCGGACAGCGACGGTTGCGGAAGACTGAACAACTGGTCCCAATCGGGATCGCCGCCGAAGAGCTCGGCCTCCCACCATACGGTACCGGCCTCGAGCGCCTCGCGCTCGGTGTCCGACATCGCCGGCATGATTTTCTTGAATACGCGCAGCAAGGGGGCGCTGATGAGCGCGCGGCGCAAGAGCGGGATCGCCAGCGACAGAAAAATGACCAGGAAAAACGCCCAGGCGGCCAGCCACAGCGTGGTGGGTGGGTGGTTAAAAGCGTCCCACAAGGCGAGGGCGGCGGCGAGTGCCGTGGCCCACACAAGGCCGGGGACACGCTGGGCCGCCAGGCCCCAGACTGTCACCACGGCGATCAATATCCAGACGGCGGTATTCATGGTTTCCCTGCCTTGGACAGCCTTTTTCCCTGATTATTCGGAGCGAAGCTAACGCGTTCCCATTGTAGCCCACGATCCGCCCACGGCGCTGGGTGGACGCCGATTCAGATTTCGATCATCTCAAAATCGGATTTGGCCGCGCCGCAATCGGGACACTTCCAATTCTCCGGAACATCCGTCCACTGGGTTCCGGGAGGAATTCCGTCTTCCGGTCGCCCCTTCTCTTCTTCGTATACAAAACCGCAGATCACGCACATGTACGATTTCATAGATCTTGACAAGACGAACGA
>JANLIC010000199.1 GCA_024654125.1 Sulfuricaulis sp. | reverse complement strand
GTCATCTCACCGAAATGGATCCTGCAATCGACCCTCACCCCAACCCTCTCCCCTCCAGGGAGAGGGAGAGCGAGGGTATAAGGCGCAGAAATAACATTGATTCGTTTTCCAGATGGCTTTAAATTCTTTTTTTCCAACCGACCAGACTCCATGAATTCCCGCCTCGCGAGCTTACACCCCTACCCTTTTCAGCGGCTCGCGCAGCTCATTCAAGGGGTCTCGCCGCCCGCGGGCAAGAGCGCGATTCGCCTTTCCATGGGCGAGCCGCAGCATGCCGCACCCGAACTGGTTTTGGAAGCCATGCAGGCCAATCTCTCGGGCTTGTCGAATTACCCGGTGACCATGGGCACGACCGAGCTGCGCCAGGCCATCGCCCGCTGGGCAACGCACCGCTTTCAGCTGAAAAAAATTGCGCTGCTGGCGGAACGCCACGTGCTCCCCGTCGCCGGCACGCGCGAGGCGCTGTTTTCCATCGCGCAGGCCGTCATTGACCGGCGCGTGAATTCGCAGCGCCCCAGCGTGGTGATGCCAAACCCGTTCTACCAAATCTACGAAGGGGCCGCCCTGCTCGCCGGGGCGCGGCCTTACTTTCTGAACACGACGCAGGCCAATGGCTTTCGCATGGATTTTGGCTCCGTGCCGGAAGAGATCTGGCAGAATGTGCCGCTCGTGTACATCTGCTCTCCCGGCAACCCGACCGGCGCGGTGCTGACGCCAGACGATCTCGCGAAATTGATCGGTCTGGCGCAACAACACAATTTCATCATCGCCGCCGACGAATGCTATTCCGAAATTTATTTTGACGAGAACAGGCCGCCGGTGGGATTGTTGCAGGTGGCGAACGATCTCGGCATCAAGGATTACCGGCACTGTGTCGTGTTCCACAGCCTGTCCAAGCGCTCCAACCTGCCGGGGCTGCGCTCCGGTTTCGTCGCCGGCGATGGCGAATTGATGCAGCAGTACCACCAATACCGCACCTACCAAGGCTGCGCCCTGCCGCCGCCGACACAAGTGGCGAGCCAAGCGGCTTGGAGCGACGAGACGCATGTGCGCGCCAATCGTACCCAATACCGCGCCAAGTTCGACGCGGTGCTGAAAATCCTAAAACCCGCGCTGGAGGTGGAGCGCCCCGAAGCCGGGTTTTACCTGTGGCCGAAACTGCCCCAGGACGATGAGGTTTTCACGCATGAGTTGTTCGCACGCGAAAACGTGCTGGTGCTGCCGGGAACCTACCTGTCGCGCGAATTCGAGGGCGTGAACCCGGGCAAAAACCGCGCGCGCCTGGCGCTGGTGGCGCCGGTTCCGGAGTGCATCGAGGCCGCACACCGCATCCGAAATTATGTAGAATCGCTGAAATAGCCGACACGTGACATCTTAAGGAATCTAAACCATGAGCGACATTCAGTCCGTCATCAACGAGGCCTTCGAGCGCCGCGGAGCCATCACCCCGCGCAACGTCGAGGCACTGGTTAAAGACGCCGTGAACGAAGCTATCAGCATGCTGGATACCGGCAAGGCGCGCGTGGCCGAGAAGAAAGGCGGCCAGTGGGTCGTGAACGAATGGCTGAAAAAGGCGGTGCTGCTTTATTTTCGCATCGAGGACAACCAATTCGTCAAGGGCGGCTACACCAATTATTGGGACAAGGTGCCGTCCAAGTTCGGTGACTACAACTCCAAGGCCTTCCGCGAGGGCGGTTTTCGCGTGGTGCCGCCGGCGGCCATCCGCAAGGGTGCCTATATCGCGCCTTCGGTCGTGCTCATGCCCTCCTACGTGAACATCGGCGGCTATGTGGACGAAGGCACCATGGTGGACACCTGGGCCACGGTCGGCTCCTGCGCTCAAATTGGCAAGAATGTTCACCTTTCCGGGGGGGTCGGCATCGGCGGCGTACTCGAGCCGGTGCAGGCCGCGCCCACCATTATTGAGGACAACTGCTTTATTGGCGCCCGTTCCGAGATCGTCGAAGGGGTGATTGTGGAAGAAGGTGCAGTCATTTCCATG
>JANLIC010000187.1 GCA_024654125.1 Sulfuricaulis sp. | reverse complement strand
AGGCTTCGCGTCAAAATAAGTTGACTATATTGTAGGTGTGTGTTCTAGTGCGGCCATGCAAGAAGAGACCGCGCTACGCGCAATTGAATCGAGGTATCGCTCGCTGAGTGTGTTGATGGATGAGCGCATGCGCCGGCAGTGGGCGGCGGCGGAATCACGCGCATATGGTTGGGGTGGCGTGCGTGCGGTTGGTGGCGCCATTGGCATGTCGCCCAACACCATCCGCAAGGGGTTGGCGGAGCTGGCTGTTCGCGACGAGAACCCCGAAGCCCCGGTGGAACCGGGTTTGCGCCGCAAGGGCGGAGGACGCAAGAAGCACACGGAATCCGATCCTCAATTGTTGCAGGCTCTGGAGAGCCTGGTCGAACCCACGACGCGGGGTGATCCAGAATCGCCCCTGCGATGGACACTCAAGAGCACAACCCGGTTGGCGCAGGAGCTGGCCCGCCAAAAACACCCGGTCAGCCCACGTACAGTAGGGCGCCTGCTAAACGGGTTGGGGTACAGCCTGCAGGGCAACCGCAAGACATTGGAAGGCAGCTCGCACCCGGATCGCAACGCCCAGTTTGAGTATATCAATGCCAGCGTAAAGCGGTTTCAACAACGCGGCCAGCCGGTGATTTCGGTGGATACCAAAAAGAAAGAACTGGTGGGCGCGTTCAAAAATGGCGGGCGCGAATGGCAACCCAAGGGCGAACCGGAAAAAGTAAAGGTGCATGATTTCATGGATACCGAGCTTGGCAAAGCCATCCCGTATGGCGTTTACGACATCGGCGAGAATCAGGGCTGGGTGAGCGTGGGCATCGACCACGATACCGCGCGCTTTGCCGTCGAGGCCATCACGCGCTGGTGGAAAAAGATGGGCTCCAAGCGCTATCGCGACGCAAAAGAGTTGTTGATCACGGCGGACGGCGGGGGCAGCAATGGCAGCCGTTGCCGCTTGTGGAAAGTGGCCCTGCAAGAATTGGCAACCAAGCTGGAAATGCCGATCCATGTTCGCCATTTCCCGCCGGGCACGAGCAAATGGAACAAGATCGAACATCGCATGTTCTCCCACATCACCCGCAACTGGCGCGGGCGGCCACTGGTGAGCCACGAAGTCATCATCAAGCTGATTGCCAACACCACCACCAAAACCGGATTGAAGATTCGCACCGGGCTCGATGCCGGCAACTACCCTACAGGCATCACCGTCACCGATGAAGAACTGGCCGCGCTAAATCTAAAGCGCGCCAACTTCCACGGGGAATGGAACTACAAGCTGCTGCCAATACGATCAAAATAATAATCATGTTATTTTGACGTGAGCACT
>JANLIC010000176.1 GCA_024654125.1 Sulfuricaulis sp. | reverse complement strand
CCCTGGGCGGCGGCCTCTGATACCGCCTGCGTCACCTGCGGCCGCTTCACGCGCCACAGATGATCCAGTTCCTCGCGCAGACGTTGCGCGCCTTGTGGCGTGATGTGAGCCGAGCTCTTGGCCGGTGGAAGACGGTTCCTGCCCATGGCGCGGGATTATATCCGGCCCCGGCGGCAGGGCCGCTGATAAAATGAAATGGACAGGATTAACAGGGCGAGCCGGAAACAGACGAAGACACTTAACGTGTCTTCGTCCCGGCGAGCGCCCCGCCACGGATGGCGGGGCCGAGCATGGCGAAGCCCCCATAGTTGCGCCAGGGACGGCAGGCATGCCTTCCCTGGCGTCGCGCAGAGTCTCCGTATAACCCCGGCCCGCACATCTCTGTGCGGGCGCTCAGCGGCGCCGATGTACGTTAAGTACATCGGCGACAACTCCGCTTCGCCCTGTTAATCTTGTTTTTAATCCTGTGAATCCTGTCTATTTCTTCTTTTTGTTGGGGTTCATAGCAAGGGAGGAAAATCGTGAGCCAGGACAAGCCGCACCGGACGGTGGACACTTCGGGCCAATGTTGCCCTGTGCCGTTGGTCGAAACCAATCGCGCCATCAAGACCATGCAACCGGGCGAAGTGCTCGAGCTGATTTCAACTGATTTCGGCTCGCGCATGGACATTTCGGCCTGGTGCAAGCGCACCGGGCATGAACTCCTCCGCATGGAGGAGGACGGCAAGATCTTTCGTTACTACGTACGCAAGCGCGCTCAGCCCTGATTTTTAAGACTGGCGATGATAGGGCAGGGAGGCTGGTTACCGGCGCGGCAGGTTCGAATGAGTTGACCCAGCGTCACGCTCATGGATTCCAGATCACGTATGCGTGCCTCGATATCCGCCAGTCTGTGTTCCGCGATGGCACGGGTGTCCGCGCATGAGCCGTCACCGAGCTTCAGCAGGTCGGCAATTTCCCGCAACGTGAACCCCAGCTCCTGGGCGCGCTTGATAAAGCGCAGTCGCGCCAGCACCTCAGCTGGATAACGCCGAATGCCGGACACGGGTTTGCTGGGCGTGGCCAAGAGTCCACGGCGCTGGTAATAGCGTATGGTTTCGAGGTTGATCCCTGCGGCGCGCGCCAACCCGCCAATGGTCATGTCTGCCTGTTTCATGGATGGGTGATTACATCGGTTGTCCCACGCCGGCCGTACGCAAGGCATTTTCATCCGGCCCGCGCCCGGCGCAGCAATCCGCTAGCTGACCATTAATTACTACAGCTGGGACCGAACGAATGCCGAGTTTTTTCGCACGCGCCGCCACCTCGGGTTTCTTGGTATCCAGTACCGTGACATCGCAGGATGAACAGGCAATCTGGTTAACAAGATTAATGGTACTTTCACACACCGGGCAGCCGGCGCTGAAGATTTCTATCTGACGTTTTGCACTCATGATATACCTCCTTCGGGTTTTGTATCCGGATTGGCGTCCCTGCTGGTGACACAGTCGGGGCAGGGGGTTGATGAAATTCGGCGTGGCCAGACATTCCACAATGAAGCACCGATAAGCATGAAGATTCCTATGTAGGTCGCCGCATCGGAGTCGAACTGGAATTTTCCGATGAGCATGGCGGCTGCCGCTAACGTGCCCAGAATCAAGGGCGCGTAGCCACGACGCGCTTTGGCTCTCCAGGCAAGCGACACAAGCACGACAAGGAGAAAGAAGGCGGTCAGCGGCATAAGGAAAGGGGTGTAGTTGATAAAACCGATGCCCATCGCACTCAAAAGGGCGGTATACGCCGGCCAACATACCGGGCAAACCAGTTTAGGCATCAGCGCGGTCCCGACCACCGGGAGCAGGGACACTGTCTTTTTACCTATACCCGTTCCGGGATGTTTGCCGAGCGCGGAGACGATGAGGGATACGGGCGGCACACCCTGTTTCGCGCCATGATCATTAGTGTAAATCCGGCAACAAGCGGCATCGGCCGCGGACACACCGGCGACATCTTTCCTGTTTATTAAAATGGTGGGGGAGCCATAAGCCTGGGCATAGCTTGGTGCATTGGTGTCCGCACGGTCCCACTCGCGCCATCGCAGGGTACGCTTGGCCATGGTAAGCGCGCGCAAGAGGTTCTCGCGCGCCTGGGGTACGTTGGGGCAGTCCCTGTCATAGATTAATTCAATCATGGTCATGGCTGTTCCGGATTAACTTGACCTCTCAAGGATAGGCTCCGTACCCCGGTACGGTGTCAAGCCGGACCATGATTTCAGACCTTGGTAAGGCCTTTTTGTTTCCACAGCAGATAAGC
>JANLIC010000162.1 GCA_024654125.1 Sulfuricaulis sp. | reverse complement strand
GTCATGGGGCCGCCGCGGGCGGTGGCGAACAGGGCGTCGGTCGAACGGTGGCGCACCAGCGGCGGCCGGCCTTCGGCCAAATAACTACTGATCCACGATATCGCCTCTTCGCCCAGCGGCACCAGCCGTTCCTTGTCGCCCTTGCCGATGACGCGCACCACGCCTTGCGTCAGGCTCACCTGCGACAGCGTCAGCCCCACCAGTTCCGACACGCGCAGGCCGGTGGCATAAAGTGTTTCCAGCATGGCGCGGTCGCGCAGGCCGAGAGGTCTGGTGACATCCGGCGATTCCAGCAGTTTTTCCACTTGCTCTTCGGATAATGATTTGGGCAGGGGTCGGCCGAGCTTGGGCGAGTCGATCAGCGCCGTCGGATCGGTTTTTATTTTTTCCTCGCGCACCAGGTAGCCGTAAAACCGCCGCAAACTGGAAAGCAGGCGCGCCGTGGTGCGCGGGCGGGCACCCTGGCTGACGTTGCTAGAAAGATAATCCAGGAGATCCGCGCGCGTGGCAGAAATCAGTGCGGTACCGCGTTTGGTAATCCAGCGGTCCAATCCCTCCAAGTCGCGGCGATAGGCTTCGAGTGTGTTCGCGCTCAGGCCATCCTGCAACCACAGGGCATCGCAAAAGCGTTCGATGAGGTCTTTACTGCCCGCGCTCATGCTCCAGCAGCCAGTGCTTGCGGCTCAGCGACAGACCCGAGCGTTTCCCCATGAAACCACCGAGGCCGTTCACCGCCACCACGCGATGACACGGAACCACGAGGGGTGCGGGATTGGCCCGGCACGCATTACCCACAGCGCGCGCCGAAGTATGGAGTCGGCGTGCGAGCGTGCCGTAACTGAGCGTCCGGCCCGCGGGGATACGCCGCAGTGCGCGCCACACGCGTTGCTGGAACGGCGTGCCATCGAGCTTGAGCGGGATACGGAAGGATTGGCGTGGATTGGTGAAATAGGAACGTAGCTGGCGGGAGGCCCGGCGGGCCATGTCCGTGCGCGGAGCATGCAGGGCGGCGGACTTGCCAAGGAAAGCCACATCCACCAGCGCGCCATCATGTACCGCGATCCCTACCCGGCCAATAGGTGTGGCCACGACCGCGTCGTACTCCCTGGCTTTGGATGTTCTTCCATGCCTCATGGAATCATTATCCACGGAACGGCCGGGTCTTGCCAGCCGAATTAAAAAGGCCGGTGTCTGACGACACCGGCCTTTATTGACAGCGGAATTCGAATCAGACCTTCTCGCGTATACGAGCTGCCTTGCCGGCCAAATCGCGCAGGTAATACAACTTGGCGCGACGTACATCGCCCTTGCGCTTGACCTCGATCTTGGCGATGGCCGAGCTGTACAGCGGGAACACGCGCTCCACACCTTCGCCATAGGAGGTCTTGCGCACCGTGAAGGAGGAATTGTAGCCGCTGTTGCGGCGGGCGATGACCATACCCTCGAAGGCCTGGAGGCGTTCGCGCTCGCCCTCTTTCACCTTCACATGAACGGCAACGGTGTCACCCGGGGCGAACTTAGGCACTTTTTTCTCCGCCATCATCCGCGCTTCCAGTTCCTGCATGATTTTGCTCATTTTTCGACTCCTGAGTCTTCAAAAAATACTATTCTTGTAACCGCCGATGAACGCAGATGAACACGGATTAATATAAAACCGAGAGACCACAATTCTAAAAACTTAATCTCTTCACCCCATATGGGGAGGGATTTCATGTAGTACACACTTAATCTGCGTTTATGTGCGTTTATCTGCGGTTCCCAAATTCTTAAAATGTTCCTCTTTAAATTCTTCCAGCAGTAGTTTCTGCTCGCTGTTCAGCGTCAACATTTCCAGCAAATCCGGTCGCAACAACCACGTCCGTCCCAGCGACCGCTTGAGCCGCCAACGGCGGATCTTTTCATGGTCGCCCGACAGCAACACCTCCGGCACTTTCCGCCCGCCGTACTCTTCCGGCCGCGTGTAGTGCTCGCAATCCAGCAGCCCCTCCACGAAGGAGTCCTGCTGCGCCGAATCCTCGTCGCCCAGCGCGCCTGGAAGCTGGCGCGTCACGGCGTCGATTAACACCATCGCCGCCAGCTCCCCTCCGGAAAGGACGTAATCGCCAATCGACCATTCCTCGTCCACTTCCGTCTTGAGCAAGCGCTCGTCAACGCCTTCGTAACGCCCGGCGAGAAGAATCATCCCTTCCCGTTTCGAGAGTTCCAGCGCGCCGGCATGATCCAACCGCCGACCCTGCGGCGACAGGTAAACCACCTTCGCCGTTTTAGTCTGTTCGCCGCGTGCCGCGCGGAGCGCGCGCACCAGCGGCTCGATCATCATCACCATCCCCGGACCGCCGCCATAAGGCCGGTCGTCCACGGAGCGGTGCCGGTCTTCTGAGTAATCCCGCGGGTTCCATACCCGAAGCTGAATCAATCCGTTCTTGACCGCCCGCCCGGTGATGCCGTGAGCACTCACGGCCTCGAACATGGGAGGGAACAGACTTATTACGTCAATGCGCATGGGCTAGTAGTCCGCGTCCCATTCCACCCGGACCAGTCCCGCTTCCAGATCCACCTCGCGGATGACGTTCGGGGTTGCCGGGAGCATGCGCTCCTTGCCGTTGCGCACCACCAGCACATCGTTAGCGCCGGTCTCGAGCAGGTGGTCCACCTTGCCGAGCCGCTCCCCCGCGAGATTGACGACGTCCAGCCCCACGAGTTGCGCCCAGTAATACTCGCCTTTCGACAACGGCGGCAACTGCGAAAATCTTATGGCGATGTCGGCGCCGATCAATTGGCTCGCCTGATCCCGATCATCCACGCCTGCGAGCTTCACAACCACGCCCTTGCCCTGCGCTCGCCCGTCTTCAACACCCATCTCGCGCCAGTCTTCGGTGGTTTTCACGAGCCAGGGCGAGTAATCGATAATCGCTTCACGCGGACGGGCGTGGGAAAAAACCTTCACCCAGCCCTGCACACCGAAGAGGCCGGTGATCCGACCGAATGGGACCAAGCCGTCAGGGCGTGACGGATCGGCCATGATGTATCAGGATTTGGCCGCCTGCTTCAGCAGATCCGCCACCCGATCGGTCGGCTTGGCGCCCTGGCTTAGCCAGTACTGCACGCGCTCCAGGTTCACTTGCAGTTTCGTTTCTTTTTCGGTCGCCAGCGGATTGTAAAATCCGATGCGCTCGATATTGTTTCCGTTCAGCGCACGGCGCCGGTCGGCGACGATGATGCGATAGTAGGGCCGCTTGTTGGCGCCGCCACGTGCTAGACGAATCGTTACCATGTGTTCCAAGACCTCGAATAAGAAACCGGGCCCGACGTTGGGCCAGCCCGGAAAGCGCGGCATTTTACCCTCTACCGGAGGCGAAAAAAAGCTGAAAATCAGCTTAACGGGCAGAATTTCTCAATTTAATCCAGTCTATTTCCGTTTTTCGGGAGCGAGGCCAACGAGAAATCGCCGGTACGGCCCGCTGTCCCACGGTCGCCCGCCCAAGGCCAGATAACGCAGCCGTCCCCGGGGATCGACAAAGAAGGTCGAGGGCAGGCCGCGCGGCTGCCAGCGCTCCGTCACCTGACCGTCTATATCCAGCAGGGTCGAAAGCGTCGGCGCGACGGACGCCAGAAACGCAAACACCTCGTCATCCGTTTCTGCAGTATTTACCATCACCAGCGCCAACGCGGCGGGTTTGGTTTGCGCCATGGCCGCAATTGCCGGTAACTCGCGCCGACAGGGACCGCACCAACTGGCCCAGAAGTGTACCATCACCCATTGCCCACGCAACAGCGCGAGGTCCGTGGTCTTGCCATCGAGATCGGCAAGCTTAAGCGCCGGCGCCGGACGTCCGTCAAGCTTGATAAGACCTCCGGGAAGAATATCAGCTTGCGCTGACGTCACGCAGAGCAACAGCGAAAGCAGTAAATCACGAACGATCATTTGATCTCGCGTCCCGGACAGGAAAGATCATCGAGAATCACAATAATCTCTTTGCCCTGTTTGTGCGCGCCCGTGGCAAAACGCGCTTCAAGCCGGAAACGACCCGACGGCGGCAGCAACGCGACATTTCCGCCCACCGGTTCGGACGGTCGCAAGTCGCGTACCTCGGGTAACTGCGTCCAACCGAAAGTGGCGCGATTTGCCATCGGCACGCCAAGTTTTTCCCAAAGCGCGTTCCAATAGGCACGGTTCCGGCGTTTCACTTCTCGGCCGTGCTCGTCCACAAAGCGCCAGCGGGAAAGTTCGAGCCACACGACATCGCCGCTGCGGTTGTGGAAGCTGACGGTCACGAAACAGGTTTGCGTCAGCGCCTCGATCGCCGTGTTCGGAAAGCCGCGGGCCTCATAAAAAGCGGCGATTTGTTCGGGTGAGCGCGGGGAAGTGTGTAATTTAATTCCCGAATCTTTGTCGGTATCCGCCGTGGCGGCGGGAACGATCATTAGCGTTGCGGAAAACAACGCGAACGACAGCGAAGGATTCACCGGGCGGGCGATTTTACGTCGGGCTTCGGCGCCGGCTTGTCGTCCTCGAACAGGGACGCAGGAGGAGCTTCTTGGGGTGGGTTGCCGTCGTGAATCAGGCTTAAACGACGCTGCCGAAAAGCCTCGCGCACGAAAATATACGGGTCAGATCCCGCGGCCTGCTCGAGAATATCCCCGGCATCCAACAGTTGCGCGCGCTTGTCCACCACTTCCACGACAAACATCTTGTCGCGCGTGCTGTGTTCTTCCATGTGATTGGGTGGATAGGTATACCAATCCACGGGCCGCGAAGCGCCATCCCGTATATTGCTCGGCCCGAAGAACGGCAGCACCAGGTAAGGCCCGTCGCCCACGCCCCATACCGCCAGGGTCTGGCCGAAATCCTCGTTGTGCTTCTCCAACCCCATCTTGGTCGCGACATCGAACAGGCCGGCAATACCAATCGTGGAATTGATGAGCACGCGACCAAGGTCCGAGAAGCCTGATTTCGGCTTGCCCTGTAAAAAGTTGTACAGCATGTTCGCCGGGTCATACAGATTGCTGAAGAAATTTGAAATGCTCTTGCTGACCGGCTGGGGAACGACTGCACGATATCCTTTTGCCAGCGGCTTCAGGACATATTGATCTGCCTTTTCGTTGAATTTGTAGACCGCCCGGTTGAAGCCCTCGAACGGATCATTGGCTAGGTTCCGTTCCTCAGACGCCGCCTCAGTTTGGCTAGCGGAGCTCTCCCGTACCGCCTCCTCACCGGATTGATTCTTCATGGTCCCGCAAGCCGTCAGGGCACCCAGGAAAGTGATAGCGAGCAACAGGTGGAGAAAACGGCCCCGGAAGCCTGGAGACAGTTTGTTATTATTGATTGGGCCGGTTCTTGGCATGAATTAGACACTCAGGCTAAATGACGGCTCACTTCCTGTAAAGCCTGTTTGATACGACAGGCGTCAGCGCGATCTCTGATAAGTGCCCACGATTACTGTCTGGGTAATGATATGCCCTTGCAAGGCACTCTCCACTTTGGCCTTGGTCGGCTGGTTCATGTCTGACAGCACCGTATCGAGCGCATAAAGTTTGTGGAAATATCGGTGGCGGCCAATGGGAGGACAGGGACCGCGGTAACCGCTCTGCTTCCAGTCGTTGACGCCTTCGAGTGTTTCCGGCGGAAGATTTTTCGTCACCACCGCTTCCGGCAAACCGGCGGTTGACGGTGGAATGTTATAAAGAACCCAATGTACCCAGATCATTTTGGGCGCCTGGGGGTCCGGCGCATCGGGATCGTCCACAATAAGCACCAGGCTCTTGGCACCAGCCGGCGCGTCTGACCAGGAGAGCGGCGGTGAAATATCATCGCCATCGCAGGTGTAACGCAGCGGAATTTCACCGTTGTGGGGGAACGCCGTGGAAGTCAGTGTCAGTGGCATGAGATAGATACCTTAGAAGTCCTGTTGTAGTGCTTTCCCGGCCGGTGCACAAGACTGGTGCATGCCTCTCCCCGGCGCGTCCGTGTTGGTGCTGTTGTCACCCTGATAGTCCAGCAAACATCGGTAATTCCAGATATTCCCCCATGGCACATGGATTGCTAAACAAGCCGGGAGAATTGATGAAAAACCGGCAATGAATCGTACGATCAGAACCACCTGCCCGTATTGCGGCGTCGGGTGCGGCGTTCTTGCGACCGTCGTGGACGACGGGGGGACGGAAATTCGCGGAGATCCCGAACATCCCGCGAATTACGGACGTCTGTGTTCCAAGGGCGCGGCGCTGGGAGAAACGCTCGGACATGCCGAGCGCCTGCTCTATCCAGAAATCCGCGGGAAACGCAGCGACTGGAGCACGGCGCTGAACACCGTGGCGCAAGGCTTCGCCCGCGCCATCAGTGAACACGGTCCCGATAGTGTTGCGTTCTACGTCTCCGGCCAGTTGCTGACGGAGGATTATTACGTTGCCAACAAGCTCATGAAGGGCTTCCTCGGTTCGGCCAACATCGACACCAATTCGCGCCTGTGCATGGCCTCGAGCGTGGCCGGTCATGTGCGCGCGTTCGGCAGCGATTCCGTGCCCGGCAATTATGAAGATCTGGAGCGGGCCACGCTGATTGTCCTGATCGGATCCAACACCGCGTGGTGTCATCCCGTACTTTATCAGCGCATCCATCAGGCCAAGGAAAACAACCCGGACCTCAAGGTGGTGCTGATCGATCCGCGCCGGACCGCCACCGGCGAGATGGCCGATCTGCATCTGCCACTCAAGCCGGGAAGCGATGCGCTGCTGTTCAACGGCCTGCTGGCGTATCTGCACGACCGCGGCGATATCAATACGCATTTCGTCGATTCACACACCGATGACATGCAGCCGGCGCTGGAGGCCGCTCGTGCCTGCGCGCCCTCTCCCACCGCCGTCGCCACGGGGTGTGAGCTCAGGGAACAGGACGTCATAAAGTTTTACAAATGGTTTTCCGCCAATGAAAAAGCCGTCAGCATGTATTCGCAGGGCATCAATCAATCCGCTAGCGGCACCGACAAGGTCAACGCCATTATCAATTGCCACCTGCTCACGGGGCGCATCGGTCGTCCGGGCATGGGGCCGTTTTCAATCACCGGCCAGCCCAACGCCATGGGCGGGCGCGAGGTCGGCGGATTTGCCAACCAGCTCGCCGCGCACATGAATTTCGACGCCGGGAACGTGGACCGCGTACGGCGCTTCTGGAATTCCTCGAAAGTCGCCACCCAACCCGGGCTCAAGGCCGTGGATATGTTCCGCGCCGTGGGCGATGGCAAAATCAAGGCGCTGTGGATCATGGCCACCAACCCGGCGGTGAGTCTGCCGGACGCCGACCGCGTGCGTCAGGCGTTGGCGCAATGCGAATTCGTCGTGGTCTCCGACTGCGTGCGCGCGACCGATACCACGGCCTATGCGCATGTGCTGCTGCCAGCAGCCGCCTGGGGCGAGAAAGACGGCACCGTGACCAACTCCGAGCGCTGCATCTCGCGCCAGCGCGCGTTCCTGGAGCCGGCGGGCGAGTCGCGGCCGGACTGGTGGATTATCAGCGAAGTCGCACGGCGTCTCGGTTACGCGCAGGCCTTCGATTACCGCACCCCGGCCGATGTCTTCCGCGAACATGCCGCGTTGTCAGGTTTCGAGAATGATGGGCAGCGCGATTTCGATCTCAGTGCGCTCGCAACACTCGACGACGCGGATTACGAAAAATTCACTCCCGTCCAGTGGCCGGTACCGCGGCATCGCCCGCAGGGCACACCGCGGATGTTCACCGATGGCCGGTTCTTCACGCCGAATAAAAAGGCGCGTTTCGTGGCGGTCACCCCACGCGGTCCGGCCCATGACAGAAACGACGAATTTCCCCTGGCACTCAATACCGGACGGGTGCGCGATCACTGGCACACGCTCACGCGCACCGGCCTGTCGCCACGGCTCTCGGGTCATGTGATTGAACCCTTTGCCGAAATTCACCCGCAGGACGCACAACAATACAAAATCCGCGATGGCGCGCTGGTAACACTGACCACCCACTGGGGCGGGATGTTGGCACGCGCCCGCGTCACCGAAGCGCAACGGCCCGGCAGCGTGTTCGCACCCATTCACTGGAACGATCAATATGCGCGGCGGGCGCGAGTCGATGCACTGGTCAATCCCGTCACCGATCCGGTGTCGGG
>JANLIC010000143.1 GCA_024654125.1 Sulfuricaulis sp. | reverse complement strand
GCCAGCGCCAGGTAGGCCTGCGCGCCCTTGGATTGCATGTCGTAGGCGATCACCGGCTTGCCGTGCGACGGCGCCTCCGCCAAACGAATATTGCGCGGGATGACGGTGCGATAAAGTTTGTCGCCGAAATGCTGTTTCAATTGCGCCGAGACTTCGTTGTCGAGATTGTTGCGCGGGTCGTACATGGTGCGCAACAGTCCCTCGATCTCCAACTCCGGATTCAGCGTTTCACGAATCTTGCGAATCGTGTTGAGCAAGGCCGTGAGCCCCTCCAGGGCATAATATTCGCATTGCATCGGGATCATTACCGATTGCGCCGCCACCAGCGCATTGACCGTGAGCAAGTTCAGCGCTGGGGGGCAATCGACTAATACGTAGTCGTATTGCGCGCGCACGTGTTCGAGCGCGCCGCGCAGGCGCCGTTCGCGCTGATCGAGTTCGATGAGCTCGACCTCGGCGCCGGACAACTGGCTGTTGGACGGAACCAGATCGTAGCCGCCCTCGACCGTCACCCGCGCTGCTTCGATCGGCTCGAGCCCGATCAAGACCTCGTAGGTTGTCACGCGATTGGCCTGCTTGTTAACGCCGCTGCCCATGGTGGCATTGCCTTGCGGATCGATGTCGATCAGCATCACACGCCTTCGCGTTCGGGCGAGCGAAGCGGCGAGATTGATGCTGGTCGTGGTTTTGCCGACCCCGCCTTTCTGATTCGTGATGGCTACGACTTTGCCCATCGGGCGCGTGCTCCTTCCGCGTCAGTTCACCGGCGCCAGGATGACCATATGCCGTGCGGCGTCAAGGCCCGGTATCGTCAGCGCCATCACTTCAGCCTGGTATCCGTCCGTGACCGCCGCCAACTCTTCCTGGGGGAAGACCCCCTTCATGACCAGGAACCGGCCGTCCGGCGCGCACAGGTGACGGCTCGCGGCCAGCATATCAGGAATGGACGCGAACGCGCGAGCCATCAGCGTATCGAATTTTTTGGGCGGATGAAATTTCTCCACGCGCTCCTGCACGATGCAAGTGTTTTTCAAACCCAGCGTGTGCAGCGCCTGCGTGGCAAACCGGGTTTTCTTGGCGTTACTGTCGAGCAGGGTAAACTCCAGGTCCGGACGTGCCAACGCCAGCGGGATGCCGGGCAAGCCGGCCCCGGTACCGATGTCGAGCACGCGCGTCCCGTGCAAATACGGCAGCACTGACAGGCTGTCGAGCAGGTGCCGCGGCACCATTTGCTCGGGGTCGCGCACGGCGGTGAGGTTATAGGTCCGGTTCCACTTTTCGAGGAGTTCCAGGAAATTCAGCAGCTTTTCCGGAGCCGGGGGCGGCAGTTCAAGGCCCATGTCGCGCAAGCCTTGGAGCAGTCTTTTTTCGAGATCCATGTTTTTCCCCCTTCCCCCGATATTTTCCGTTCCACGTCTCCCGTCGTGCAATTTAAGCCCTGTGTCCTGTTTTGGCTATCCACTCCCCGGACCCTGCACTAAGCTCGTAAGTAGGATCTTTGAATGGGTTTTATGCATGAAGGCATTTTTCATGGTCATTGCAGCAGTGGGTCTCAGCGGCGCCTGGCCAGCGCTGGCCACCGATACGGCCGAAGCGCCCATCGTCGCGGATCAAGCGAAGCTCTTCCCCACCGCGCGGGCGGCGGTACCGATACCCGGCGTGGTCACGCGAGCGCAGCTCACGCATGGCATCAAAAATCTCGAACCGGTCGATTCCGTATCGGCGATTCCGAATGACCAGCCACACATTATTTACTTCACCGAAATCCATGACATGGCCGGACAAAAGGTGAAACACCGTTGGGAATACCACGGCCAGATCATTCTGGAAGTGCCGATCAGCGTGGGAACATCGCGCTGGCGCGCCTATTCGAGCAAAACCCTGCTCTCGTCGTGGACCGGTGACTGGAAAGTGTCGTTAGTAGATGCCGCGGG
>JANLIC010000139.1 GCA_024654125.1 Sulfuricaulis sp. | reverse complement strand
GACATGCGCCTGCGCCCGAACGGCGCCAGCGGCCCACTGGCGTTGTCGTTCGCGGCCATGGAGCACTATTACCAGACGCACGGGCGTGAGTGGGAGCGCTATGCCTTCATCAAGGCGCGCGTGATTGCCGGCGACAAGGCGGCGGGCGAGGAACTGCTCAAGACGCTGAAGCCGTTCGTGTACCGCAAGTACCTCGACTACGGGACCATTGAATCGATCCGCAGCATGAAGGGCATGATCGAGCGTGAGATGGCGCGCAAGGGCATGCACGGCAACATCAAGCTTGGGAGCGGCGGTATTCGCGAGATCGAGTTCATTGCCCAGACGCAGCAACTGATCCGCGGTGGCCGTGAGCCGCAGTTGCAGGAGCGCCACTTGCTCGCGGTGTTGCCACGCATGGTGGCGGCGGGTTGCATGGACCCCGGCACGGGAGATGAGCTGATGCAGGCCTATGTGTTCCTGCGCAATATCGAACATCGCCTGCAAATGGTGGCCGATCAGCAGACCCAGCAGCTGCCCTCCGACGAGGCCGCGCAGCGGAAGCTGGCTTTTGCCAGCGGTTTCGCCGATGTCAAAAGTCTGGCCGATGAACTCGAACGACAGCGTGACAATGTGCATCGGCATTTCGCGCAGCTGTTTCGCACCGAAGACGAAACCACCGGTGAGCACGAAACCGACAAGCTTGCGTCAGTCTGGCTGGGTACAGCCGATTCCGATACCGCCAAACAAATACTGCGTGACAGTGGTTATGCACATCCGGAAGTGGCGCTCAGTTTGGTAACCGGCCTGCGCGAGGGTCCGATGGTCAGTGCATTTTCTACCGGCGCCCGGGCACGCATGGACCGCGTGGTGCCGCTGGTGCTCGAGGCGGCGGGTAAAAGCGACGAGTCTCAGACTACCTTGCAGCGGCTGGTGCACCTGCTCGAGGCCGTCGGCCGGCGCACGGTTTATTTTTCGCTCATGGCGGAAAATCCGCAGGTGCTGACCCAGCTGGTGCGGCTCGGCGGCGCGAGCCCGTGGATTGCGCACTGGATCGCACAGCATCCGATCGTGCTCGATGAGCTGCTCGATCCGACGTTGTACGAATTGCCGACCCCGGAGGTGTTGCAGGATGAGTTGCGACAGCGGCTGGCGCATATTCCCGAGGAAGATCTCGAACTGCAGATGGAAGTATTGCGCGAGTTTCGTCATGGGCATGTATTGCGCGTGGCGGCG
>JANLIC010000135.1 GCA_024654125.1 Sulfuricaulis sp. | reverse complement strand
GGAGGAAATGATCGGCGCCATCGGTGTGGCGCTGGAGAATTTCAAGGAGGCCGGCCGCGTGCGCGTGCACAGCGAGGAATGGCAGGCGCATTCGAACGTCGCTATCAAACGCGGTCAGAAGCTGAAGGTGGTGGCGCTGGAAGGATTGTTATTGCAGGTGGAGCCGTACAACCCGGAGGGTAAATAAATGCAATTCATATCATCGAGTTTTATTCTGGTCGTCATTGTCCTGCTGATTTTCTCGTCGTTCCGCATCTTGCGCGAGTACGAGCGCGGCGTGGTGTTCATGCTCGGGAAATTCTGGAAGGTCAAGGGGCCCGGCCTGATCATCATCGTCCCCGGGATTCAATCGATGGTGAAGGTGGACCTGCGCACCATCGTCATGGACGTGCCGCCGCAGGACGTGATCTCGCGCGACAACGTCTCGGTCAAGGTCAATGCGGTGGTGTATTTCCGCGTGATCGATCCGCAGCGATCCATCATCCAGGTCGAGGATTATTATTCCGCCACCTCGCAGTTGGCCCAGACCACGCTGCGCTCGGTGCTCGGCAAGCATGAATTGGACGAAATGCTGGCCGAGCGCGACAAGCTTAATGCCGACATCCAGAAAATTCTGGATGCCGCGACCGACGCCTGGGGCATCAAGGTTTCGAGCGTGGAAATCAAACACATCGACATCGACCCGACCATGGTGCGCGCCATCGCGCAGCAGGCCGAGGCCGAGCGCACGCGGCGCGCCAAGGTGATCCATGCCGAGGGTGAGTTGCAGGCGGCGGAGAAGCTGGTGCAGGCGGGGGATCTGTTGAGCAAGAGCCCGTCGGCCCTGCAGCTGCGTTATTTGCAGACCATGGCCGGCATGGCCAATGAGAAGAGCAACACCATAATTTTCCCGCTGCCGATCGATTTGATCACGCCGTTTCTGGAATTGGCGAAGAAGTTAAAATGAGGTTTACTGTACCAGCCACACGTCGATGGGCAGGGCACCGGTGGTGAAGCCGAGTTCAAGCGAGGCCACGTAGCCCTCGGCATTGGGCAACGCGGTACCGGTCTGCACGATGAGGCTGGGCACGCCCTGAATGGTCGTGAGCGGTTTCCAGCGCCCGTCAGGACCGCGTACCACCAGCGGTTCCTCGTTCAATTGGAATTGTGGCACCCACTTGCCATCGCTGTTCTGGTAGTAGCGTGCTTTAACGATGAACAGCAGCGTAATTTCCCGACCCGTGATTTTATAGAAATTAACCGCGCGATCGCCCGGGCGGGCTTCGGAGGAGATGGACTCGCCGGCGCGGATGATCCATTTCTCACGTGGCTTGCCCTTGTTTTTGGATTCGACCGCGCCGCCTTTCAACTCAATTTTAGTCTGGATCGTTTTGCCGTTCTCGACATGTTCCAGAAGTATGAGTACGGGAACCTTGTCGGCCTGCAGGCCAGGGGACGCGAATCCCAGCAGTAGGGACATCAGGGCAATTGCCACGGAACGGATCATGAGAAAAAGACTAGTGGCTGGTGTTCGCGCTGTCCACCTGCCAGGAGAGACCGCACGGCCGCGAAACACTGTCGCGATATTTATCCATGTACCGAGCGGTCTCTTCCCTCACCCTCATTCCCTCTCCCCATGCCCTCATCCCCATCCCTTCTCCCGGAGGGAGAAGGAGACGAGCCGTACGTGCTACGCACGGACCCATAATTCATTGGGAGAGGGTTCTGTAGGACCGGAGCCGTAGCAGCGGCCTTGGGCCGCGTGGTTATGCGGGACGTCATTCCGGCGGCAAGGGACGTTTTTTCCGGTTCTCGTCCACCGCCACGTAGGTCAGCACCGCCTCGGTGACCTTGACCGCTTCGCCCGGTTTGGGCGAGCGCAGGCCGCGCTCGGCATAGACCTCGACGGCCACCGCGATGGAGGTCGTGCCCACCTTCATGACCTCGGCGTAGAAGCTGACCAGATCATTTACGAACACCGGCGCGACGAAGTGGAAGGCGTTTACCGCCACGGTGACCACGCGACCCTTGGCGCGGCGCACGGCGACGATCGAGCCGGCGATGTCCACCTGCGACATCACCCAGCCGCCGAACACGTCGCCGGCGGCGTTGGTGTCCTTGACCATGGGCACCAGCCGCAGCGTGGCATGGCGGTCGGGAAGTTTAACGGCATCGGTCACGAGGCCTCCGTCGCGAGCCAGTCGCGGGGTTTCAGGAAAATTTCATACAGTTTCGCTTCCGGGCTGCCCGGCGGCGGCGCCCAGTGGTAGCGCCACTGTACCAGCGGTGGCAGCGACATCAGGATGGATTCGGTGCGCCCGCCGGACTGCAACCCGAACAGCGTACCGCGATCGTAAACCAGATTGAACTCGACGTAACGCCCACGCCGATACAGCTGGAAGTCGCGTTCGCCTTCGCCGTAAGGCATGCTCTTGCGTTTTTGCACGATGGGCAGGTAGGCGGGCAGGAAATGGTCGCCCACGCTGCGCATGAAACCAAATGCATGAGCAAAGCTTTTTTCGCTGAAATCATCGAAGAACAATCCACCAATCCCGCGCGGCTCGTTACGGTGTTTGATGAAGAAATATTCGTCGCACCATTTTTTGAAACGCGCGTAATACTCCGGGCCGAAGGCATCGCACGCGGTCTTGGCGGTGCGGTGCCAGTGGACCGCGTCCTCCTCGAAACCGTAATAAGGTGTCAGGTCGAAGCCGCCGCCGAACCACCACACCGTATCGGCCCCGGGTTTTTCGGCGCTGAAGAAACGCACGTTGCAATGCGAGGTGGGCACGTAGGGATTTCGCGGGTGAATCACCAGCGACACGCCGAGGGCCTGGAACGACCGCCCGACCAGTTCCGGGCGTTGTGCCGTCGCCGACGGCGGCAAGCTTTTTCCGTGCACGTGTGAAAAATTTACCCCGGCCTGTTCGAACACCGCGCCGTTGGCGAGCACGCGCGAAATCCCGCCGCCGCCCGTCACTCTTTGAGAACCATCGCTGGGGGATTGGCGACGCGGGCTGTCGGTATAACCTTCTCCTGCGGCGACCGCGGCCGACTCGCCGCCGGTCGCATCCCCAGAGGGGCCCCTGCTCCACGCTGCGCGGTCGCCATCTCCCTGCTCGCGTCCGCCCGCCTCTTCGGGCCGGTCCCAGGCGTCCTCGCGGAATTTTTCCTTGCCGTCTTCTTTTTCGAGCGCGGCGCAGATACTGTCCTGCAATTTGAGCAGGTAGCTCTTGACAGCATTGACATCGATGATCGTCATGGCATTCAACCCGGTCGCACCAGCAAGCCGTTCACTGCATCGCGGATGGATGTGGGTGATGTGGCGTCGCCCACCCGTCCGGACAGGATAACGTCCACTTCGTCCTTGAACTGGCGCGCGACTTCGCGATCGGAACGTATCGGTTTGCCGCCGCCGCGGTTGGCGCTGGTCGAGATGATGGCCATGCCCGCGGCCCGACACAAGGCGGCGGCCTGTTTATGCGCGGTTACGCGCACGGCCAGCCGCGGATGTTCGCCGGTGATCCAGCCGGGCACGCCATCGCGCGGTTCAAGCAACCAGGTTTGCGGCCCGGGCCAGGTGGCGGCGACCGCGGTCGGAATGTCATCCACGTAGGGCGCCAGTTGTTCCACGTCAGCGGCGATGAGTATCAGGCCCTTCTGCACCGGCCGGCGTTTGAGACGCAACAGCCGCAACACCGCGGCGCGGTTCATCGGGTCGCATCCGAGGCCGAAGCAATACTCGGTGGCATAGGCGACCGTGCCGCCTTTTTGAATGGCACGCGCGGCCTGGGTCAGGTCAGCGGAAATCACGACGCCTGTTCCCGTGCAATGGCGCGATAGCCGATGTCATGGCGGTACTGTGCCCGGGACCATTGAATCTGTTTGACGACTTCATAGGCGCGTTTCTGTGCCGCACCCACGGTGGCGCCGAGTGCGGTGACACACAAGACGCGTCCACCGTTGGTTACCACGTCTTTGCCTTTCAGCGCCGTTCCGGCATGGAACACTTTGCGGTCGGCCTCCGCGATCGAAGGCAGGCCGGTGATGATATCGCCCTTGCCGTACGATCCCGGGTAACCGCCGGCGGCCATGACCACACCGAGCGCGGCGCGGTTGTCCCATTGCGCCTGCATCGTGTCAAGTTTACCGTCAAGGGCGGCCTGGATGAGCTCGATGAAGTCCGACTTCAGGCGCAGCATCACCGGCTGGGTTTCGGGATCGCCGAAGCGGCAGTTGTATTCGAGCACCTTGGGCGCGCCGTCGGGGCCGATCATGACACCGGCGTACAGAAAGCCGGTGTAAGGGTGACCTTCCTGGCTCATCCCGCGCACGGTGGGTTCGATCACCTCGTGCATGATGCGTTGGTGCATGGTGGGCGTGACCACGGGTGCCGGCGAGTACGCGCCCATGCCGCCGGTGTTGGGGCCGGTGTCGCCGTCGCCGACGCGCTTATGATCTTGCGAGGTGGCCAGCGGCAGGATGTGTTTGCCGTCCACCATGACAATGAAGCTCGCCTCCTCGCCGGTGAGGAATTCCTCTACCACCACGCGGTGCCCGGCCTCGCCGAAGGCGTTGCCGGCAAGCATGTCACGTATGGCGGCCAAAGCCTCGTCCGTGGTCTGCGCGATGATCACCCCCTTGCCGGCCGCGAGGCCGTCGGCCTTGACCACGATGGGGGCGCCGACTGTTCTGATATAGGCCTCGGCTGCGGCGACGTCGGTGAAATTGCCGTAGGCAGCAGTTGGAATTTTGTGACGCGCGAGAAAATCCTTGGTGAAGGCCTTGGAACCTTCAAGCTGAGCGGCGTCTTGAGTCGGGCCAAAGCAGCGTAGCCCCGTGGCGCGGAAGCGGTTCACCACGCCGAGCACCAACGGCGCCTCGGGCCCGACGACGGTGAGATCAATTTTGTTCTGCTGCGCGAACTGGTGCAGGCCGTCCACGTCCTCAGCATTGATCGCGACATTCTCGCAGTGGGCCTCGCGCGCGGTGCCGGCGTTCCCGGGCGCGACAAAGATTTTTTCAACCTTAGGCGACTGTGCGATTTTCCACGCCAGCGCGTGCTCGCGACCACCGCCGCCGATGACCAGGACTCTGAGCTTCATTTGAGTTTCAATGCGAAGTGATGGCAGGCGATGTCCAGGCGTCGCTCAGTGCCGAAAGTGCCGCATGCCGGTGAACACCATGGCGATGCCGTGCTGGTCGGCGGCCTCGATGACCTCCTGGTCGCGCATCGAACCGCCCGGCTGGATCACGGCAGTCACGCCGGCCGCGGCCGCCTGATCGAGTCCGTCACGAAAGGGGAAGAACGCATCCGAGGCCATGACGCTGCCGCGCACTTCCAGTCCGGCATCGGTGGCCTTGATCGAGGCGATGCGGGCGCTGTAGACGCGGCTCATCTGGCCGGCGCCGACGCCGATGGTGCGGCCTTCCTTGCAGTACACAATGGCGTTGGACTTAACATACTTGACAACTGTCCACGCGAACAGCAGGTCGCGCAGTTCCTGCGGGTTGGGCTTGCGTTGGGTGACGACCTTGAGCTCTTTTTCCGCGACCTTCACGTGGTCGGCGTCCTGCAGCAGCAGCCCGCCGGTAACGCGCCGGTAGTCCAGTTGCGGCGGGCGCGAGGCGCCCCAGGGGCCGGTTTCGAGCACACGTACATTGGGTTTGCCCGCCAGTATTGGTTTCGCGTCGTCATGGACCGAAGGTGCGACGATGACCTCCACAAATTGGCGCTCGAGTATGGCCGTGGCCGTGGCGGCGTCAAGCGGGCGGTTGAAGGCAATGATGCCGCCGAAGGCCGAGGTCGGATCGGTGACATAGGCATGCTTGTAGGCCTCCAGCACGCTGTCGGCGATGGCGACCCCGCAGGGGTTGGCATGCTTGACGATGACGCAGGCGATCTCATCGAAGGACTTCACGCATTCCAGTGCCGCGTCGGCGTCGGCGATGTTGTTGAAGGACAATTCCTTACCCTGCAGTAGCCGCGCGGTGGCGACACAGGCCTCGGCCGGCCGACGCTCGACATAGAACGCCGCCTTCTGATGTGGGTTCTCGCCGTATCGCAGCTTCATGGCGTGGATGAACTGCATACTGTAGGTATCCGAAAAATCGGCGCGCGCACCACCTGATTGTTCGCGCCCGAGGTAATTCGCGATGGCCCCGTCGTAGGCTGCGGTGTGCGCGAAGGCCTTGGTGGCGAGACGAAAGCGGGTGGCGTCGCTCACGGTCCCTTGATGTGTTTTCATTTCTTCGCTGACCGGGTGGTAATCGGTGACGTCCACGATAACGGTCACGGCACTGTGGTTCTTGGCCGCGGCGCGCAGCAGCGCCGGGCCGCCAATGTCGATGTTTTCGATGGCCTCGGCAAGCGTGCCATCCTCGCGGGCGACGATCTCCTCAAACGGGTAGAGATTGACCACCACCAGGTCAATGGGCGGAATGTTCCGCTCCAGCATCGCCTGCACGTGGCTGTCGAGATCGCGCCGCCCCAGAATGCCGCCATGAATTTTCGGGTGCAGCGTCTTGACGCGTCCGTCGAGCATTTCGGGGAAGCCGGTGTAGTCCGACACCTCGGTGACTGCGACGCCGCTGTCGGCGAGCAGTTTCGCTGTGCCGCCGGTGGACAGAATTTCGATGCCGTGGGTCTTCAGCGCGCGCGCAAATTCGACCACGCCGGTCTTGTCGGAAACGCTGATCAGCGCACGCCGGATCGTCGTCATAGAGCGAGGAACGGAAAAGACAGATGTTGGAAAGGGCCTATTTTAAGTGCCGCCGCCCACATTCCGCAATCGCGGGTGTCAATCCAGCTTGTGCCGCTTGAGTTTTTTGCGCAGGGTATTGCGGTTGATGCCAAGGAGCATGGCGGCCTTGCACTGATTACTCTTGACGTGGCGCATGACGATTTCGAGCAGGGGTCTTTCCACTTCGGCGATCACCATGTCATAGACACCTGAAGTTTTCTCGCCGTTGAGGTCGTTGAAATAGCGTTCGAGTGACTGCTTCACGCACGGGGCCAGCGGTGCTTTGCGGTCCTTGGTCATGCCGCCAGCTCCAGAGCCTGGCGGTCGAAGAACTCCCGCACCATGGCCATTTGCGCTTCGCGCGCTTCCACCTGATTGACACGATGGCGAAAGGCCGCACCGTCGCGCAGACCCTTGCTGTACCAGGAGATGTGTTTGCGCGCCATGCGCACGCCACTGTACTCGCCGTAAAACGTGTACAAAGTTTCGAGATGAGCCAGCAGCGTATCGCGCACCTCGGAGACCGGCGGTGGCGCGAGTTTTTCTCCCGTCGCCAGGTAATGCCCGATTTCCCTGAAGATCCACGGATTGCCCTGGGCGGCGCGGCCGATCATGAGGCCGTCGGCCCCCGTGCGGGCGAGCACGTCGGCCGCCTTCTCGGGCGTGGAAATGTCGCCATTGGCGACCACCGGAATTTTCACGGCCGCCTTGATGGCGGCAATGGTGTCGTATTCGGCCTCACCCTGGAAGGCATCGGCGCGCGTGCGTCCGTGCACGGCGAGCGCCTGGATACCGCTGTCCTCAGCAACGCGCGCGATCATGGCGCCATTCCTGTTCGCACGGTCCCAGCCAGTGCGGATCTTGAGCGTTACCGGAACATCGACGCTTTTAACAACCGCTTCGAGAATATCGGCGACAAGCTTTTCGTTCTGCATCAGCGCCGAGCCGGCGTACACGTTGCATATTTTTTTCGCCGGGCAGCCCATGTTGATGTCGATAATTTGGGCGCCGTTATCCATGTTGTAACGCGCGGCTTGCGCCATCATCGCGGGATCGCTGCCCACGATCTGCACTGCGCGCGGGTCTTCCTCGCCGGCGTGATCGGCGCGGCGCAGGGTTTTTTTGCTGCCCCACAGCAGGGAATTGGACGACACCATCTCCGAGGCGGCCATGCCAGCGCCGAGTTTCCGGCACAGGTGACGAAAGGGCCGGTCGGTGACACCGGCCATGGGCGCGAGAAACAGGTTGTTTTTCAGTTTATATGGTCCGATTCTCATGATCGGTTTTTCTACCCTGAACGCCAAGAAAGGGCGGCAATATTAACCAGAAACTCCCAGTGCATGGAAGAGGGAATTGATGAACGGCAACTAATTTTTTTTATTCCTGACATTGACACGATAATTCTTACAGAGAATGAAGAGGCTCGCCGATTTTGTGCGCTTTAATTCAGTTTGTTAAACGGGTGAAGCGCAAGAGGAAATTCATTTCAATCCAGCGTTTCATCTCTTGAGCAAGGATCTTTGTTTCGCGCTGGAATGCGGTGCCCCCTATCAGGGCGTGACCAGTCGGATTTCATAACCGAAGGCTTTTCCTTCAGGATTCGTGACATCCAGCAGCGCCGTGGCGACCACATTCGGTGTCAGCACGGCCTCCAGCGGTGTTTCCGAATACTGTATGGGGGCGAAAAGGCGACGCGCGATGACTTGGCCGGCGCGGCTGGAGAGGGTCACCTCCATCCGGGGGTAGGCCTGGTGAAACGCCGCGCGGTTGACAATTGTGGCACGCAGGCGCAGCGCATTGACGTATTGGGGATGCGGCGCGATGCTGGTCTGGAGCAATTCAATTTTCGAGATGTCCCGGAAGATTCGCAATTCGCAGCCGGCGTACAGGCAGATATCCGCCAGCACGGGCCGCCAGGACGGAACGGAGGCCAGTTCATTGCGGTAGAAATAAACGAATTGCCCAGCGAGCAGCGCCAACAGCGCCAGGCTCCCAAACCCCCACAACAGTGAGCTGACGTGGAACCGCGATCGGAGGAACAGCGGCTGTTTCGTTACGGTCGGAATGCCGGATTCCCGCGCCAGTTTTTCATCGATGAACCGCAGCTTGTCGGCGCGGCGTCTCCCGGATCGGCGCCGACCTTTTCCCGAGCGTTTTTGCTTATCGAGTTTTGGCGTCGGTGTTTCTTCTGTGGGAACGGCTTCGGTCTGCTCAGCCCTGGACTGATCTTTTATCTGTCGCTCTTTAGCATGAAAGATGGCGGAGCAAATGCCACAGCGCACCATGCCGCCGTGCACATCGAGTTGCGCCGGGGTTACCTTGAAGGTCGTGAGGCAGGCGGGGCATTGGGTGTACATTAATGTCTACCTACTTCGTTCGTTCGGTCAGTCATACTAATCGTTGCCCTGCTTTGATCGTCTGGACAAATATAGGTTAGCTTAGCCGACTTCAGCCGGTTTGCGTCCGGCCAGCAAGGACCATTTTTGCTTTTCACGCCGCGTGAATTCAAACGGCGGTTCGTAATGTGACCGCACTTCCATGGCCTGGTCGTCCCCGAGCAGGCCCGACAGCACCAGCCAGCCGCCCGGCCGCACGCGTGCCGCGATCTCCGCTGCCAGCTCGATTAGCGTGCCGAAAAGAATATTGGCGATCACGATATCGGCCTGGAAATTTTGTGGCAGCTCGGACGGGAGCATGACATGCATGCCACGATGAATCCCGTTGTGCACGGCGTTGCGGCGCGTGACATCGAGTGCCTGTACGTCGATGTCTACGGCGTAAGTTTCACGTGCGCCGAGCCTGAGTGCGGCGATGGAGAGAATGCCCGAGCCGCAGCCGTAATCGAGAAGAGTATTGCCCGCGAGCGCCTGTTCCGATAACCATTCGAGACACAGTGAAGTAGTCGGGTGATCGCCGGTGCCAAAGGCCAGCCCCGGATCGAGGATTATATTGGTCGCTGTGGGTTCGGGCGCTTCGCACCAGCTCGGCACCACCCAAAGATTTTGTCCGACCTGCAGCGGCTTGTAATGCGCCATCCACGAATGCGCCCAGTCCTCATCACCAAGAAGATCAATTTCATGCGCCGGCGATTCCGCGAGGCCCATCAAACTACGTGCGCGCGTAAGGATGTCATCGGTATTCGTATGCTCCGGAAGCAGTCCGGTGATCCTGACCTGCGACCAGAGGGGATGCTTGTCCCAGTGGGTCTTAAACCCCCGGCAAAGGGATGTGCCGTCTGGGGTGCTGACGGACGCAAACAGCGGTTGGTCGGCTGCATCCTCGAGCGTCACCGAGATCGCCCCCCATTTCTCGAGAGCCTCCGCCAGCGCTTGAGCGTGCTCCTGATGCACGCGCAGTGTCAAATTGAGCCAGGGCATAAGTGATGATTTGGTAGGAATTTTAGTTAAAACAAAATAGATTTTATAGGCCAGGGTAAATGAAATTGACGCTCCAGACGCGACGGGGGTAGAGTGCGGTAAAATATGGCGGTTTTAGGCGCTGCGGGAGAAGCGCCGCATTTTCTGTCTTTTCCCATCCGAAGCGAAGAATTGATTCAGGCCGTAAAGGCTGGCGCTGGCTGTCTTCGCCGCCTAGACGTCGACTGAATGCCTTGATTATCCGTGCGCCGTAGCAGCCGTGATGACCTCCTCGGGTTATGCCGTGTTGATGTTTCATCCGCTACCAACTGAAAAGGAGAGAAATAAGATGAACTTCCGCGATGTATTGTTCTTCGATGCCATGCTCACCCCCAAGATCATCTCGATCGTGTACTGGCTGTTGCTGGTATTCGTTCTGCTGTCGGGGCTCGGATCGATATTTCTCTACGGAGCCGCCAATGTCACTTTTGGCGGTTTCATCAAGGGGATCCTGATCACGGTCGGTGGCGCCATCGCGGCGCGCATCTGGTGCGAATTGATGATCGTGTTCTTCAAGATTCACGAGCACGTCCAGAAGATAGCCAGTTCGAAGTAGGCGGCCGCTTCGTACGATCGGGCCTTCGCCTGCTTATTTACGGGCGCGGGCAGTTAGCAAATTTGACTTAGGCAGGCGCGCGCTTTCGACGTGCATTCCATGGGCGGGCCAGGTGGCGCGAACCACGATCCCATGCTTCTGGTTAGCCTTGCTGTCAGCGGCGCCCGCCACGGGTCTAACTTATTGTTCGAATCAATCCCGCGAGCCTTGTCTTCTGCAGTTATGTAAGGCCGTAGCCCCATGACTGAACTTTCTCAATTCCTTACACGAGTTGCCGCTTTCTGCGTCGCGGCACGGGTCGCCTCTACCATGGCCGCGCAAGGTCGCGAAGCTGCCGCACGCGCCATGATCGTCAAGTGGGCCGGAAGCTACGACACCGATGCGTTCAGGAGGAGATGGGAATGTTCGGTAAATGTAGCGGGGCGCCACAGGCGTATTCATCGCCTCGCTTGGCTGCTTATGCCTCTCTTTGATTGTAATCCAGTTGGTGATTCCTGATTTGAACGGTGATACGGCACCAGTAGAATATTTAACGATGACGTATGAGGACAAGCCGAATGAGACGGTTGATACTGATTGCCATTTTTTTTCTTAGCACGTTGCAAGAAGCTGTAGGTGAAATTTCCCAACGTGTGGTGGATATTCCCACGCGTTCCGGCGTTACCCAGCAAATACTGCTACTGACGCCTACCACTCGCCGGGCGGCGGTGATCCTGTTCGCTGGCGGTCACGGTGGCCTGCGGATCAGTTCATCCGGGGATTTCAGTTGGGGGGAAGGCAATTTCCTCGTGCGTACCCGTCAGCAATTTGCCGACAAGAGTTTCGTGGTCGCGGTGGTCGATGCGTCCTCGGATCGCCAGAGCGAACCCTATCTTTCCGGTTATCGCCAAACGGCTGAACATGTCAGCGACATCAAAGCGGTCATTGCCTGGTTGCGCTCCCATGCCAACGTTCCTGTCTGGCTCATCGGAACCAGTCGCGGCACCCAGTCAGCGGCCTACGTGGCGACCGAACTTTCCGACGACGCGGAGGGGCCAGACGGGTTGGTGCTGACGGCGACAATACTCACCGATAACAAAAGTCGGCCTGTCCCGGACTTGCCGATGCAAAAGCTTAAGATCCCGGTGCTGGTGGTACATCACGAACAGGATGGCTGCAAGAAATGCCCGTTCAGTGCTGTTCCCGATCTAATGAAAAAACTCTACGCGGCTACGCGCAAGGAGCTGCTCACATTCCATGGCGGCAACAATGTGGGCGATCCCTGCGAAGCCCGCGCGTACCACGGATTCAACGGCCTCGAACAGGACGTGGTGGACAAGATCGCCGCGTGGATCGTCGTGAAATAGCGTGCGGGAGGAAATTGCCTGACTCCCCCGGCCCGCTGAGCTGCCAGGCAGCTTTCGTTAATTGAAAGCTAGAGTTCGAGTTTTTTCTGCAGATAGTGAATGTTGACGCCGCCGCGGATGAAGCCGGCGTCGTTCATGATGTCCTGGTGCAGCGGGATGTTGGTCTTGATGCCATCCACGATCATCTCCGACAGCGCGATGCGCATGCGCGCCAGCGCCATCTCGCGCGTGTCGCCGAAGGCGACGAGTTTGGCGATCATCGAGTCGTAGTACGGTGGCACGAAATAGTTAGTGTACACGTGTGAGTCCACGCGGATACCGGGCCCACCGGGCGGGTGCCACGTGGTGATGCGTCCCGGCGAGGGGATGAAATTCTTCGGGTCTTCGGCGTTGATACGGCACTCGACGGCATGCCCGCGCCACTGAATGTCCTTCTGGCGGTATGGCATTTTTTCGCCCGCGGCGATACGCAGCTGTTCGCGCACAATGTCCACGCCGGTGACCATTTCCGTGACCGGGTGTTCGACCTGCACGCGCGTATTCATCTCGATGAAATAGAACTCGCCGTTCTGGTACAAGAATTCGAAAGTGCCGGCCCCGCGGTAGCCGATCTTGCGGGCCGCCTCGGCGCAACGCTCGCCCATTTTGTGCCGCAGCTTTTCCGAGAGGCCCGGCGCCGGGCATTCCTCCACCACCTTCTGATGGCGGCGCTGCATCGAACAGTCGCGCTCCCCGAGGTGGATGGCATGGCCGTGGGTGTCGGCCAGCACCTGGAATTCGATATGGCGCGGGTTGTCGAGGTATTTCTCCATGTAAATGGTGTCGTTGCCGAAGGCGGCCTTGGCCTCGGACTTGGTGAGCACCACGGCGTTCAGCAGCGCCGCCTCGGTGTGCACCACGCGCATGCCCTTGCCCCCACCGCCGGCTGTGGCCTTGATCAGTACCGGGTAACCGATGTGCGCGGCCATCCGGTGGATTTCCTTGTCGCGGCCGGTGACCGGCCCGTCGGAGCCGGGGACGCAGGGCACGCCGGCTTTTTTCATGGCCTTGATGGCGGAAATCTTGTCGCCCATCAGGCGAATGGTTTCGGCGCGCGGACCGATGAAGATGAAGCCACTCTGTTCCACGCGTTCGGCAAAATCGGCGTTCTCCGAGAGAAAGCCATAGCCGGGATGGATCGCCTGGGCGTCGGTGACCTCGGCGGCGCTGATGACTGCCGGGATATTCAAGTAGCTGTCGGCCGCGCGCGCCGGGCCGATGCACACGGACTCGTCGGCGAGCTTGACGTACTTGGCCTCACGGTCGGCCTCGGAATATAGGGCCACGGTGCGGATGCCGAGCGCGCGGCAGGCGCGCTGGATGCGCAGCGCGATCTCGCCGCGATTGGCGATGACCAATTTCTCGATCATGGTTTACTCGATGATGAACAGGGCCTCGCCGTATTCGACCGGCTGGCCGTTTTCCTTGAAGATGGCCTTGATGACACCGGCCTTGTCGGACTCGATTTCGTTCATCATCTTCATGGCCTCGATGATGCACAGGGTGTCACCGATGTTGACCTGGCTACCGACTTCGACGAAGGGTGGGGCATCGGGCGTGGAAGAGCGGTAGAAAGTGCCGACCATGGGTGAAGCGACGGGATGGCCGGGCGGCAAAGCGCCGGCGGCCGGGGTCGGTGCCGGAGCGGTATGCGCCGGCGTCATGTGCACTACCGGCGCGCCGGCGGTGCTGGAGCGGCTGATGCGGATGGCCTCCTCGCCCTCGCGGATTTCAATCTCGGCAAGGCTCGATTCCTCCAGCATCTCGATGAGTTTTTTGACTTTGCGTATATCCATTTTTACTCCTTAAAATTTTTGAAACCGCTGATTAACGCAGATGGACGCCGATTGTTGAAAAGACGAAATCCATCTTGATTTTTATCTGCGTTTATCCGCGTTCATCTGCGGTTCCAGAAAGTCTTATTTCTTTAATCTTTCTATCGCGGCGGCGAGCGCCAGTTCGTAGCCTTGGGCGCCGAGTCCGCTGATAACGCCGACGGCGAGATCGGAAAAGTAGGAATGTTGGCGGAACGCCTCGCGCGCATGCACGTTCGAAAGGTGCACTTCGATGAACGGGATATGCGCCGCCGCCATCGCATCGCGCAACGCCACGCTGGTATGCGTGAACGCGGCGGGATTCAACAGAATGAAGGCGACCTTGTCCTTGATCCCCTGCTGCACCCGCCCGACCAGCTCATGTTCGGCGTTGCTTTGGTAAAAGCTCACGCGATGCCCGGCGTCCTCGCCCTGCCGGGCCAGCCGTTGATTGATCGCCTCCAGCGTGGTGGTGCCGTAATGCTCTGGCTCGCGGGAACCCAACAAATTGAGATTGGGGCCGTTTAGTACCAGGATGTCAGCCATGTTTAATTTAGATGAATTGATATCCCGGAACCCAGCGGGTGAGGACTTGGCGTCAAACTACCCTTAATTTCTGATTTAATATATTGAACTATCGTTATCTCCAATGTTCTCACATTTAGCATATGGAATTTCACATTGTCCAGCAATAGAAAAATAATACACGATAGCCGAAATTAGGCCAATATTTTCGTTAGATAGCAGAAATTTCTAGGAAGTTATGGGTTTTTCAGGTGTGGTCTGGCCAATCAGTGGTTCAACCAGGTTTTCGAGTTCAGTCTGGTTGAATGGACCCAGTTTGCGGACGGCAACGGCACCACTACGGTCAATGATGATGGTAAAAGGCAGGGAGCCGGAGCTATTGCCGTAGCGGGCAACCAGTTTCAAGGTGTCATCATCGCCCATCAGGATGGGATAATTCATGCTATTGGACCGGCGGAACAGCATGACCGCTGTCTTGTTGTCGATGGCGACCCCAATCACCTGCAGGCCATCGGCCCCGCGCTTTTTCTGAAGGTTGATCAGCAAGGGAACTTCTTCGCGGCACGGCTCGCACCAGGTGGCCCAGAAATTCAGTACGATCACCCGGCCGCGCCATTCATCGAGGGAGTGTTTTTTACCGTCCAGCTCGGGCAGGGTGAAATTGATCATCGCGCCGCCACCGTAGGTTAATGTGGTGGCTACCTTTGGCTCCGAGCGTAAAGTCTGTGCCAGCCAATACCCTCCCATCAACGCCAATACCGTCAGGATCAGCGCCAGGAAATTCTTGAAAGTGGATGACATCTGTCAGGCGGAACGCCGTTCAGATTTGGCGCAGCAGGGCGAAGAATTCTTCCACGTTGCGGAAGCCATAGGTGCGGAGATCCCGGCGCTCTTGTCCATTGGCGGAAAAGAATAGCATGGCCGGCGGACCATAAACACCGAATCGTTGCTTGATGGCTTTCCCGTCAGGGTGATTCGGGTCGGTCACGTCGACCTGCAACAACACGAAGCGGCGGCGCAATTCCGCGCGCACGCGCGGATCGGCAAAGGTGGCCTTTTCCATGCGCAGGCAGTCAGTGCACCAGTCGGCGTAGTAATCCATGATCACCGGTTTGCCCGCGGTCTTGGCGGCCGCCAGCCGTTTTTCGAGGTCGGACATGGATTCGACCCGGGTGAACAAATGCTCGTCCTCCGGGGACGCGGCGCCCGTACCGGCGCCGATGGTCAGCGCCGAGAACGGCACCGGCTGGAACACGTCGCGGTTCCCGGCGAACCCGCCCAGCAGTGACAGCACGCCCCAGATCAGCAGGAATGTCCCCGCGCCCTTCCACAAAATGCGCCAGCCGCTCGCGTTTTCCGGCAGGCTCTGGGTCGCGCCGAGATAAACGCCGGAGATGATGAAGAACGCCGCCCACAGGAACAGCACCGGCACCTGCGGCAGATAGCCAAGCAGGTAAATTGCCACGGCGATCAGCAGCGCGCCAAAAAGATGCTTCACGCTGTCCATCCATTTTCCCACCTTGGGCAGCAGGAAACCGGCGCCCACGCCGAGCGCGACCAGAATCGCCCCCTGTCCGTGCGCCAGTGAGAACATGATGCCGCCACCGAGCACCGGGTCCTTCGTGGCGATAGCCACGCCGAGGACTGAGATCAGTACCGGTGAGACGCAAGCGCCGACTATCAGTGCCGACACGAGGCCGAGGATGAATACCCCAACATATGATCCACCTTTCGTGTGATGGGTGCGCTGGTGCAGTCGCGACTGGATGAAGCTCGGCATCTGCAGATCGTAAAAACCGAACAACGACAGCGCGAGCAGCCCCAGGAGCACGGCAAACGTGCCAATAGCCCAGGCGTTCTGGAAATAGGATTGGAGCTGGTCGCCACTGTAGCCGGCGAGGATCCCGGCGGCGGTGTAAGTCACGGCGGTCCCGAGGACATAGCTGTAGGAAAGCAGGCCGCCGCGCAACTTGCTGATATGGATGTCGCCCTGCCCCACGATGATGCTGGACAGGATCGGCACCATGGGCAGCACGCAGGGCGTGAAGGTGAGCAGCAGGCCCGCGCCGAAGGCGGCGAGCACGGCGAGCACGAACGTGCCCATGTCGCGCGGCGAGGATGCGCCGGGCGCGGACGGTGGGAGAATCGAGGTATCCACGGTACTCAGGACACCGCTCCGATACTGGATCCCGAAGATCTTTGTCACCGGCGGGTAACAGATGGCCACGCCTTTCTCCGAGCAGCCCTGGTACGTGACTTTCAGCGCCAGGTCGCGGTTACCGGCCAGGCCCGTGATCGACAGCACGGTATCGAAACCCTTCTCGAAGACTTCGGTCTTGCCAATGAACTCGTCGACCTTGAGCTTTCCCGGCGGCAGCGTGTAGCCACCGAGGCGCGCGCCGGATGCCGGCGCACCGCCGGTCTCAATCAGTTCAAACTTGGTCTTGTCGCGATAGAGATAGCAACAGTCATCGATGTCGATGCGCGCCAGGAGCGTGGTGTTGTCGCGCGCCATGACGCTAAACCGGAAGGCCTTTGCCGGGTCCACCGGTTCCACGTTCCCGGTGGGCGCCAGGCCGCGGGTCAGGTCCTTGAGGGAAGTGATCTTGTCCCTTGCCACCGCCACCGATGCGGCGGGAGCGACAGCGGGTTTCGCTTTGCCTGGCGGAAGTTTGAAATCCACTTCCTTGACGATGGGCGGGTAACAGACGCCCACCGGCTCGTTGCATCCCTGCGCGGTGATACGCAGCCGCGCCGTGGTGGCGCCCTCAGCGCGCGTGAACGGCACGCGTATCCTGACGGCCTTGGTGTAGGTTTCGACCTCGCCGAACAGCGGGTCCTGCTTTTTCTTGCCGCGCGGAAAGGCCGGGTCCTTGAGTTGACTGCCGTCCAGCGACTCGAATTTGAATTTGTCACGGTACATGTAGTACCCGGTGGCTATCTTCCAGCTGGCCTCGAGCGTGGCGCCGTCCACGGCGCGCGTGGACAGGCGGAAGGCCTTGTCGGGTTCGAGCAATTCATCTTCAGGCGCGGCCGCGTGAACCGACGGCAGCAGCAGGACCAGCAGCACAGCCAGGAGATTTTTGATCATGTCTTGTCCGGGTCTCGAATCCAGGCGAGATAATCGGGGTGACCTTCCGCCACAGGGACCGCGATTATCTCGGGAAGTTCATAGGGATGCAGCTCGAGGATGCGGCTACGAATGGTGCCGAAGGCGCGCGTCATGGATTTAATGATCAGCAATTGCTCGGCCGCAGACTCCACTTGGCCTTTCCAGCGGTAGATCGATTTGGCAATCGGCAGGATGTTGACGCAGGCGGCGTGGTGTTCGTTCACAAGCGCCTGAGCAATGCGTTCCGCCGCCTCGGTGTCGGGGCAGGTCGTGAGCACCAGTTGGTATTCATGCCGTTTCATCAAGTTTGGTGTTTCTAATGACCGCCATGATGACGGTACGGGTTTAAGTTTATTCATTAATTGTAACGAAAGCGTGGCTGGAAAAGGTCCCGGATGCCAGACCGTGTCTAACCGGGTTAAGCTGCGGTTTTAGATTCGTGGGCTTTGCCAGGATGTTTTATGTGATATTACTGCTCATACCGGTCGCCGAGATCGCGGTATTCATCCAGGTCGGTTTCCGCCTCGGCGTCGTCATGACCCTGCTGCTGGTGCTGGCCAGCGCCGTTTTCGGAATCTGGCTGATCCGGGTCCAGGGTTTTGCCGCCGCCACACGCGTCCAGGCCATGATTTCCCGAGGCGAGTCGCCCGCTTTGGGCATGTTGGAAGGCCTGGCCCTGTTGGCCGCCGGGGTGCTGTTGCTGATCCCGGGCTTCCTGACCGATGTGACGGCCTTTGTCCTTTTGATCCCCCCGCTGCGGCGTGGGATCATTCGGGTTTACCTGCGTTATGTCCGCCTGGAAGACACCGTTACCCATTATTCTTCCAGGACGGATGAGCCGGCACGCACCCCCCTGGAGGGGGAATCCCGCCGGGAGGATTGAGCCCCCCGTTGACAAGAAAACCTCGCCGATTATCATTAGCACTCTCTTGAGCCGAGTGCTAACATTGCTGGCAACCGGTTATTCAGGGTCTATTTAAGTTTAAAGCCTCAGGAATGTTTGAAAAAGGAGCGAAGCATGAGTGTAAAACCCGCTGTCAAAGGAGAACCTACTGTGAAAATCCGTCCGCTGCACGACCGCGTGATCGTGCGTCGTCTCGAAGAAGAGCGCAAATCACCCGGCGGCATCGTCATCCCCGACACCGCCAAAGAAAAACCGATCCAGGGCGAAGTCGTCGCCGTGGGTCACGGCAAGATTCTTGAGGACGGCAAGCTGCGTCCGCTGGACGTCAAGCCCGGAGACAAGATTCTCTTCGGCAAATACTCCGGCACCGAGGTCAAGGTTGGCAACGAAGAGCTGCTCGTGATGCGTGAAGAAGACATCATGGGCGTGGTCGAGAAGTAATCAACCTAAACGAATTTTGAAGAGAGGAAACTATGGCTGCTAAAGACGTTATATTCGGCGATCCCGCCCGCACACGCATGTTGCGTGGCGTAAACATCCTGGCCGACGCAGTGAAAATTACACTCGGACCCAAGGGTCGCAACGTGGTGCTGGAAAAATCCTTCGGCGCCCCGACGGTGACCAAGGACGGCGTCAGTGTTGCCAAGGAAATCGAGCTTAAGGACAGGTACGAAAACATGGGCGCGCAGATGGTGAAGGAAGTCGCTTCCAAGACTTCCGACGTTGCCGGCGACGGCACCACCACCGCCACCGTGCTGGCACAGGCGATGTTACGCGAGGGCCTGAAGTCGGTGGCCGCGGGCATGAACCCGATGGATCTGAAGCGCGGTATCGACAAGGCCGTTATCGCCGCGGTCGAAGCGATCAAGAAAATCTCCAAGCCCTGCTCCAACTCCAAGGAGATCGCCCAGGTGGGCACCATCTCCGCCAATGCCGATGAATCCATCGGCAAGATCATCGCTGATTCCATGGCGAAGGTCGGCAAGGAAGGTGTGATCACGGTGGAAGAGGGCCAGAGCCTCGATAACGAGCTCGAGATCGTCGAAGGTATGCAATTTGACCGCGGCTATCTGTCGCCGTACTTCATCAACAAACAGGACACGATGAGCGCCGAGCTCGAGAATCCGTCGATCCTGATTTACGACAAAAAGATCTCCAACATCCGTGAGATGCTGCCGATCCTGGAAGGCGTGGCCAAGCAGGGCCGTCCGCTGCTGATTGTCTCCGAAGACGTTGAGGGCGAGGCACTCGCGACCCTGGTGGTCAACAACATCCGCGGTATCCTCAAGGTCTGCGCCGTGAAGGCCCCGGGCTTCGGTGACCGCCGCAAGGCCATGCTGCAGGATGTCGCCATCCTGACGGCGGGCACGGTGATCTCCGAGGAGCTCGGCATGAGTCTCGAGAAGGCTGATGTCAGCCTGCTCGGTTCCGCCAAGCGCGTGGTGGTGGACAAGGAAAACACCACGATCATCGACGGCGCGGGCAAGAAGCTGGAGATCGAGTCGCGCATCAAGCAGCTCCGCGCGCAGATCGAGGAAGCCACCTCGGACTACGACAAGGAGAAATTGCAGGAGCGCGTAGCCAAGCTCGCCGGCGGTGTCGCCGTGATCAAGATTGGGGCGGCGACCGAGATGGAAATGAAAGAGAAGAAGGCGCGCGTGGAAGACGCGCTGCATGCCACCCGCGCCGCGGTCGAGGAAGGCATTGTTCCGGGCGGCGGTGTAGCACTGGTGCGTGCCGTGACGGCGCTCAAGGGTCTCAAGGGCGACAACCATGACCAGGACGTCGGTATCCAGATCGCGATACGCGCGATGCAGGAACCGCTGCGCCAGATCGTGGAGAACGGTGGTATCGAAGGCTCGGTGGTGTACCACAAGGTCGCCGAGAGCAAGGATCCCAACTACGGTTATAACGCCGCGACCGATGAGTACGGCGACATGATCAAGATGGGTATCCTCGATCCGACCAAGGTGACGCGCATCGCGTTGCAAAACGCGGCGTCCGTCGCGGCCCTCATGATCACGACCGAAGCCATGGTCGCTGAATCGCCGAAGGAAGAGTCGCATGGCGGCGGCGGTGGTGGCATGGGCGGTATGGGCGGTATGGGCGGTATGGGCGGGATGGATATGTAACCCTGTTCCAGCATCCGCTGTAGAATTGAAAGCCCCGCTTCGCGGGGTTTTCTTTTTTATTGAGTAGCCATCGACCACTACTAGCTTTTGGTCGTGTGCGAAGCCCGCTCGACAATGGATTAACGTTTCCGGATCAAGCTCACGCCGTCACGAATGGGTAGCATCACGCACTCGACGCGCGGGTCGCGGCGCACGTGTTTATTGAATTTGACCACGGCGCGGTCGGTTTTATTTTTCGGCGCGAGCACCCGCCCTGACCACAGCACGTTGTCGGCGACGATCACCCCGCCGGTTTGCAGCCGTGGTAGCACCGCCTGGTAGTAGTTAACGTAATTTTCCTTGTCAGCATCGATGAATACGAAATCAAAGCGCGTCGAACGGGGCGGGCTGGCAAGCGTTTCGAGCGCTGGGCCGACGCGGATTTTGATCTTGTTCCGGTACTGGCTGCGCTTGAAAAATGAGCGGGCGATCGCGGCGCGCTCGGGATTGATTTCGCAGCTGACGAGCCGGCCATTTTTGGGCAGTGCCTCGGCCATGCACAGCGCGGAATAACCGGTGAAGGTGCCGATCTCGAGCACGCGCCGCGCCCCGGTCAGGCGCACCAGCAGAGACAACAAGGCACCCTCGTGCGGGCCGATCAGCATCTGCGGATAATCGCAGTGCATTTGCGTGTAGCGTTCCAGTTCACGCAGCAGCGTATTGCGCGCGCTGGAGTGCCGCAGGCAATACTCTTCGATCTTTCGGGAGATAATCGGTTTCACAGACAACTCCTTCTGTCGCCATGCAGGATGGCATTATTTACCCGCCGATGTGTCGCAGCAAGAATAAAGGCCCCGTTTGCGGGGCCTTTTTGTGGCGGTGTGTTCCGCGCCTGTGGTTAATTTCGCGGTTTCACGGCCTCGATCGTGGCCGACACCACGTAATCCTCGATCTTGCTTCCGGGCGCCCAGTCCCGGATGAAGGACCGGCTTTCGTCCTTGGGTTTGAGGCAAATGTCCATAAACCCGGCGGAGGCGAGCATCCTTTCGATCTCGTCGATCAGGGAGGCGCCGGCCATGCAACCGGTGTAGAGCGTGACGTCGTGTCGCACCGTTTCGGGCAAGGTGGTAGTGGCGACGATGTCGGAGATTGCCAGCCGGCCGCCGGGCTTCAGGACGCGAAAATTCTCCTTGAAAACCCGTTCCTTGTCGGGCGACAAGTTGATCACGCAATTCGAGATGATCACGTCCACCGAGTGGTCGGCAAGCGGCAGGTTTTCGATCTCGCCGAGGCGGAACTCGACGTTGTGATAGCCGCCTTGTTCGGCGTTCGCGCGCGCCTTGGAGATCATCGCCGGTGTCATGTCGACGCCGATCACGCGTCCATGATCTCCGATCTGACGCGCTGCCAGGAAACAATCGAATCCGCCGCCGCTTCCAAGGTCGAGGACGGTTTCCCCGGGCTTTAACGCGGCGATGGCCTGAGGATTGCCGCAGCCCAGGCCCATGTTGGCGCCATCGGGAACCGTCGCCACGTCAGTCTGTGAATAGCCGAGCGTTACCGACGCCTCGACCTCGGAGGTGTTGTCCCCGGTACCGCAGCAGCTCGGTCCACAGCCGCCAGCATCATCGGATTGCGCGACTTCACTGTAACGCAGCCGGACGGTCTGGCGGATTTCGTCGTGTTTCAAGGAAGGCATAGACTGTCTCCTGTCATCAGAGATGAAGCATAACATCACCCATCACTTTTGCCGTGATCCGGCTTGTGCAGCAGCACCGCCAGAAACGCGCCCCACGGCATTGCGCCGGGGAGCACTGCTTCGGCCGCGTGTGCGAGTAACCGGCCACCGGGAAGGAATATCGCGCTGCGCACCGTGATCCGCAGCGCGGGTACAAGTTGGCGGGCCCATTGTTTGATTTCCGCTGCCGTATCCCAGCGCGCGCCGCGGTAGGCGCCACGGCCGTGTTTCTGCCGGAATAACAGGCTGTGACGGTTGAGCAGGCCGAGCGTCACGGCATGCCGCGCCACGCGCCACAGTTCCCTCAGCGCTCGTTCGGGATCGGTGATGAAACACAGGCTGGTCACCGCCGTGACAAAGTCATAGGCCTTGTTATCAAAGGGAAGCGCCGTTCCCGTGCCGGGCAGGTAGTTTACGCCGCCGCCAAGCCCACGCGCGTAGTCCGGCATGGCCGGATCGGGGTCTAGGCCCGTGACCCGCAGCCCGGCAGCGGCAGAGCGGCGGCTGAAATGGCCGGTGCCGCAACCGACATCGAGCAGCGTGGCGCCGGCCGGTGGATTCAACAACCGCCACATTAGGCTGAATTCGCGATCGGCGATCCAACTCCCGCTCGCGGTTTGGTACCACGCCTCATACTCGCCCGGGCTCATGGTTGTCAGACCTGTCGTCGTGCCTGCGGCCTGAGTCACAGTGATTTCTATCGCGCTCTAAAAGGTGATCACCCGGTCGCTGTCGCGCACGATTTCGTACAGGTCTTTCATGGTCGAGACCGGACACAGTTCAGAACCTTCCGTCTGGCGCAGCTTGAGACAGGTACCGCAGGCCAGGATATCTCCGCCGAGATCGAGAAATTCCCGCATCTGCACGGTTACCTTGAACCGTTCGGTATCGAGTTTTTCACATTCCACACCGCGCGCCAGAAGAAACAGTTTGACGCTGTCGCCTTGCTTTAGCGCGAAGATCCCAAGACGCATGACGTTCGATACGGTTTCCGCTTCCGGTGTGTAAATGACAATGCCGAGTTTCATGGCCATCACCTTTTCTCAAAAAGTCAAAACGATGTTGCTTTCCCTGGTCCGGCTGGCCAATGCCTTCATGGAACCTGGTTGGATGCCGGGAATGAGATCATTTTCGTCTTGCCAAACCTTCACGGATTGGCAAATAGCCGTAACCTCAAAAAAGATCGGTACGATGTTGCATTTCAGCCTTCAAGGTCGCGCTTCTTCTGTTCGAATTCTTCCTTTCCGATCTCGCCGCGGGCGTAGCGCTCCTTAAGAATGTCGAGCGCGGACTTGCCGCGCGGCGCATCACCGGATCGGTCAAACATCCATTTCCCAAATGCCACGATTGCCACGATGATCAGCGCCCAGAACAGCAGCATGGGAAGCGGGCCGAAACCCCACCACCAACCGTGATTGCTCATGTCACTCCACATCGGTGCCTCCTTTGCCGATTGCGTTGATGTAGTCTAAAAAGTCAGGTTCATGTCGGCCGGGATGACCACTTCCCGGTAGTACTTCACCGGATCGGCGACCTTGATCCCGTCCACTAGGTCCTTCGGCATAATGCCGAACAGCGACAGGTAGGCGAGCACGGTCGCGCCTTCGGCGATCAGCATCACGAACAGGTCCTCGACCAGCGGCAGTCCCATCTCGTCCATCTTGGCCACACGGCTTCGCCGATCTCCCTGGGCTTGTCCGGCAGGCAGGTAAGTGTCTTCATTTTGTCGCGATGCACGGCGTTGATACCGCGCGAGCCGAAGAATAGCGTGACCTTCGATCCCTCGCGCAGCAGGCTCAGTGTCGTCATCAGGACATTGAACACCTGACACAGCTCGTCGTGGAAACACATCACGGATACCTTTTTCATCAGGGCTATCTCCTTAAAACCAGCGGTGGAGCCAGTACTGCTCGTACAGCACCTTGCCATAGTGCCGCCACCAACGGGGGGGATAGAGCCTGACCTGCGGTTTTGGCTCGGCGTAGAAATTTCCGCTGCCGAAACCCGCACGGCCATCACCGGTTTCAACGAAGCACTCGCCGTGCCCCTGAAATGTCTGTTCCTCGCCCGCGTCGATAATGGCGCGCGCGATGTTGTGCGCGACCACCTCGGCTTGTTTATGGGCGAATACCCCGGCCTTGGGCAAGGGCTTGCCAATGGCGAGCGGGATGCCGGTAACGTCGCCGATGGCATAGACACCGGGATATTTTGTTTCAAGCTTGAACCGGTTCACCGGCACCCAGCCACTTTCGCCACACAGGCCGGCCTCATGCACAACAGTGGGTACGCGATGTGGCGGGACATAGGCCAGCAGATCGAAATCTGCGGTGGTGTTGTTGGTGAAGTAAATTCGCCGCGCCGACGGATCGACTTTGGTAACGGCATGTTCGGGGTGGTAAGCGATGTCCTTGCTTTCGACCATCTGCCGCACCATGGCGGAAACCACTGGACCGGCCACGCCCATGGGTCCGGGTTCGGGCGAGTAAAGCTCGACGGTGGTGCGATCGCGCACACCACGTCGGCGCAGGTCGGCCTCCAGCAGCATGGCCGCTTCATAGGGCGCCGCCGGGCATTTGAAGGGAATGCCGCTGACCAGAACCACCAGCCGCCCGGCGCGGAAATTCATGCGCGCCTCGCGCAGCGATTCTGCGCCCCCGAGGGTGTAGAAGTTATGCCCGGCCGGCGCCAGGCCGGGGATGGTCTCCGGTGCCAGCTCCGCGCCCAACGCGATCACCAGATAATCGCCCGCCAGCGTTCGGCCGTTCACCCGCACGGCGCGGTTCTGTGGATCGATGGACTCGATCTCGCCGTGGATGAGTTCAATCCCTCGCCTTGGCAGCTTCGCCATTGGTCTCGATATGCTCTCCCGCGTGCGCTGCCCGGTCATCAACCAGAGAAAAGAAGGCGCGAACACGTAATCGGCTTCGCGGTCGATGAGCACGATGCGGTGTTCGCGTGGGAGTTTCTTGCGCAGACGGCCAGCGGTGGCCAGACCGCCAATACCAGCGCCCAAAACAAGAATGGTCTTTTCTGTGACTATCATGTCGTCTTACAGCGATGGCCGGGATCAAAGACCGGCCATCACCGCCTCCTTGTCGCATTTACTGATCTCGGCAAGAATCTCTTTCGAGGTGACGACGTTGGAATTGTACGCCACCACGACGGCATGAGGGTGTTCCGTCGTGTTGAAGTGAACGGAAATAACGCCATTGTGGGCGCGCAGGTCCCGCTCGATCTTGTCGCTGTCGTCACAGGAATGCTGTGGATGGAGAAGAACGATAATGTCCGCGATGTTGATGTCTTTGCTCATGACAACCTCCTTCGCTAATCTTGCCGGCGACATCAGGTGTGGCTCGACAGCCACACGTTTGCCGCGAGCGCCGTCATCGAGGTGTGACTTCTTGAATTTATATGTGCGTATGTTACTATTCAATTGTTCAATTGAATAATAGATTATTGAACTCGGATATGTCAAGCCAGAACCTGAAACAGCAGATTTACAGCCAGGTCGCACGCATCGGGAAGGTGGTCAGTCACGGCCATCGGCTAGAACTGCTCGAGTACCTGGCACAGGGTGAACGCACGGTCGAGGCGCTGGCCAAACTCACCGGCCTTTCAGTCGCGAATACTTCACAACATCTGCAGGTCATGCGCCAAAGCGGACTTGTGAAAGCGCGCAAGGATGGCCTGTATGTTTATTACAGTCTTGCCGACGACGAGATCGTCCGGCTGCTTTCCAGCATGCGCAAGCTCGCCGAAACGCATTTGGCCGATGTGGATCGTTTGGTGCGCGCTTACCTCACTGTCAAGGATGAACTGGAACCGATTCCGCGACGGGAATTGCTCGCCCGTGCGCGCAAGGGGGTTGTTACGGTTCTTGATGTCCGTCCGCCGGAGGAGTATGCCTCCGGTCATGTTCCCGGCGCCGTAAATGTTCCGCTGAAAGAACTGGCCAAGCGGCTCAAAGAGCTGCCACAGGACCAAGAGATTGTTGCTTACTGCCGTGGACCGCATTGCGTGCTCGCCTTCGAAGCCGTGGCACAGTTACGCGAAAAGGGATTTCAGGCGCGCCGGATGGAGGATGGTTTTCCGGAATGGCGCGAAGCGGGATTGCCCGTTGAGAAAAGCATTGTGACGGAGTCGAGGCACAGCAAAGGCTAGCCGTTATCGCTCGCAGCAGTCGCGAGTAAACCAGAACCCCTTTGGGTATTATGGCGGCATGTCCGATTCCACCCAACAACTCGTCGATGCGGCACTCGCCGCGGTTCCCGAGCCATTGCG
>JANLIC010000079.1 GCA_024654125.1 Sulfuricaulis sp. | reverse complement strand
CTGAATACCCCGGTGTCCGTCCCCGTCTCCAACATCCTTACACCGGCGGTGTTGAATGAAGATGTGTCGATATACACCTCATCCGTAAGCGTCTCCGCTGTTGCATGGTCGGCGTTCGACTCCGCATCCTTCAGGGTAATCCCCGCATACTCTCCTATGCGGTATACCGGCCGGTCAAAGGAAAGCTGGGCATCAAAACTGCTGAATGAGAGTTTCTTTGCGACCGATACAAAGGCATCCGGACTGTACGTCACCGTTACCGTGCCGTCCTGGATGGCATATACCACGCCAATATTTGATCGCTCCACTGAATCTGCCCCGCCGGACGTGGTTGTGCCCGTCTTTATGGTGGCAAGGAATGTGCCGCTGTCTGCGCCGTCCTCGTTTAAATCCAGGAGGAGGTCGTTTCCTATATAATAGTTATCGCCTGTGATTTTTATGGCGGTGGTGAGTATCTCCTCAGTCTCTGCGCCGGTGTTCCGGTCGTTGTCAGCAACCGTGACAATCACCGTATCGCCGGAGAGATACGCCACTTCCTTGCTCAGTGTTACACTGCCTTCGTAAACCGGCGTCGGTGTGGGGGAAGGCGTGGGAGTGGGCGTCTCTGCCGTTATTGTCGGAGTAGGAGTTGCCTCTGCCGATAGAGTGGGCGTTGTCGCGGGTGTGGACGTCTGTGTCGCAACAACCACTGGTATGGGCGTTGGCGATGACGTCACTGCCGGGGTGGGTGACGATGTTACCGTTGGAGCAGGCGTGGGCGTAGGAACTATGGGGGCGGATTCTGTGGTGAAGCTCCACGAGTAATTGGAATCCATCTGGGTCCCCGCCCAGTTTGCCGCCTGGATTTTTGTGGTGGCGATTGTCGTGTAGGTTGCGCCGTAAGAGAGGCTGGTTGCCGTAGTAAATACGGCGTTATATGAATCAGTGCTTGCCGTCCCCTCTATTTTATTGCCATCGGAATCGGTCACATAAATACTTTCCGTGTCGACCGTTGAGCCGTTTATCTGCATCGAGAATTTTGCAGAGACGGCGGTATCGACCGAAACGTCTGTTGCCCCGTTTGACGGTTCTGTGGCGGAAACGCTCAGGGTCACCACCGGCGGTTCCCAGCCTCCTCCTCCGCCTGAGCTTGAGGTGTTAAAGGACTGTTCGCTGCCGGTGGAGGTGCCTGCGCTGTTATTTGCCACCATTTGGTAATAATATGTCGTACCGGCGGAGAGTCCGCTTA
>JANLIC010000127.1 GCA_024654125.1 Sulfuricaulis sp. | reverse complement strand
CTCACATTGATTGCCGTGGCGACCCGTGACGTTATTCCGGATCGCGCCGCAGAATCCGGCAAGCACGTCGCCATTTTGGGCCTTGGCCCGAGCCTCGATCAGTATCTTGATATCACCAAGCGTCAAGGCGGGCGAAGCAAATTCTGCGATGAGGTGTGGTCAATTAACGCACTCGGGAACGTGTTCGACTGCGATCTGGTGTTTCACATGGACGATGTTCGGATTCAGGAAATCCGCGCCAAGGCCGCGCCCGCGTCAAACATAGCCGCGATGCTGAAATGGATAAAGACCAGCCGCGTCCCGGTGGTCACCAGCCGCGCGCACCCGGATTACCCGGCACTGGTCGAGTTCCCGCTGCAAGACGTGCTGAACCATCTGGGACACGATTATTTCAACAACACCGCCGCCTATGCCGTGGCCTTCGCCATTCATATCGGGGTGGCACAAATCAGCCTGTTCGGCATGGATTACACCTATCCGAAGGCGCACGACGCGGAACGGGGGCGGGCGTGCGTGGAGTTCTGGCTGGGCCAGGCGCACGCGCGCGGCATCAAGATCAATCTGCCCAAGACCACCACGCTGATGGACTCGATGTATCCGCGCGCGTCGAGGCTATACGGCTACGACACGCTGGATGTCGGCTTCAACATGCAGGACGACGGCACGTTGAGACTCGATTTTGTGCCACGTGAAACCCTGCCGACGGCGGCGGAGATTGAAAAGTTATATGACCACTCGAAGCCGATCAGCCAACAGCATCTTGGAACCAAGGAGTAAGTCATGCTCTACGAAATTTTAGAAAGTTTCAAAGGTTCGCAAACCGGCGCGAGCACCGAGCAGTTCACCGCGGGAACGCAGGCAGAGCTCTCCGACTATCTTGTTTCCTGCGTCCCGGCGGACTGGATACGACCGGTGAAATCTGTCGAGATCGCCAACAAGGCGGTCGTCAGCGACGGGACGTCACACGGCAAGAAACAGAAATCCGGCCGCTAATCGCGCGCAAGGTATTCCGTCGTGCCCCTATCCATCGTCACCGTGCCGGCGCAAGAGCCGATAGCGCGCGCCGAAGCCAAGCTGCATCTGCGCGAGACGGATTCCGGTCAGGACGCACGCATAGATGGTTTGATCGTCGCCGCCCGGCAATGGACCGAGGAATATCTGCGCCGGGTGTTGATCGAGCGGACACTGGATTTGTCGCTGGACGCTTTCCCGGTTGAGTTCTCCGTCCCGCGTCCGCCGCTGATTTCAGTGACCAGCATCACTTACATGGACACGGACGGCGCAACGCAGGTGCTCGCCACGAGCGGTTATCGCGTCGATGCGGTTTCCGAGCCCGGGCGCATCACACCGGCTTACGGCGAATCCTGGCCGAGTATTCGTCCGGTGACCAACGCCGTCGTGCTGCGGTTCAAGGCTGGTTATGGCACGGCGGCGGCGAGTGTCCCGGAACCGATCCGCCAGGCGATGCTGCTGTTGATCGGCGAGATGTACGAGCGGCGCGAGCAAGGAATTATCGGGTCCAATGTTGGCACGATCCCCTTCGGCGTGCATGAATTGTTGTCTACCTACCGCATCCTGGTGTTTTGATGCGCGCCGGGGAGCTGGACCGAAAGATCCGCATCGAGAAGCGGGTGGTGTCGCAGCAGGATTACGGCGAGCCGGTGCCGACGTACACGCTGCTGGCCGAGGTGTGGGCCGA
>JANLIC010000195.1 GCA_024654125.1 Sulfuricaulis sp. | reverse complement strand
ACGCAAGCCCGGAGATGACCGCCCGGTATATTCGGCTGCGCGAACATCTGGCCGTTTCCGGGCCGAGTATTGGACGTCTATTAAACGCCGCTTCGTAAGCCATTGAATTTGCACGACAAAAACCACACGCCGATGATGCAGCAGTATGTGGTGAATCGAGCCTAAGTAGTTGATCTGGCTCGGGAAATGGCGAGCCACTGTCCAATACACGACGACGAGTTAGCAGCACTTTTCCCCTTACAAATCAAGGGGCCGCTTCGTAGTTTTGGACAGGGAAATGAGCCATGACCACCGCAATCATCGCCGCAGTCGGCGCCGCTGCCATCCTCGGCTGGCGCTATCTGTACGCCCGTCGCGCTGCCCGTGCGCGCATCTTGCGCCGGCTGGAAGTGTGGACGCGCTAGGCGAAAAAACTTCGCGCGAATCGCACAAAGTGCTTGACTCGTGACCGGTAACGGTGGATACTCCAATCACACCAACGCAACACGAACCGGGAGAAACGAAATGGGCATCACTGAAAACTGGGGCAAGGCTACAGCGAGCCGGATGCGGGAAGGTGGGGATCTGTATATCCGCCCGAAGACCCGCGCCGAGATGACCGCTCCGCTGGCGTGGCACGAGAAGCAACTGGCGGTTTGCCGTCGCTACGGCGAACTGGCGGATGGTTCGGTCGGTTACGAAGTGGTGCGGGCATGAGCGGCCTGCCGCTTGCCCGCGCTCTGCGGGATGTCGCCACCGGTGCGCGCGATGTCGCTTATGACATCCAGAGAGCGATTGATGATGGCCCGGTCACGCCAGATCAGGAAAAGGCGCTTTCACACGCCAACGCTCGAACACTCAAACTGGCCTCTGAACTGGTGAGAGTGCTGGCTAACGTCGTTGACGGCATGGATGTCCGAAAGGCGCTCGGTGCGCCGGGAGACTGGGGCTACGAGACGCCGATAGGTGACGGGATCGTCCAACTTCTGAACTCCGGCGCGGCTGGCGCAGCAGTATCCGCCGAGCGCAGCCCTACCGAAACACCGCATCCGTTATTGTCTGCAACCCACTACTGCAAAGACTGCGGCGCGCTCTGGCGTCAGTGCGACGATTTCAGCTTCAACCTGCGCGCCGCCGGGTGTTGCGAAGCATGCAACAACGAGCACAGCGCCACGCAGTTAGTCCAACTCACCGAAGCGCGGGCAGAGCGCGATGCGCTGGCAACCGAAATGCAAAGTCTGCTGCCCGGCTACTACTACATGGACCCGCCGGACGGCGGCGACGTTTCAATCTCCGAACAACTTCGCAGGATGGGCAAAGACGCGGAACGGTATCGGCGGCTCCGCAATGGCAGCAGAGAGCCGCGCGCCATTGATTCCGCTATCGACAAGAAGAGCACCCTCGAATGACCGCTAAGACCACCAAACGGAGGAATGAGATGCCCGCGCAGCATGACCTCTACAAGACCGGAGATGATGACGCTCCTCTCCAGATCAAGGATCGGAACGGCGATGTGGTTCTCGGCCTGTGCCGACGCTGCGGGCGCGGAGAGATTGAACTGGATCAGCCTTGTGGAAAGCAGGCAGACGCGCAGCGCTACCACCATCTGCTAGACGAATGACCGCAAAAACCGTCGCCGAGCGGCAGCGCACGCTACGTCAGGCGCGCACCGCTGCCGGGCTGGTGCGACTGGAACTGTGGGCGCACCCTGCCGACCATGCGGCACTCAAAGCCGAAGCGGCCAAGATGGCGCGTAGGCGCGCGAAACCGGCGCAGGCTACTCGCGTACCGCCCGCCCGCTGATCGGCCCGCCTGCGCGATTCTGGCGGGTCTGCTGGTATAATGGCGTCGCTTTCGATAGGCTGGTGGGCTTCATCTCTCCGGAGACCCCCTCCTACGTCGCCAAACGTAGGGTTCCGGGGGTCTTCTTCATTTGGCCGCCACCGATGCCGTAATTCCGGCATCGGCAAGCCTTACCGCTACTGCGCTACAATAGCGCCGGGCCTAGCCCACGAGGTCGCCCGAAGTTCGGCGGCCGGGCAGGAGCCGGGCGCGAGTCCGGCTTTTGTCTTTGGTGCGCCCTCAAGAGCGCCTTAAGCGCCGCAATGCGCCCTCAAGGGCCCCTACTCTGCAGGCGGAATCGGCGGCCCGCCCGGTCCGATGTAGTACGGGATATACCACTTCGCCGCGGCCGGCGGGCACTCAATATCCCCGAGCGGGATCGGCTCCAGCCCCGTCA
>JANLIC010000108.1 GCA_024654125.1 Sulfuricaulis sp. | reverse complement strand
GGGCCGGAGGGCACCTTTACCCAGGAAGCGGCGCTGAAGCAGTTCGGCCAGGCGGTGGAAACCGTGCCGCTCGCGGCCATCGACGAGGTGTTCCGCGAGGTCGAATCGGGCAACGCTCACTTCGGCGTGGTACCGATCGAGAACTCGACCGAGGGCGTGGTCAACCACACGCTTGACATGTTCATGGCCTCGCCGCTCAAGATCTGCGGCGAAGTGGCGCTGCGCATCCATCATCACCTGCTCGGGAAGTGTAACGACCTGGGCGGCGCGAACGGCGTGGCATCGCACCAGCAGTCGCTGGCGCAGTGCCGCGAGTGGCTGGACGCCAACCTGCCGGGAGTTAAGCGCGTGCCGGTGGCGAGCAATGCCGAGGCGGCGCGCCTCGCTGCCAAGGACACCGGCACGCTCGCGATCGCCAGCGACTCGGCGGCGCGGCTCTACGGCCTGCACTTGTTCGCCAGCAATATAGAAGATCGTCCGGACAACACCACGCGCTTTCTGGTGATCGGCACGATCGACACCGGGCCAAGCGGCAACGACAAGACCAGCCTGCTGCTTTCCAGCCGCAACCGGCCGGGTGCGCTGCAACGCCTGCTCGCGCCGCTGGCAAAGAACAAGATCAACATGACGCGCATCGAGTCGCGCCCGGCGCGCGAGACGCTGTGGGATTATGTCTTCTTTATCGACGTCGACGGCCACTGGAAGGACCGCAAGGTCGCCAAGGCGCTCGCCGAGCTGGAAAAGGAAGCGGCGTTCCTGAAACGGCTCGGTTCCTATCCCAAGGCCGTACTTTAATGAAAAGCCCAACGCGAAGACGCGAAGGCGCAGAGTACGCAAAGAACAATAAATTTCTGAATTTCAGAAAACTTTGCGCATCTGCGTCTCTGCGTTGAGTGTTTATGAATAACGAAATTATCAATCTTGCGGTACCCGGAGTACGGGGACTTGAGCCTTACCGGCCGGGCAAGCCGATCGAGGAACTGGAACGCGAGCACGGCGTCAGCGGCGCGATCAAACTCGCAAGCAACGAAAACCCCCTCGGTCCAAGTCCGCGCGCGCTAGCGGCGGCGCGCGACGCTTTGACGGGCATCAACCGTTACCCTGACGGCAGCGGTTTTGCGCTGAAAAAAACGTTGGCGAAAAAACATGGCATCAGTCCTGACAGCATCACGCTTGGCAATGGCTCGAGCGATATTCTGGAGTTTTTGGCGCGTGCCTTCGTGCTGCCGGAAAATGAAGTAATCTTTTCAGAGCACGCCTTCGCGCTTTACCCCATCGTGACGCGTGCGGTCGGTGCCAAAGCCGTGGTTACTCCGGCGAAAAACTGGGGCCACGACCTTGCGGCCATGCGCCAGGCGGTCAACGCGCGCACGCGCCTGATTTTCATCGCCAACCCGAACAACCCCACCGGCACCTGGCTCAAGTCCGGCGAGCTGGAGGAATTCATCAACGGGCTGCCGGCGCATGTGCTGGTGGCGGTGGATGCGGCCTATTTCGAATACGCCGGGGCGAGGGAATATCCCGATACCATCGCCTGGGCTGCGAAATATCCGAATCTCGTGACCACGCGCACCTTTTCCAAGGCCTATGGGCTAGCCGGATTGCGCGTGGGCTATGGCATTTCCAGTCCGGCGATGGCCGAAGTCCTGAACCGGGTGCGCCCGCCGTTCAACGTCAACAGCGTGGCGCTGGCCGCCGCCGCGGCGGCGCTGGAGGATCAGGCGCATGTCACTCGTGCCGTGCAGACCAACCGTGACGGCATGCGCCAGCTGAGCGAGGCCTTGACGGAAATGGGACTTGCGCATATTCCTTCTGCCGGGAATTTTATTTGCGTGGATTTCAGAAAGCCCGCGGAGGCGGTGAACGAAGCCTTGATGCGCCAGGGCGTGATCGTTCGGCCGCTGGCCAACTACGGAATGCCGAATCATCTGCGTGTCACGGTCGGTCTACCGGAAGAGAACCGGCGCTTCATCGAAGCGCTGAGGAAAATAGTACGTGATTGAAAAACTCTGCATCATTGGTATCGGTTTAATCGGCGGTTCGCTGGCGCGTGCGCTGCGTTACAATGGCTACGTACGCGAAGTGATCGGCTACGGCCGCAGTGTCGGCAGTCTGCAGCAAGCGGTGGAACTCGGTGTGATCGACCGCGCCGAAGTCTCATTACCGGACGCCGTGCGCGCGGCCGACATGATCGTGCTGGCCGTGCCGGTGGGGAACATGGCGGAAATTCTTGAGACACTGGGTCCGGTGCTGCCGGATGCTGCCGTGGTGACCGACGTCGGCAGCGTCAAGGGTAGCGTCATTACATCCGCACGCGCCGCGCTCGGATCGCGCTTCACTCATTTCGTGCCGGGACATCCGCTGGCGGGCACAGAACAATCGGGTGTGGCGGCATCGCTGCCGGATCTGTTTACGCGTCGGCGCGTGGTCCTGACCCCCGAACCCGACACCGATGCCGACGCCCAGGCGCGCGTGCGCGCCATGTGGGAGGCGGCGGGCGCCGAGGTGGCAACACTCACGGCCGCGGACCATGACCGTCTGCTCGCGGTGAGCAGCCACCTGCCGCACATGTTGGCCTACTGCCTGGTGGACATGGTGGTACGACACGATGAGTATCGCGCGATTATAGAAAATTCCGCCGCTGGGTTCAGTGACACCACGCGCATCGCGGCAAGCGATCCGGTGATGTGGCGCGACATCTGCCTTGCCAACCGAGATGCCCTGGTGGTGGCGCTGCGCCAGTACCATGACGATCTCGGCGCGATCGTAAAGGCGGTCGAGAAGGGCGATGGCAAGTGGCTGTGCGACACATTCACGCGCGCCAAGCATGCACGCGCCAAGCTGAACAAGAAAATATAATATTTCTGGAACGCAGATAAGCGCAGATTTAAAAATAGATGAACGCAGATTGTTCGGATATTTTCTTTTGCAGTTATCTGCGTTTATCCGTGGCTTTATCCGTGTTCAACTGCGGTCCGAGATTATTATGAACAAATCCATCGATTATCTGATCCAACCAGGCGGGAAGCTTACGGGCCGTGTCCGGGTGCCGGGCGACAAATCCATTTCGCATCGCTCGGTCATGCTGGGTTCGTTGGCGGAGGGCGAAACACGCGTAACCGGTTTGCTCGAGGGTGAGGACGTGCTGTCAACGCTCGGGGCATTTCGCGCCATGGGCGTGCGCGTTGCAGGCCCCGACCAGGGGAATCTGGTCATCCACGGCGCGGGCTTGCATGGGCTGAAGTCCCCTAAAAATGCGCTCGACATGGGCAATTCCGGTACCGCCATGCGCCTCATGGCGGGCGTCCTGGCGGGGCAGGTTTTCGACACGGAACTCATCGGCGATGCCTCCCTCAGCCAGCGCCCGATGCAGCGCGTGGTCGATCCGCTCGGCCGCATGGGCGCGAAGATTCAGACGGATGAAGGCGGTCGGCCGCCGCTCCGGATCAAGGGCGGTCAGAAATTGCGTGGCATCTCATACCAAATGCCGGTGGCCAGTGCGCAGGTAAAGTCTTCCTTGCTGCTCGCCGGGCTGTATGCCGCAGGCGAAACCACCGTCACCGAACCGGCGCCGACGCGCGACCACACCGAGCGCCTGTTGCGAGGTTTCGGTTATGACGTGCAGACACAAGGCGCGCGCATCAGTTTGCGCGGTGGCGGCGCGCTCAAGGGACGCCGCATCGATGTCCCGGCGGATATTTCCTCGGCGGCATTTCTCCTTGTCGGCGCCAGCATCGCCCCGGGCTCCGATCTGATGCTGGAACAGGTGGGCATCAATCCGACGCGTACCGGCGTGCTCAATATCCTGAAACTCATGGGCGCGAACATTGAATTGCTGAACGCGCGCGAAGTGGGCGGCGAGCCGGTGGCGGATATTCGTGTGCGCGCGGCTGGCCTGCGCGGTATTCGCATTCCGGAAGACCAGGTGCCGCTGGCGGTAGACGAATTTCCGGCGATCTTCATCGCCGCGGCCGTGGCTTCCGGTGAAACCGTCCTGAGCGGGGCGCAAGAATTGCGCGTGAAGGAATCGGACCGCATCGCGGTTATGGCGCGGGGGCTGAAACAGCTCGGCATCGACGCCCGCGAAACACCCGATGGCATTATTGTTCGAGGGGGGCGCCTGCAAGCGGGAACTGTCGACAGCCACGGTGATCACCGTATTGCGATGTCTTTCGCCATCGCGGGTTTCGTAACCTCCGGACCGGTGACGGTGCGCGACTGCAAGAATGTGGATACTTCGTTTCCGGGCTTCGTAAATCTCGCGGCAAAGGTGGGCTTGTCTATTCGTGTTATATGAATATTTTTTTATAATTTTTGAAACCGCAGATAAACGCAGATGAACGCTGATGAAAAAGAGAGATGGGTTGTTTTATCTGCGCTAATCCGCGTTCATCTGCGGTTCCAAATTCTTAAAATAGATTAATCTGTGTTCATCTGCGAATACAGAATCATATGAATTCCAATATTCCGGTGTTGGCCATCGACGGTCCCGGCGGGTCGGGCAAGGGCACGGTAGGGCAGATCCTGGCACAGCGGCTCGGCTGGCATTTTCTCGACAGTGGAGCCTTGTATCGGGCGGTGGCTGTGGCCGCCGTGCGTGACAAAATCAATCTCGATGACCAGGCAGCGCTGGCGCGCCTGGCGACCTCCATGAATATCCGATTTATCCCTCGGACCGACGGCAGCGCGGCGGCGGTGTTGCTGAACGGCCAGGACATCGGCGACATGCTGCGGACGGAGGAAAGCGGCAGGCTGGCCTCGATCGTCGCGCCTTTGCCGGATGTACGCCGGGCCCTGTTGCAGAAACAGCACTCGTTTCGTCAACCTCCCGGGCTGGTGGCGGACGGTCGGGACATGGGGTCCACGGTGTTTCCGGACGCGATCCTTAAGGTATTTCTCACCGCCAGCCCCGAGATCCGCGCGCAAAGGCGGCATAAACAGTTGATAGACAAGGGATTCGATGTTAATCTCCCGCGGCTTTTGGATGAGATCCGTGAGCGCGATGCGCGCGATGCCGGGCGGGCGGTTTCACCGCTCAAACCGGCGCAAGATGCGTGTATCCTGGATACCTCTCAGCTCGACATTTCCGGGGTAGTTGAGCATGTGCATGGCCTGCTGCGGGAGCGGCAACGGCCGGGGTAGTTCTGCCTTTCCAGGGAACGGACAGGGCGCGGGGTCTCCCTTTATCAACCTACCCGAGTGACGAAGTCGCCGAATTCTCCACCTTGCGTTGCCGGCGACAGGAACCAAACTAACCTTATGACTGAAAGTTTCGCGGAATTATTTGAAGAAAGCCTGAATAAAATCCACCTGAAATCGGGCGAACTGATCACCGGCGAAGTGGTGCACGTGGATGAAAATATTGTCGTCGTCTACGCCGGACTCAAGTCCGAGGCCGTGATCCCGGTAGCGGAATTCCAGGACGGACGCGGCGAAGTCACCGTCAAGGTCGGCGACCAGGTCGAGGTCGTGATCGAGATGCTCGAGGACGGTTCCGGCGAAACCCGGCTGTCGCGCGAGAAGGCCTGTCGCGCCAAGGCCTGGGAGGACCTGGAGAAGGCCTTTGAGGTGCAGTCCATCGTCACCGGCGTCATGACCGGTAAAGTCAAAGGCGGTTACACCGTCGCCATGAACACCATCCGCGCCTTTCTCCCCAGCTCGCTGGTCGATGTCCGCCCGGTGCGCGATCCCAGCTATCTCGAGGGCAAGGAACTCGAATTCAAGGTCATCAAGATCGACCGCAAGCGCAACAACGTGGTCGTTTCGCGCCGTGCCGTGGTCGAGAAGGAAATCTCCGCCGAGCGCGAGGCGCTGCTCTCGGGCCTGGAAGAAGGCCAGACCATCAAGGGTGTGGTCAAAAATCTCACCGATTACGGCGCTTTCATCGACCTCGGCGGTATCGACGGGCTGCTGCACATCACCGACCTCGCGTGGAAGCGCGTCAAGCACCCGAGCGAAGTTCTGAAAATCGGCGATGAGATCGAGGCGAAAGTGCTGCGCTATGACCGCGAACGCAATCGTGTTTCGCTGGGTCTGAAGCAATTGGGCGACGACCCGTGGGTCGACATTCAGCGCCGCTACCCGGAGAGCACGCGCCTGTTCGGCAAGGTCACCAACATCACCGACTACGGCGCGTTCGTGGAAATCGAGCCGGGCGTGGAAGGCCTGGTGCACGTCTCCGAAATGGACTGGACCAACAAGAATATCCACCCGACCAAGGTGGTGCAGCTGGGCGACGAGGTCGAGGTGATGATTCTCGACATCGACACCGAGCGCCGCCGCATATCGTTGGGCATGAAACAGTGCCAACCGAACCCCTGGGAGGAATTCGCCTCCAACCACAACAAGAATGACAAGGTCAGCGGCAAAATCAAATCCATTACCGATTTCGGCATTTTTGTCGGTCTGGAAGGCGGTATCGACGGCCTGATTCACCTGTCCGATTTGTCGTGGGCACTGCCGGGCGAGGAAGCCGTGCACAACTACAAGAAGGGTGACGAGATTGAGGCCGTCATTCTGGCGGTTGACCCCGAGCGCGAGCGCATTTCACTGGGCGTGAAGCAGCTGGATGGCGATCCGTTCGCGAGCTATGTCGCGGCCCACGGCAAGGGTTCCATCGTGAAAGGCACGGTAATGAGCGTGGAAACCAAAGGCGCCGTCATCAAGCTGACGGACGATGTCGAGGCCTACTTGCGCGCCTCCGATATCGCGCGCGAGCGTATCGAGGACGCCCGTTCCGTCTTGAAAGAAGGCGACGGCGTGGAGGCCAAAATCACCACGATCGACCGCAAGAACCGCAAGATCACGCTTTCCATCCGGGCCAAGGATATGGAGGAGGAAAACGAGGCGGTCCAGGAGTATGGCCGCAAGGGCGGTTCGGCCACCTCTTCCTTGGGTGACAAACTCAAGGAGAAACTGGGTGGGCAAGATAGCACCGAATAGGCGCGGGTTCCGGCCCTGAGGTTGGAAATCAGGGTGTTTACCGGGAGGGGGGACAGAGTTTTCGTCCGTCCGTCCTGTTAAAACTCCTTGAAATTGTTCTACTTATTTTCTATAGGTAGAGAGAGTATGACGAAATCAGAACTTATCAGTTTGCTTGCGGCCAAGCAGCCACAACTGGATTACCGGGACGTGGAGCTGGCGGTCAAGGAATTGCTAGAACAGATGTCCGCCGCGCTGTCTTCGGGCGATCGCATCGAGGTCCGGGGTTTCGGCAGCTTTTCCCTGCACTACCGGCCGCCTCGGACCGGCCGTAATCCCAAGACCGGCACGGCCGTGCAGGTCCCGGACAAGTTTGTCCCTCATTTCAAACCCGGCAAGGAATTGCGGGAGCGGGTCAACAACGGATCGGAGTGACGCGGTTTTTACCGGTTGTGACGCGCAAAACGGCATGTGGGTCATCCCATGTCGTTTTTTTATGACCAAAAATAAGACACACTGAACAACCCTTGCCGCCGGAGGCAAGGTGTTGGCGACCCAAGGAGGCCCCATGAAGCGGATCATTTACACGATTCTGGCAATACTCATCCTGCTCATCGGCATCGCGTTTGCTATTCAGAACAAACAGGAAGTCGAGCTCAGTTATTACTTCGGGTTGAAATGGATCGGGCCGCTGTCGCTGGCGTTGCTGACCAGTCTTGCCATCGGCGTGCTGGCGGGGTATCTCGCGAGCTTGCGCATGGTGGTGCGGATGCAGCGCCAGCTGGTCCAGGCGCGAAAGGAAATACGCCAGGTCGAGCAGGAAGTCATCAATTTGCGAGCGCTTCCCATCAAAGATGTCATCTAAATGAAGCCCTACTTCGCTGCGCACCGTTCGTCCTGACGTAATGAATGCCGCCTATTTGCTGTGGCTGCTGTTACCACTGGCCGCTGCCTCCGGTTGGTTCGCGGCACGCTTGGAGCAGAAGCGGCGTGCCCGCCAATCGTTAGACCTTCCCTCCGCCTATTTCAAGGGCCTGAATTTCCTGCTGAACGAGCAGCACGACAAGGCGATCGAAGTCTTCATCCGGGTGCTGGAAGTGAATTCGGAAACCGTGGAAACCCACCTCGCGTTGGGAAACCTGTTCCGCCGCCGCGGCGAGGTCGAGCGGGCCATTCGCATCCACCAGAATCTGATCGCCCGTCCGACGCTCGACAAGGAGCAACGCAGCCAGGCGTTGCTGGAATTGGCGCAGGATTATCACAAGGCCGGGCTGTTCGACCGCGCCGAAAATCTGTTTCTGGAGCTGGCCGAGATACGCGTCCACAGCGAACAGGCGCTGCGCGTGCTGTTGCACATCTATCAACAGGAAAAGGAATGGGAAAAGGCCATTTCTATCGTCCAGCGGTTGGCGCGCCTGTCCGGCAAGAACATGAACAGCATGATCGCGCATTTTTACTGCGAGCGGGCGGAACTGGACCTCTCTCGTCAAAATGATTCTTCCGCGCGGGAACACCTGAAACAGGCGCTGGCGGTGGATGACAAGTGTGTGCGCGCCAGCATTTTGCTTGGAGATATCGCCGCCCAGGAGGGCGACCTTCGCGGTGCGATAGAACGCTGGCAACGGATCGAGGAACAGGATATTCATTACCTCGGCGAGGTCGCTGAACGGATCTCGGACTGTTTCCAGAAACTGGACGATGA
>JANLIC010000058.1 GCA_024654125.1 Sulfuricaulis sp. | reverse complement strand
CGCGATGTCTACATCAAGGATTCTCCGGGTACGGCAGTTTCCCCTGCTGGCGCCAAACCAGGTAATCGCTCAGGATCCGCGCGTGGTCAAAAGCGAGCGGGGAAGGCAAAGCCTCGGGACTGAAAATTGCCACGTCGGCCGCATCGTCCTGCGCCCGGGGATCACCTTCCGCCTCGGCGACGTATACCACCGATGCCGTGTGATGGCGCGGATCGCGTGTCGGATCGGAGTAACATCCCAACAGCAGCTTGAGCCTGACCAGCAGCGCGGTTTCTTCTTCCGCCTCGCGCACCGCCGCCTGCTCAAGCGATTCGCCAATTTCCACGAAACCGCCGGGCAAGGCCCAACCATGCGGCGGGTACTTGCGCCGGATCAACACGATGGGAATATCCGCTCGGTTTTTGAGCTCGATGATAATATCCGTGGTCACTGCCGGTGTTTTCGGTACGGGCATGTTTTTCCTCCTGTATTCAACGTTTTTTGATTTTTTCAGATTCTATGGGCGCTGAACCGGGATTTTCGGATATACTTATCACTCCATGAACCGAGGTTTGAACGAATGCTGGAAGGATTGATCAATCTCCCCTGGTGGGGCTATATCGCCGTTGCGCTCGTCCTGACCCACGTCACCATCGCCGCCGTCACCATCTTTCTGCACCGTCACCAGGCCCACCGGGCGCTCGACCTGCACCCGGTCGTCAGTCACTTTTTCCGCTTCTGGCTGTGGTTCAGCACCGGCATGGTCACGAAGGAATGGGCGGCCATCCACCGCAAGCATCACGCCAAAGTGGAAACGCCGGACGATCCGCACAGCCCGCAGCAGCTCGGCATCCGCACCGTGATGTGGCAGGGCACCGAACTCTATCGCCGCGAAGCCAAAAACCTTGAAACGCTGGACAAGTACGGTCATGGCACGCCCGATGACTGGATCGAACGCCAGTTGTACACCGGCCGCAGCAAGCAAGGCATTATCATCATGCTCGTGACCAACATCGTGCTGTTCGGTCCCATCGGCATCACGATCTGGGCGGTGCAGATGGCCTGGATTCCGCTGTTCGCGGCCGGCATCATTAATGGCGTCGGTCATTACTGGGGCTATCGAAATTTCGAAATCGCCGACGCCAGCACCAATATTGTGCCCTGGGGAATCCTGATCGGCGGCGAGGAGCTGCACAACAATCATCACACCTTTGGCAGCTCCGCCAAGCTGTCGTCCAAGTGGTGGGAGTTCGACATCGGCTGGATGTATATCCGGATCCTGGAAATAATCGGCATGGCGCACGTGAAGAAAATCCCACCCGAGCTCACCTGCGACACGGCCAAGCAGCACATGGACATTGACACCGTGAAGGCCGTGATCACCGGGCGTTTCCAGGTCATGGCCCAGTTCGCGCGCGAAGTCATGACCCATGTGCACCGCGAGGAACTGAAAAAGGCTGACCCGAACGACCGCGAATCCTGGGCCCTGCTGAAGCGCGCGCGGCGGCTGATGGTACGCGAGGCGGCGCTGCTGGACGAGGCTTCCCGGCGCTGGCTGAACGATGCCCTGGCGCACAATGCCACACTCGGCACGGTGTACACCATGAAGCAAAAGCTTCAGGCTGTCTGGCAACGCTCGGCCACCACACAGGAACACCTGCTGCACGCCTTGCAGGAGTGGTGCCGCGAAGCGGAAGCCACGGGTATTGAGGCACTGCAGAATTTTTCGCAGAAACTGCGCACCTACACCCTGGTACCCATGCCGGTCTGATTTACCCCGCCGATAAATAAAAAACCCGCCGTTGGCGGGTTTTTTTTGCAGTCGAGATTCAGGCCGCCCGGGACAGTCGCTTGTGCAGCGGGCTGTGGCGCGGAAAATGGGCCAGCAGAAATTCCATCTGATCCGCGAGGATGCGCTTTCCCTGAAGAAAGATGTACTCGGCGTGGGTCGGCGTAAACGGCACCGCGATCAGCTCCAGCCCCGCCTGTTCCGGCAAGCGCCCGGCCTTGTGGTTGTTGCAGCGTTTGCAGGCGGTGACGACATTGTTCCAAGTGTCCGTGCCACCCGCACTCAACGGGATTACGTGATCGCGCGACAGACCGCGGGAGGAAAACTGCTCACCGCAATACATGCACAGATGCGCATCGCGGGAAAACAGTGTTTGATTGTTCAGCGGCGGGACATAATGCGCCCGCGCCTTCAGGACCGCGTGGCTGTCGCCGTGAGTGGCGACAATGGAGCTGATCTCCAAAACCGATCGCCTGCCGGTGATGGCGTTATAACCTCCGCGAATTTCATACAGCGCCACCCCGCAGGTGTAGGCCACCTGCCCGAGGTGATAGACCCGCACGGCCTCTTTGAAGTCAATCCATTCAAGCGGCATCCCGGAGGCGTCGGTCCTCAACACTTGCTGATTCAATGCGTACACAATGGGTCTTCCAGTACTTATCGTTCCATACGGTAGATATTTATCTCAGAATAAGTATAGCTTGTACATAGCCTCTCGGCCCGATCCCGGCTGAATCGATCCAGTCTGGAATCCGCAGGGACCGTACAACAATAAAACCCGGCGGGCCGGGCTTTGGTGCTTCTGAACCTGTCTACTTGATCTTGGATTCCTTGTAGGCGACATGCTTGCGCACCACCGGGTCATATTTCCTGAATTCGAGCTTGTCCGGGGTGGTGCGCTTGTTCTTGGTCGTGGTGTAGTAGTGGCCGGTACCAGCGCTCGATACCAGCTTGACCTTCTCACGGATTGCCTTGGCCATGTCGCGACTTCCTTACCTTATACCTTCACGCCGCGGGCGCGCATCTCGGCCAGCACGGCATCAATGCCTTTCTTGTCGATGGTGCGCAGGCCATTGCTCGACAGGCGCAGCGAGATCCAGCGTTTCTCACTCTCGACCCACAGGCGGCGGTTTTGCAGATTCGGCAAAAAACGGCGCCGGGTCTTGTTGTTCGCGTGAGACACGCTATTGCCCACGAGCACGCGCTTGCCCGTCACCTGACATATTCTCGACATCGAAAATCTCCCTAAACGGACGCCCCGAAGGGTCTGAAAGGACGGCTTTTATATCAGAAACGACAGTTGCATGGTAGACCTCTCCCCATGCTCCCCTGATTTAGTCGATCCGGCGATGATGGCGAGGCGCACCGGCGCGAGACAAATTCGCCGGGAGCGAATTTGGGCGGGCGGGGACTGCCCGCCGCAGGCGAAATAAAGGGATGTATTTCGCCCAAGCGGAGTTTACACGCCAGTAAATGAGCATTCCGAGCAACGGTGCAACGAAGTCAGCGCCACCGCAGCGGCTAAATCAGCCCCCTTTCACTGAATGAAACCGTTTCACCGTCCCCCACCACCAGATGATCCAGCAACCGGATATCGACCAACGCCAGCGCATCCTTGAGACGGTTAGTCAGGAGCTCATCGGCCCGGCTGGGTTCCGCCACGCCCGAGGGATGGTTGTGTGCCAGGATGACGGCGGCGGCATTCAGCCTGAGTGCGCGCTTGACGATCTCGCGCGGATAAACGGCGGTGCCGTTCAGGGTGCCCTGAAACAACTCTTCGAAAGTCAGCACCCGATGCCGGTTGTCCAGAAACAGCACGCAGAACACCTCGTGCTTGCGGTCACGCAGCTGTGCCTGGAGAAAATCCCGGGTGTCCCGCGTGGAACCGAGCGTCACCTCGCGTTTGAGTTTTTCCGCCAGAAAACGCCGCCCCAGCTCGAGGCTGGCCTGCAACTGCACATACTTGGCCTCGCCGAGCCCCGGGGTTTCACACATCTCTTCCGGTCCGGCCGCCAGCAGTTCACGCAGGCCGCCATAACGATTCAACAGCTCACGCGCGACATCCACGGCGGTTTTACCGGGCACGCCGGTGCGGATGAAAATCGCCAGCAACTCGGCGTCCGACAGAGAGGAAGGGCCACGCTGCAAAAGCTTTTCGCGCGGACGTTCGTGTTCCGGCCACTGGCTTATTGCCATCGAGCGATTATTGATATTTTTATCATCCATTTGTACCTGCCTCGCCGGGCAAGTACACTTTATCACATGGGCACACTCGCCAATAAGCGTATCCTGCTCGGCGTCAGCGGCGGCATTGCCGCTTACAAAAGCGCCGACACGGTACGGCGCCTGCGCGAAATAGGCGCTGAAGTGCGTGTGATCATGACGCGGGGCGCCGAAAGTTTCATTACACCGCTCACGCTACAGGCTGTCAGCGGCCGCCCGGTTTATCGACAACTGCTCGACACCGACCCCGGCCTCAAGCCTGCAGGGGCAGGCGCCGAGGCCGGCATGGGGCACATCGAACTGGCACGCTGGGCCGATGCCGTGCTGGTCGCGCCGGCTAGCGCTAATTTTCTGGCGCGTCTGGCCCAGGGACGCGCCAACGACCTGCTGACAGCCGTGTGCCTGGCGACCGAAGCACCGGTGGCGGTGGCTCCGGCCATGAACCAGCAGATGTGGAACAACGCGGCGACCAAAACGAATCTTGCCACGCTGCAAAAAAACGGCGTCAGGATATTCGGTCCCGGCGAAGGATCCCAGGCATGCGGCGAGGTCGGCCCCGGTCGCATGCTGGAACCGGCCGATCTCGCGAGTCTGACATCGGAGTTATTTACATCGGGTGTGCTCGACGGACTTAATGTCGTGATCACGGCCGGACCGACCTGGGAGGCACTGGACCCGGTACGAGGACTGTCCAATCGCAGTTCGGGCAAGATGGGCTATGCGCTGGCCACCGCGGCCATGGAAGCCGGTGCCAGAGTGATACTGGTATCCGGACCGACGTCATTGCCGGACCCGGAGCGCGTGCTAACCCTGCGAGTGGAGAGCGCGCAGGAGATGCATGACGCCGTGCATACCCATGTCCCCACGGCGAACATCTTCATTGGTGTTGCCGCGGTAGCCGATTACCGCCCGGCTACCCGAGCGACCGAGAAGATCAAGAAATCAGGCGAGAAAATGACACTCGAACTGGCGCGCAATCCCGACATCCTCGCGAGCGTGGCGGCGCTCAAGCCAGCGCCTTACACGGTCGGATTCGCCGCCGAAACAGAACATGTCGAGCAGAACGCGCGCCGGAAGCTCGAAGACAAAAAAATCGATCTCGTTGCCGCCAACCGCGTGGGCGCGGATCTGGGAATCGAATCGGACGACAACAGCCTCCTGCTTATCGACCGTCGTGATGCGACCACCCTGCCGGCCCAACCCAAGACCAGGCTGGCGCGTTCACTGATACAACATATCGCCGAGAGATATCATGCCGAACGTGGAACTCAAAATACTCGACGAGCGCATCGGCGCTGAATTTCCGCTGCCTCACTACGCCACCCACGGTTCCGCGGGCATGGATCTGTATGCCTGCCTGGACGAACATCTGCACCTCGCGCCCGGGGAGACGCATCTCGTTCCCTCGGGCATCGCCATTCATATCGGCGAATCCGGCATGGCGGCGGTGCTGTTGCCCCGCTCAGGTCTGGGACACAAACATGGCATCGTGCTCGGAAATCTCGTGGGCCTGATCGATTCGGATTACCAGGGCCAGTTATTCATCTCGGTATGGAACCGCGGCCATGAGTCATTCACCATCGAGCCGGGCGACCGCATCGCCCAGATGGTATTCGTTCCGGTGGTGCAGGCGCAATTCAACGTCGTCAAGGAATTCGCGCAAAGTCGTCGCGGCGAGGGTGGTTTCGGCCACTCTGGCCGGAAGTAACCTCCCTTTCGCTTCGCGTATCCGCGGTTTCCCGCCTCGGGTCGGCTTCCGTGCCGCTCCCCTGGCGACGCCGGGTGGCATCTTCTATCTTTATAGACAGGAGAGTCCTTCATCGGAAACGCTTTGTCACTGTCTGACAAAGGGACTAAAGGCAAAATGGCTCAGTCGCTGACACGTATATATCTTCAGGTCATCCTGATCCTGATCCTGTGCTTTCTGGCAATCGGATACGTCTGCTATCTTGCTGTGCGCGACATGCAGCAATCATCGTATCACGACAGGGTATCGCAGGTTGCCGCGAGTACGGTAAAGCGGATTGATGAACTCCTGTCGCAACAGCGCCAGTCTTTGGGAAACTTCGCCAAACAATCCAGCGTCGTGGCCGTGCTCCAGCACGGTACAGCGGCGGAACGATCACACAAGGAACACGAAATCAAATCACAACTGGCCAGCGCGCATTCTGTTGGTCTGCTTCCATGGACAGATGCCGGCCCGGTGTCAGCCACCGGAACGCCAGACCCGGCATCTCTCGATTATGTTAAGCGCCTGGCAACAAGCGGTGGTCCGGCGAAACCGGAATTCCAGGGGAACGGCACAACCGCCGAACATTACAAGCTGGCCGTCCCGGTCAGGAACGAGAAACGGGACATGACCGGTTATCTGCTGGCGGGTTTCACCCGCACCCCGGTACAAGCCATCCTGGAACAATCATTGCCGCTGAATGCCTACATGGAACTCCGTCAGCAGGTATCTCGCGGAACCTCTCAATCCGTGCTGGCTGTCGGAACAGCTTCGGATGATGAAAATGTTTCCGTGGCAAGTGAAATAGGGGGGAGTGGCTGGGAATTGCTTTACCAGGACGCCGAGGCGCCTCCCCGCCTTCTGTCCGGATACCGGAACATTTATTTTTGGTCAGCGGTAATCGTGTTCACCGTTATTCTGATGGTGCTGTACCGCCTATATCGCCGGACCGTCAAGTCCATTCGGCACGATATCCAATCCCTGATTCGCATGTTCCAGGATTTGCGCGAAGGCAGCGTGCGCGTCAGCTACCCCATGGCCTTGAAGGAATTTTCTGAGATTTTCGAGTATCTCCGCGACCGCGGGCAGAAACTGGTCAAGGAAAAGGAAAAACTCAAGGGCATGGGACTGATGGATCATCTTTCGCAACTCGGCAATCGTCGACATTTCGAGACGCGGCTCAAGGAGTTGTTCGAGGCTTCCAAGGCCAACGGCCTCTCGTCCGTGCTCATCATAGACTTGGATCACTTCAAGGCGGTTAACGACAATCACGGCCATGATGCGGGCGATGCATTGATCGTCGGCTTCGCGAATGCACTGCGCAAGTTGGTGCGCCAGACGGACGTGCTCGCCCGTCTCGGCGGCGATGAATTCTGCATTATCTATTCCTACGCCCCGCTGAATAAAGCCACGGCGCTGGTCGAACGCCTGCGCCGGCAATTGCCGCGAGAGATTCCATTGACCAAGGGAGTTATACATCAGTTGCGCTGGACCGGCGGTTTAAGCACCATGCACGACAAGGACAACAAACCGGACGACGTCCTGTGGCGCGCCGATCAGGCATTGCTGCAGGCCAAGGAAACCGGGCGAAACAATACAAGAATATACGATCCCGCCACCGGTGCGCCTGTGAAAAAGCAGATCATGGTCAGCTGAAGGCGACGCGCTCATCTTCACAACACGAATCCCGCGCGCCTCGCCTGATTCGCGGGGATGCGGTAAACTCTCCTGTTAACGCATCCTATTCTTGAATTACACGCCATGCCGAAATCCGATACCACCGCCGCGGCGGTGACTCACACCCTTCCCCCGGAAATCTTCAAGGCCTACGACATCCGGGGAATTGTGGGCAAAACGCTGACGCCACAAATTGTGGAGGTCATCGGCCAGGCCCTGGGCAGTGAAGCACGGGCGCAGAACCAGAAGCGCTTTGTGATCGGGCGCGATGGGCGTCTCTCCGGACCGGAGCTGGTGGCGGCACTCTCCCGAGGAATCGCCCGCAGCGGCTGCGATGTGGTGGATATCGGCATGGTGCCAACACCGGTTGTTTATTTCGCCATTCAGCATCTAGGCGCCGGCTCGGGCGTGGCCGTCACCGGCAGTCACAATCCGCCCGATTATAACGGCCTCAAAATGGTTATCGGCGGTGTCACGCTCGCGGGCGACACGATTCAGCAATTGCGCGCCCGGATCCAAGGCAAGAATCTCGTGACCGGTCAGGGAACCGTCTCACAGGCCGACGTACGCACCGCCTATCTCGGCCGCGTGGCAGGTGACGTCAAACTCGCGCGCCCCATGCGCGTGGCCGTGGATTGCGGCAATGGCGTGGCCGGCGAGATGGCGCCGCAATTACTCAAACGGCTCGGCTGCCAGGTTACCGAACTCTATTGCAAAATTGACGGTACCTTTCCCAACCATCACCCCGATCCGAGCAAACCGGAAAATCTCGAAGATCTGATCGCCGAAATCAAGAAGGGCGGTTACGACGCGGGCCTGGCCTTCGACGGTGACGGCGACCGCCTCGGCGTTATCGCGCCGGACGGCCACGTAATTTGGGCCGATCGCCAGATGATCTTGTACGCGCGTGACGTGCTGTCGCGTCATCCCGGCGGCGAAATCATCTACGACGTCAAATGCTCGCGCACGCTCGATGCCGAAATCCGCAAGGCCGGCGGCAAGGCTACCATGTGGAAAACCGGGCACTCGTTCATCAAGGCCAAGCTCAGGGAAACCGGCGCCTTGCTCGCCGGCGAGATGAGCGGGCATATCTTCTTCAAGGAACGCTGGTATGGCTTCGATGACGGTCTCTACGCCGCCGCACGCTTGCTGGAACTGCTCTCGCGCGATGCCCGGCCGACGCAGGAAATCTTCGCCTCGCTGCCGAACACGGTGAACACGCCGGAATTGAATCTCAAGTTTTCCGAAGGAGAACATTTCACCGTTATCAAAGAACTGGTCGAGCGCGCCCGTTTTCCGGACGCCAGGGTCACGACCATCGACGGCCTGCGCGCGGATTTTTCCGATGGTTTCGGCCTGGTACGCGCCTCCAACACCACGCCGGTGCTGGTGTTCCGCTTCGAAGGCGACAACCAGGTGGCGCTGGAGCGGATTCAAAAGCGTTTCCGCGATCTTCTACTCTCGGCGCGCCCCGGAATGACGCTCCCTTTTTAAGCCGGGACCATAGACGGGGATGTCTCCCGGGACTGAACAGCCTTATATTGACCGGGATCAATAACTTTTCATCTTTACGGCAGGAAACTTTGTCACTTTAAACTGGTCCATCGGGCAGATATACCGTCATCCCGATACAGGCTAAACTAACAACAATGATGCATTGGTTTCACAAAAAATTGAAACCCATCGGTCGGGGAACACTCGCCCTGGCGGGATTGCTGTGGCTGATCGCCGCCGGTGCCCCCTGTGTCATGGCGCTGACACCGGACTGGGAACCCACTTCCAGCCACTGTCCGGAGCACGCAAAACATAAAGGCGTTGGACATTCGGTCATGCCGGATTGCGGTCCGGTGACCGCGGTCAACTGCCAGTTGCCCGATACCGGCACACCGCTTGCAGCCAACCTCGGCGATTTTGCCATGACGCCGGTATTGCTGAGCACCCTGCCGCTTCCGCTCAAACTGTTCGACAACGGTCAGCGCCAGCGGCATGATTTTCTTTATCCTGACAATCCATCCCCTCCGCTTTACATCCAACATCTCACGCTGATTCTCTAGATCTCTCTTGCGCGCGAATGCGCGCCGTGTCGTAATTTTTCACGACTGCAAAGGAGAGATTCATGACCATTCGTAACGTTTTATCCCGTATTGCGGGAATTCTGATTATCCAGTTGTTCGCGGCCTCCGTGGCCTTGGCCGCGCCAACGTTGACGCTGGCCGAGGCCGAGCGCCTGGCGCTGGAACAGGCGCCGTGGTTGCAGCATCACCGAACCAGTGCCGAGGCCGCCGCCGAGCGCGCGATTTACGAAAGCCGCCTTCCCGACCCCCAACTCACTGTGGGTCTGCTCAACGTGCCAACGGATTCCTATCGACTTGACCGGGAGGACATGACCATGACCATGGTCGGCATACGCCAATCATTTCCTCCCGGCGACGTGCTCAAGCTCAAGGGACAACGCGCCGAGAAGGAACTGACGCGCGAACAGGCGCGCGTGGAAATGGAATATCGCAATCTGTTGCGGCAGGTGCGCCAGACCTGGGTGGAGCTGTATTTCCAGCAACAGGCGCTGGACACGCTGGAAGCGCTGCGCCGACTGGCACGCAAACAACTGGAAGCGGCGGAGGGGCGCTATCGCGCCGCGCAGGAAATGCAGCAGACCGTTTTGAAAGCACGCCAGGCGCTGGCGCGCCTGAATGAACGCGAGCCGATGCTGCGGGCACAGAAATCGCGCCTGCAAGCGCAACTGGCGCGCTGGGTGGGCGAGGCCGCCTATCAGCCGCTGCCCTCCGAACCCCCTGCTCTGCCGCTCGTAGCCGAAACATTCGATCACACCCGGCATCCCGATTGGCTCGCGGCCCAATACGGGCTGGAGCAGGCACGCATCGAGGTCGACATGGCGCGCCAGGAATACAAGCCCGGGTGGATGCTCGACCTTTCCTATGGTTTCCGCCGGCCGGCGCCGAATGGCATGGAGCGACCGGACATGATAACGGCGATGGTGACGATGGATTTGCCCATCTTCCGTGAGAAGCGTCAGGACCGGCGACTGGCGGAAAAACAGGTCATGGAAACCGGCGCCCGTTACGAAATTGAAGACAAGCGCCGCGAGCTGGAAGCCATGTACCAATCCATGCGCGCCGAATACGACGCGCTGACCGAGCGCGAGAAAATCTTTGCGCAGGAACTGCTGCCCGCCACGCGCCGCGAATCCCAGGTCACCGTGGCCGGATTTGCGCGCGACCAGACCGAGTATCGCGAAGCGCTGATGAAGACACTCGACACCGAACTTGAATTTTCGCGCCTGCACGCGGATCAGCTCAAAACGCAGGCCGAACTTTTGTATCTCACCGGAGAACCGCAGCCATGAATCGGAAAACAAAACTCACCGTATTAGTTGGCGTTGCCGTGGTGCTGGGCGTCACCGCTGCCTGGTACTTCATGCAACCCGCCCAAGGGCCTGCCAGCGCCGGTGACGGCATGAAAACGGAGCGCAAGATTCTCTACTGGACTGACCCGATGGTTCCGGGATATCGCAGCGACAAGCCCGGCAAGTCGCCTTTCATGGACATGGAGCTTGTGCCGGTGTACGAGGACGGGGCCGGAGGCAAGGGCGCCCCGGTAATCACGATCCGTTCCGAGTTCATCCAGAATTTCGGCGTCCGGACCCACAAAGTGACACGCGGCGGTGCGGCACGCAGCCTTACGGCACACGGCTATCTGTTTCGTGAGAGCGGGGCCCTGCTGGTGCTGGTGGACAGTTTCGAACGCGCAACCTGGGTGCAACCGGGGTTGCCTGCCGTAATAAGCCTGCCGGATTTTCCAGGCCGCCAGTGGAACGGTGCCGTGGAAAGCGTGCGATCCGACGTGGACATCGGGACACGCTCGCTCAAGGCGCGCATCCGCCTCAGCAACACGGACGCCGCATTGCGGCCCAACATGTACGCCGACGTCGTCATTCGGGACACCGCGCGCCGGGACCAGAAACTCATGGTGCCGCGCGAGGCGCTGATTCGTACTGGCGTGCGTACTTCCATAGTACTGAACATCGGCGAAGGCCGGTTTCAGCCGATCGAGGTGGTGCCAGGCGAGGAATCCGGCGATTGGATAGAAATCCGTCAGGGCATCAAGGAAGGCGATGTGGTCGTGACATCGGGCCAGTTCCTGATTGATTCCGAGGCGAGCGTGCGTGCGAGCTTCCAGCGCATGGAATCCGC
>JANLIC010000025.1 GCA_024654125.1 Sulfuricaulis sp. | reverse complement strand
GCGCTGGTGGCGTTGGGTGCGATTCCCCTGACCCAGCTCGGGTCCGAATTCATGCCGGACATGGATGAAGGCGATATCCTGTACATGCCCACCACCCTTCCCAGCCTCGGCTCCGGCAAGGCACTACAACTCCTGCAGCAGACCGACCGGATACTCAAAACCTTCCCTGAGGTAGAGAGTGTATTCGGCAAAAGCGGGCGCGCGGAAACAGCGACCGACCCGGCGCCGCTTTCCATGTTCGAAACCACGATTCAACTCAAGCCGAGATCCGAGTGGCGGCCGGGCATGACTACCAAGAAACTCACCGATGAAATGCTGGCCGCAGTGAATTTTCCGGGCCTATCGAACGCCTTCTTGCCGCCCATCAAGACGCGCATCGACATGCTGACCACCGGCATCCGCACCCCCGTTGGCATCAAGGTTTCCGGGCCGTCACTCGCAACCATCGACCTCATCGGCCGTGATATCGAAACCGCTGTACGCGATGTGAGGGGGACGGTATCGGTTTACTCCGAGCGTGTCACCGGTGCGCGTTACGTGGATGTCCGTATTGACCGCCAGCGTGCCGCGCGCTTCGGCATGAACATCTCTGACATCCAGGACACCGTGGCCACCGCCGTGGGCGGCATGAATGTCACCGATACCATCGAGGGGCGGGAACGTTACCCGGTTAATATCCGTTATGCTCAGGATATACGCGGTTCAATTGAACAATTACGCGCGCTGCCACTGGTCACCATGAGCGGCATCCAGATCGCACTATCTGAAGTTGCCGATGTCCGCGTGGTGGACGGCCCGGACATGATACGCAGCGAAAACGCGCGTCTTTCCGGGTGGACCTACATTGACATGCGTGACCGTGACATCGGTTCCTACGTGGCCGATGCCAAACGCGCGGTGGAAGAAAAGGTAAAATTGCCATCGGGCTATTCGCTCCACTGGACCGGTCAGTTCGAGTACATGCAACGCGCCCTCGAACGCCTCAAGGTGGTCATCCCTTTCACGCTGGCCATTATCCTGCTACTGCTCTATCTCAATTTCCGCAATGGCATGGAAGTGCTGATTGTGATCGCCACACTGCCGCTGGCGCTGGTGGGCGGCTTTTGGTTGTTGTACCTGCTTGGCTACAATCTTTCCGTGGCGGTCGCGGTGGGCTTTATCGCCCTGGGCGGTGTCGCCGTGGAAATCGGCGTGGTGATGCTGGCCTATCTCGATCAGGCGCTCAAGCGGCGTGAAACGGAACGCCACGGAAAGGGTCAGAAATTGACGGCGGAAGACGTGCGCGAGGCGGT
>JANLIC010000345.1 GCA_024654125.1 Sulfuricaulis sp. | reverse complement strand
CTGCAGGACAACCTTGGCCTCACCGTTCTGGGTGATAACGAGCGGCGCCCCCTGATCGGCCATATTGCGTACGATTTCGGCGGCGTGGGCCTTCAGATAACTGATCGGTTTGATCTGACTGGACAATTTCATGGGCCACCTCATCGGCATATTTGCATGAGACCGATTTTAGTCCATAAACAGGTCGGTCGTCAAGGAATCAAGGTCCCTCTTCTGCGGTTTCGATGACTGTCCCGGTTCTAGGGCTCCTCCAACCAGTTTTCCACCTTGAGACCAGCGACTCTGGAGAACTCCCCCACGTTATCCGTAACCAGCGTGAATCCCAGTGACAGAGTGTGGGCTGCGATCAAATAGTCGTTTGTACCGATCGGTGTGCCGGCTTTCTCCAGTGCCGTGCGGATTTCGCCGTACTTCTGGTCGGAGTCATCTTCCAGAGGGTGAACCTCGATTGCTTCCAGCAATTGCCCGATCTTCCCGGACAGGGCGGGCGATCCTTTCCTTGCGGCGCCATAGCGCAGTTCGCAAGCAACCACGATACTGGTGCAAACCGCGTTTTCGCCAACGGCGGCAATGCGGCGGGCGACGGTTCCCGACGGGTGCTTGATGAGATCGAACAGGATGTTGGTATCGAGCAGGTAGCTATGGCCGGCCATTTCAAAGATCGACAGGTTCGGGAGGCAAATCCCCGATTTCCGGGAAATCCTCTTCGAAGGACTCCCAAGTGGTCAGCAAAGCCAACAGGGAACGATGCTGAACCGGATCGATGATCAAGCGGTTCCCTTCCCTGCGCAAAATGGCTTCATTGCCCGGCAATTCGAACTCACGGGAAATGCGTAACGCCTGGTTCCGGCCGTTCTTGAACAGACGTACATGGCGGTCGCCGGGCACGGGAGCCTCCTTCACAGGGACAATCAGGCCTATGCCTAGGCATAGGCTACCAAATCTACGGCTCCACAGCAACCCCATTTTTCACGAAGCGACAGCCTCTTCGGTGCTGCCGGTCCCCAATCCGCACCATTTCGATGGCCCGAGGAGAATTGAGAACGGACGCCGCCATGATGGCCCCGTGCTCCGTGAAAACGTAGGGAAGGTATTTCCGGTGCTGCCCGCGGATGGTTTTTAAGGTCACAGTTTGTGACCTTAGAGAGTCGGCCTCCTCGCGTGAAAGTTGGAACATGAAGTCTTCGGGGAACCGCTCCCGGTTTCGCTTGATGGCTTGATTGAGCGCCTTCGTCGGGACTCCGTAGACTTCCGCGAGGTCCGTGTCGACCATCACCCGGTGCCCGCGGATGGACAGGATCCGGGTCTCAACTCGTTCGATTGGTACGGTCATCGGTCTGTTCCCTCCGTGAAAAGGATTTTCATCCGGAGAGAACATCTACCGTGCCGGCGCCCCCGGCGCTCATCGGCACGATCCATGGGAACACGGACTGCGCGCAGGGGGCGGGGGGATGGGTGGGATTGTGAGCCGGGCGTCGTTTCCAGGTCTGTCCCTTCTATGACGGACCGACCTGTCAAGGAGAGATTGGAAGCGGGGGCGGTAACTGACGACGGTTCATCAGCCTTCTATGCGCGGGTTGGTTACCGCAGAGCGATGCTCCGGTGCGTCGGGGAGCTGCCTCGGTCTGTTTGCGGGGATTCCCCTTTTGGGGGGGCCCCAAGGGACGTGTCGAGGGTTCTCCCGGTGGCCGCCTTCCGCTTCCTTATCCCTCCTTGATCCGCAAGATGCTTTTACCGAACTGTTCCCGTCCTGGTCTCGTTATGCCGCAGCAGTGAGGACCGGCGCCGGATGAACCATCAACGCCCAGACGAACCCTGCCAGCTCACGTGCCATCGCCACGCGAACCTTCCCCACGGGAACACCACGCTTGGTATACGCCCAGAACTTGCGATACAAACGCAACAGACACTTCAGAGCGATCTGTCGAAATTCCCCGGCCGCCCCTTCCTGGCGCTTGAGAAGCGACCGGCCAGGGCGGGCGGACACATGCGCCCGTTGGACCGCCTCCACCAGAACGTGGCGGATGTGACTGTTGCCTCCCTTGGTGATCTTCCCACGCCGGATTCTCTCGGAACTCGAATGCTCCGATGGAGTCAACCCCGTGAACTTCATGAACGCCGACGCCTTGGGGAAACGGTTAAAGTCCATCACCTCCGCGATCAGCCGCATCGACGCCAACTTCGAGAAACCCCGCAGCGATCCCAGTCTGCATACCCGTTCCCGGTACTCTTCCCGGTCCGCCAGCTCGCAAATCTGCAACTCCAGCTGCTTCCTGCGATCCTCGAGCATCAAGAGAACGTCGAGATAATGGTCCAGAACCGTCCGCTC
>JANLIC010000344.1 GCA_024654125.1 Sulfuricaulis sp. | reverse complement strand
CGAGGAGAGTATTTCGTGCTTGGCTTGTTCGGGGTGGTGGGCATGATGGTCATGGCCTCGGCCAGCCATTTCCTGACGCTGTATCTGGGTCTCGAACTGTTGTCGCTCTCGCTTTACGCCATGATCGCGTTCCAACGCGATTCCGGCACCGCGACCGAGGCGGCCATGAAATATTTTGTCCTCGGCGCCATTGCCTCCGGCATGCTGCTCTATGGTATGTCCATGCTCTATGGCGCGACCGGCAGCCTTGAAATCGCTGCGGTGGCCAAGGCGATTGCGAAGATGTCGCCGGACAACATTATTCTTATTTTCGGTCTGGTGTTTGTGATTTGCGGCTTGGCCTTCAAGGTCGGGGCGGTGCCGTTCCACATGTGGGTGCCGGATGTGTACCACGGCGCACCGACGGCGGTGGCGTTGTACATCGGCACGGCGCCGAAGCTGGCGGCCTTCGCGCTGTTCCTGCGCCTGCTGGTCAGCGGGCTCGAACCGCTCGCGGGTTCCTGGCAATCCATGCTGATGATTCTTGCCGTCCTGTCCATGGCCATCGGCAATCTCATTGCCATCGCGCAGGACAACATCAAGCGCATGCTGGCCTATTCCTCCATTTCGCACATGGGTTTCTTCCTGCTCGGCATCCTGAGCGTAGAGCCGAACGGCTACAGCTCCTCGCTGTTCTATATTCTGGTCTACGCGGTGATGAGCGCCGGTGCCTTCGGCATGATCATTCTGCTGTCGCGCGCGGGTTTCGAGGCGGAGCGGCTGGAAGACTTCAAGGGTCTCAATCAGCGCAGCCCGTGGCATGCCTTGCTCATGATGTTGCTCATGCTCTCGATGGCCGGCGTCCCGCCGACCGTGGGCTTCTACGCCAAGTTGCTGGTGATCCAGTCGGTCATCAAGGTGGCCATGGTCCCGCTGGCCGTGGCGGCGGTGCTGTTCGCTGTCATCGGTGCCTACTATTACCTGCGCGTGATCAAGCTCATGTATTTCGACGATGCCACGGAGCAGGCCCCGATCCGCGCCGGTCGGGACGTGCAGGTGCTGATCAGTGTCAACGCGCTGTTGCTCATCGGTATTATGCCGTGGGCAGGCGCCATTATGGAGCTCTGTCGGCAGGCTATACTAACGTTACCCTGATTCTCTAAAACGTTGGTGAATTCAATAGGATCCTTATGCGCCCCTATCCTTTGGTCATTCTGATCGCGTGCCTGATCGGTATTCCTGCGGCGCATGCCGCCAAAACAGCCCCCGCGTCTCCCCTTACCTTGAGCGTAGGCGTGGAAAGCTTTGATTGGAGGGAATACAGCGGTGGCCAGCGCCTGCTCCGCGAAACGGGCCCGCGGCTGACGATCGGACTCACGCTCAATCATTTGTTGCATGGCAACCTGGCCAAACCTTATGCCTTGGAGTTTCGTGGCTATGTGGGATTCATTGATTATGACGGTCAGACCCAGGCAGGTGTCCCGGTTCAGACCGATGTGGATTATTTCGGCTTCACCGCTGAGTACATGGGGGCCCACCCCCTGCGGGAAAGTCCTGGCACGAACGTGCTCTTCGGCCTGGGCGTGGATACCTGGATGCGCGATATACAGGATGGCATCGCTGCTAATGGCACACCCGCTTTTGGCTATCAGGAAGATTATTTCGTTCTTTACGGAAAGCTGGGGCCGGGATTCCTGTTTCAGAGTGGAGCGAGGCGTTTCTTTCTGCAGTTCGGAATTAAATATCCGTTCTACACTTATGAGCGGGCGTATCTTTCGACTGTTGGATACGACGACGATGTGGATTTGAAACCCGGAAAGAAGATTTCCGGATTTGCCAAGTGGCAGATGATCGGGGGCAAGGAAAAAGGAAAATCGCGTTTTGGCGCGAGTTTATATTACGACAGCCACCGTTTCAGCACTTCCGCCGCGAAAACGGTATCCGCGGGAGGGACTTTATATAGCGTTCGCCAGCCCGAGAGCCGCATGGACGTACTCGGGGCCAGCCTGGAATATTTTTTCTAGCCAGACTTCTGCCGCATGTCAGAACGCCGGATACACCTTCATCTCGCTCAGAAACTTTTCCTCCGTCTGCACAATCACTTGTGCCGGCGCTGTCGACACTGGCGGGATAGGCTGCACCATTAATTCCTGTTCGGAAACGGCGGCCGGAGGGGCGTTGTCAGTTTGATTGACCTCGGGCTTTTCCTGCGCGGCGAGTGAGTGTGTGAAGCCGGCGATGGCGACCGCCGACACGATGCCGGAAAATTGATTCATGTTCATGATTGTTCTCTATCCCTGTTATTTAATTTGTATTACCGCGTAAATCTTCAGATAGCTTAAATGTCCACTGGCCCCGCAGCACGGGGGCCGCGTAAAAATGCAGTGGTGTTGCTGACTGGCGGACAAGCTCGGAGCTGAAGATCGTCTGGCTCGGGGAGTTCAGCCGGTACTTTGCTCGAAGAAAGCCGCTGCCTAACTGCCTATATTTTTAGCACTTGACGGGCGTTTTGTCCAAATATCATGATTCGGCCCGCCACATGTGACCGGCACCGGTTCTGTAGCGGGCGCGTTGCCGCGGTTTGCCCCGGCGACGTAGAATGTGACTACTACCGAAAGGAAGGGAGATTCCTGATGGAAATCTATGTTGAACATGACCCGTCACCCATGAAATTGGAGGTCATTGGCGTCTATGACTGGCCGATCTGGACGCGGGATATTTCCAAGTTTCCCTGGACCTATGACGAGAAAGAAACGTGTTACCTCCTGGAGGGGGAAGTCATCGTGACGCCGGACGGGGGCGAGCCGGTAACAATCAAGGAAAATGATCTGGTTTCCTTTCCCGCCGGCCTGTCCTGCACCTGGGAAATCCTCAGCCCGGTCAAAAAGCACTATAATTTCGGTTGAAGTCAGAAATTCCCACTCCCTGATTAGCCGACCTATGCAGGAAATTACCCGCGACACTCCCTCCGGTCAGGCCGAAGGTGCCCTCCGTTTGTACGCCGCCATTCGTGCCCTGTTGAGCCCGGGCATCTGGTTTGTTCTGGCGGCGCAGATGGCCCTGCTGTTTTCACTCCAATGGCGCATGCCGGCGGATGCCGCGCCGTTGCCATCGATGCTGGCCGTATTCCTGACCGCCACCGCCCTGACGTCATTCTTTTACCTGCAGGCCGGTGCTTTTCACGCGTTGACACTGGGGCGAGAGGCCCTGTCGGTTACAGAAGTCATCCGTGCGGGAAAATCGGTCTTCGCCAGTTTCGTGTGGCTGACACTGAAGGCAGGATTGCTATTTGCCGTGACCATGAACGTGCTGATACTGGTGGTTTTATTGCTCACGGGTTCAGACTTCAAGGACCTGATGCAAATGCTGTCGTCGGCATTCGGTCCGATGACAGGTCTGCTGGGTTTTGTTTTCGTTTATTGGATTCCGATTGTTTTCGTGCGGCGTGAGTTCCGCCTGTTGCCCAGTCTGAAGGCGTCGCTACAGGTCGCCTGGAGCCGTCTTGCTCACGCCACGTTTCTGGCATTGCTGGTGCTGGCGCCGGCGCTGGCGACCGGTTTTCTCCCCGCGAAGAGTCCATTGATGGTGGACGCGCTGGCAAGCCTGATCAGCGGCCTTCTGGGCTGGATTGCCTACATTTATTGCGTTGATATCCTGCAGCAGCGCCGCTTGGTCACGCCGGGCGAATCGTTGTCCTGACATTCGCGGTTAATCAGCGCAATGGCTCTCAAAGTGCTGATCAGATTTGGTTAAGTCCCTGTTTTTTCCTTGAAATAACCCCGGCTGGCCGTTAGACTTCGCGGCCTGCTGCGGGGTGGAGCAGTCTGGCAGCTCGTCGGGCTCATAACCCGAAGGTCGCAGGTTCAAATCCTGCCCCCGCTACCATTTCTTTTTTTAGGCCCCTCCGGGGCATTTTTGTTGTGGTTGCGCCGGCCACTTTCCGAATACCGGGGAAGTGCTTATAATTCAACCGGGTTTCAGCCGTTTCAAGAGACAAGCATAAGTATAAGAAGTGGGCCGAGCGCCCACTTTTGTTTTATGGGGCAAGAAGTTATGCAGGCTATTCGGGTGGAATTGCGCAAGCTGCTCGAGCCCGGTGTCAGCGCCCTGGGCTTTGAGCTGGTGGACGTGGAAATGGCCGGCAGCCACCACCACGCCACGCTGCGGGTGTATATAGACAGTCCCCGGGGCGTGAACGTGGACGATTGCGCCAGAGTCAGCCGGCAGCTGTCCGCGCTGCTGGATGTCGAGGACCCGCTGCCGGGACATTACACCCTGGAGGTATCGTCGCCCGGCCTGGATCGACCGCTGGCCAAACCGGAAGATTTCAAACGGTTCGTGGGCGAAACGATCAAGGTGAAGATGCACGAGCCATTGCAGGGGCGCAAGAATTTCTCCGGCAAACTGGTGGACGTTGCGGCGGATCATGTCGTGGTGGAAGTGGACAAAGAGAGTTTTAACCTGGCGTTCGATGACATGGAGCGGGCACGGCTGGTGCCCCAGGTTCTGAGCGGCAGGCGTAACGGGAGACAGCGATTATGATGGGCAACGAAGTATTGATTATTGTGGATGCGGTGTCGCGCGAAAAGGGCGTCGGCAAGGAAATCATTTTCCAGGCGCTGGAAGCGGCGCTGGCCACGGCCACGCGCAAACGCCACAAGGGCGACATCGACGCACGCGTCGCGATTCATCGCGACACCGGCGCCTACGACACCTTCCGCCGCTGGGAAGTCATCGCGGACGAAACCGAAGTGGTGGAATTTCCTGACCGCCAGTACAAGCTCACCGAGGCGCGCGCGATCAAGCCCGAAATTCAAGTGGGTGAATTCATCGAAGATCCGCTGGAGCAGGTCGAATTCGGACGCATCGCGGCGCAGGCGGCCAAGCAGGTCATCATGCAAAAAGTGCGCGAGGCCGAGCGCGAGCAGATTGTCAATCTCTACAAGGACCGCCAGGGCGAAATGGTCAGCGGCGTGGTTAAGCGCTTGGAGCGTGGCGACGTGGTATTGGACCTCGGCAATGCCGAGGCGCTCCTTTCCAAGAGCACCATGATTCCGCGCGAGGGTCTGCGGCCGGGAGATCGCATCCGCGCGTTGCTGGAAGACGTGAAATCGGTTCCACGCGGCCCGCAGCTTTTTCTTTCGCGCGTGGCACCCAAGCTGCTGATCGAATTGTTCAAACTCGAAGTCCCGGAAGCCGGTGAGGGCCTGATCACCATTCACGGCGCCGCGCGCGACCCGGGCCTGCGCGCCAAGATCGCGGTGAGTTCCTCCGATCCGCGCATCGATCCCATTGGCGCTTGCGTGGGCATGCGCGGTTCGCGCGTGCAGAGCGTGTCGAACGAACTCGCCGGCGAACGCGTCGACATCATCCACTGGTCGGAAAACCCGGCCCAGTACGTCATCAACTCGCTCGCGCCCGCCGAAGTGCAATCCATCGTGGTGGACGAAGAATCGCACAGCATGGACGTGATCGTGGACGAAAAGCAGTTGTCCCAATCGATCGGTCGCAGCGGCCAGAACGTGCGCCTGGCGTCCGAACTGACCGGCTGGGAACTCAACATCATGACCGCGGAATCGGCCCAGGAAAAAGGCACCCAGGAAGCGGCCAGCGCCATCAAGCTGTTCATGGAACAGCTGGACATGGATGAAAACGTCGCCACGGTGCTGGTGCAGGAGGGTTTCACCAACCTGGAAGAAATAGCATACGTCCCGAAACAGGAATTACTGGCCATCGAGGAGTTCGACGAGGACCTGGTGGATGCCATCCGCGACCGCGCGCGCGAACTGCTGCTGACGGCTGCCATCGCGCAGGAGGAGAAAATCAGTCTCGCCGAACCGGCCAAGGACCTGCTGGAGATGCAGGGCATGGACGAGAACACGGCACATTTGCTGGCGGCGCGTGGCATCAAGACCATGGAGGAACTGGCCGAGCAGGCGGTGGACGACTTGCTCGAGATTGAAGGCATGACGCCTGTGCGCGCCAGCGAACTGATCATGACGGCGCGCGCGCCGTGGTTCGAGGACAAGCAGGCGGGATAAGTGACCTGTTTACTTGAGCTTATGTCGAAAGGAAGATTAGTAAAATTTACTTTTTGAAACCGCAGATAAACGCAGATGAACGCCGATGAAAAGAAGAGACGGATAGATTTTATTCGTGTAAATGCTCGCGCTGTCCCTGGCGCTCGCCCTCGCTCACGCTCGGGCCAGCGTCGCGGCGCTCCGCTGTCCAATTTTTGCTCCTGGCAAAATTGTCTGCGTTCATCGGCGGTTCCAAATTCTTACTAAAGTATGACGCAAATCACGATAAAAGGCTTCGCAGACCAGATTGGCATTCCCCCCGAGACGCTGATGCGTCAGCTCGATGCCGCCGGCATCGCCGCGAAAAATGAGGATGAAGCGCTCACGGAAGACGAGAAGGCGAAACTTTTTCATTACCTGCGCGCGAGTCATGGGGCCGTCGACGAGGGTTCAGTCAAGAAGAAAATCACGCTTAAGCGAAAGTCCACCAGCCAGGTGGTGCAAAGCACCCGCACCGGTGCCACCCGTACGGTGCAGGTCGAGGTGCGCAAGAAACGTACTTTCGTCAAGCGCAGCGTTGTCGAGGAAACACCCGCCCCGGCGGATGAAGCGCCGGTCGAAGAGCCGGTCGAGGCCCCGCCGAGCTCCGCGAAAACACCCACACGTGAGCCAGTGTCGGGAGATTCACCCGCCGAGACTGAGTCTCCTGCCTCAACAAAACCTGTATTGGTGGCCCCGGCCGCGAAACCGGCGTCCAAGCCCGCCCCGGCCAAGGAGGCGAAGAAGCCGCACAAGAGCAAGAAAGACCGGCTGGAAAAACTCGAGGCGCGCGAACGCGGTGAGTTGCATCTGGCGGCCGGCAAGAAGGCGCGCCGCAAGGTCAAACTGGCTGCCAACAAGCCGGTCGTCACCAGCGTGACCGGCCAGCACGGTTTTGCCAGACCGACCGCACCGATCGTGCACGAAGTGGCGCTGCCGGAAACCGTCACGGTCGCCGAACTCGCCCAGAAGATGTCCATCAAGGCCGCCGAGGTGATCAAGGCGTTGATGCAAATGGGCTCTATGGTCACGATCAATCAGGTACTCGACCGTGACACCGCCACGCTCGTGGTCGAGGAATTGGGCCATGTCGTCACGGTGGCCAAGCCGACCGATCCCGAGGCCCTGTTGACTGGACCCGCGGCCGAAGCGGCCGCCGATGCCGAGCCGCGCCCGCCGGTGGTCACTGTCATGGGTCACGTTGACCATGGCAAGACCTCGTTGCTCGATCACATCCGCAAGGCCAAAGTGGCCTCGGGTGAGGCCGGCGGCATCACCCAACACATCGGTGCTTATCACGTGGAAACACCCAGGGGCGTCGTCACTTTCCTGGATACACCCGGCCACGAAGCCTTTACCGCCATGCGCGCCCGCGGCGCCAAGGCCACCGATATCGTCATTCTGGTGGTGGCGGCTGATGACGGCGTCATGCCGCAGACGATCGAGGCGGTGCATCACGCGCGCAACGCCAAGGTGCCGATCGTGGTCGCTGTCAACAAAGTCGACAAACCCGAGGCGCAGCCCGATCGCGTGCGTCAGGAACTTACCAAACACGAAGTCGTTGCCGAGGAATGGGGCGGCAGTGAAATTTTTGTAAACGTCTCCGCCAAGACCGGCGAAGGCATCGACAAGTTGCTCGAATCCATATTGCTGACGGCCGAGGTGCTGGAGCTGAAAGCCCCCAAGACCGGCCCCGCCGCGGGTCTGGTGGTGGAGGCGCGTCTCGACAAGGGGCGCGGTCCAGTGGCCACGGTACTGGTGCAGCGTGGCACGCTGCGCAAAGGTGACGTAATCCTGGCTGGACGCGAGTACGGGCGTGTGCGCGCCATGTTCGACGAGAAGGGCCGGCAGATCAAAGAGGCCGGACCCTCTATTCCGGTTGAAGTCCAGGGACTTTCCGGCGTGCCGCACGCCGGCGAGGAAGTCATGGTGGTCGAATCCGAACGCAAGGCGCGTGAGATCGCGCTTTTCCGCCAGGGAAAATTCAAGGACGTGCAGCTCGCGCGTCAGCAGGCGGCGAAGCTGACCGACGTATTCGAGCAGCTGAAAGTGGACGAAGAAGCCAAGACCCTGAATCTCATCATCAAGGCCGACGTGCAGGGTTCCATCGAGGCGCTCACGGTCGCGCTCGAGAAGATTTCCACGACCGAAGTGAAGGTCAAGGTGGTACACGGCATGGTCGGCGGCATCACCGAATCGGACGTGAACCTGGCGGTGGCGTCGAACGCCGTTGTTATCGGGTTCAATGTGCGCGCCGACAGCGCCGCGCGCAAGTTGATCGAACACCAGGGTGTGGACCTGCATTACTACAACGTCATCTACAACGCGGTGGAAGAGGTCAAGGCCGCCATGAGCGGGATGCTCAGCCCGCAGATCAAGGAACAGATGCTCGGGTTGGCCGAGGTGCGTGAGGTGTTCCGTTCGCCCAAGATGGGCGCGGTCGCCGGCTGCTATGTGGTTGAAGGTTCGGTAAAGCGCAACCGCCCGATCCGCGTGCTGCGCGACAACGTGGTAATTTTTGAGGGCGAACTCGAGTCCCTGCGCCGCTTCAAAGACGACGCCGGCGAAGTGAAAGCCGGGCTCGAATGCGGTATCGCCGTGAAGAATTACAACGATGTGAAGGCCGGCGACCAGATCGAAGTGTTCGAGCGCGTTGAGGTCGCCCGGACCCTGTAATATTTTGTAACGCAGATGAACGCAGATAAATGTAACAAGTATTTTTTGCATTTATTCTGTTAACCATCTACGTCCATCAGCGGTCCCATATTATGAAAACAGTTTCCAATCGGCCGCGGCGTGTCGCGGAACTCATCCGGCGTGAACTCGCTATGCTGATCCCGCGCGAGTTTGACGATCCGCGCTCGCACCAGATCACGCTGACGGGGGCGAAAGTCTCGCCCGATCTTTCCACCTGCCGCGTGTATTTTTCCCTGCTGGCCGGTTCCGCCGGGGCGCAAGAGGCAACCAAGGCGCTCAACCACGCCGCCAGTTTCCTGCGCCACGGTCTCAGGGATCGCGTGAACCTCCGGCGCGGCGTGCCACAGCTCAATTTCGTGTTCGATGAATCGCTTGAGCGCGGTGCGCGTCTCGACAGCCTGATTGAACAGGCTCTCGAAGAAGATAAGACTCACAAGGAGTAATCGTGCGCGGACGCCGACACTGTACCCCAGTCAACGGGGTCATGCTGCTGGACAAGCCGGTGGGCCTGACGTCGAACCAGGCTTTGCAGACGGTGAAGCGCCTGCTGAACGCCTGCAAGGCCGGTCACTCGGGCAGCCTCGACCCGATTGCGACCGGGCTGTTGCCGCTGTTTTTCGGCGAGGCCACCAAGCTTACGCAGTTCTTGCTCAACGCCGACAAGCGCTACTGGACGGTGTTCCGACTTGGGCAGCGCACCACGACCTACGACAGCGAAGGCGAGGTGACGGCCAACCGGCCGGTCAGCGTTACGCGGCGTGATGTTGAGCGCGCGCTGACAAAGTTTCATGGATTGATCGAGCAGGTTCCGCCGATGTATTCGGCGATCAAACACCAGGGCGAGGCGCTCTACAAGTTGGCGCGCGCCGGGGTGGAAATCGAGCGCGCGCCGCGACCGGTGACGATCCACGAAATTAAGCTGGTCAGCCTGGAGAAAGAATTATTGACACTCGAAATCGCCTGCTCCAAGGGTACCTATGTGCGCAGCCTGGCGCACGATCTGGGCGAGGCGCTCGGGTGCGGGGCCCACGTGGCACAGTTACGCCGCCTGGACATCGGCCACGTCGGCATCGAGAAGGCGGTTCCGCTCGAGCGCCTGCAGGCGCTGGCCTCACCGGCGGAATGCGCGCAATGGCTGGCACCCATCGACAGCGTGTTGAGTGAGATGCCGGATGTGCATCTGACGCCACTCGCGGCCCATTACCTGAAACAGGGACAATCGGTTTCGGCGCAGCATGGCTTCAAGCCCGGATGGGTCAGGCTGTACGAAGGCGATAAGCAATTTCTCGGCATGGGGGAAGTGCAGGACGACGGACGCGTGGCGCCGCGGCGCCTGCTCGCGCTGAGTGAAAATCCCTGAAACCTGCTTGAAACCAGTGATCCGTGCGGCGCGTTCGGACGTAAAACCGGCGGTTGAGGCGGGGTCCCCCCACAGGTAGAATACGCGCCCTTCCAGGCGAATAGACAGCCAACAGAGGTAAAGATTGATGACCGTCACCCGCGAGACCAAGGCCAAGGTCATGCAGGAATACCAGACTCATGATGGAGACACCGGCTCGCCCGAGGTCCAGGTTGCCCTGCTGTCCACTCAGATCAACGAATTATCCAATCATTTTCAGACGCACCCAAAGGACCATCATTCCCGCATCGGCCTGTTGAAGATGGTTAACAAGCGTCGCCAGCTGCTCGAATACCTGAAAAACAACGACAGCGACCGCTACCGCGCCCTCATTGAGCGGCTCGGCCTGCGCAAATGATTACAGCTCATATCAAAACCCCTCTCCCCTCCGGGGAGAGGGTAGGGTGAGGGGCGTAACGCCGAATTCCGGCCACGCCATCACCCTCACCCCCGCTATTCCCGCCGGGGCGCAGACTCTTCGTCTGCGCCCGTTCGGCGGGAGAAAGGTCCACTGGACCTTTCTCCGTTTCCGCCTCACCTCCCTCAAGGGAGAGGGGTTTTTAAGAAATCTTCTGGTTTAAGTTACGAAACACATCGAGGACAAGGTCTTGGCAAAAATCACGAAAACATTTCAGTACGGCAAACATACCGTCACCCTGGAAACCGGCGAGATCGCGCGCCAGGCAAGCGGTGCTTGTGTCGCCAGCATGGGCGACACCGTGGTGCTGGCCACCGCGGTAACGATGAAGGAACCCAAGCCGGGCAAGGATTTCTTTCCCATGACCGTGGATTATCAGGAAAAAACCTTCGCCGCCGGCCGCATCCCGGGCGGATTCTTCAAACGCGAAGGCCGGCCCTCGGAAAAAGAAATTCTCACCTCGCGCCTCATTGACCGTCCCATCCGCCCGCTGTTCCCCGAAAGTTTCACCAACGAAGTCCAGATCATCGCCACCGTCATCTCGGTGGATCCGGATATTGACCCGGATATCGTCGCCATGATTGGCGCCTCCGCGGCGCTCAAGCTTTCGGGCGCGCCGTTCAACGGCCCCATTGGTGCCGCGCGCATTGGCTACAAGGACGGCCAGTACCTGCTCAACCCGGGCAACAAGGAACTTACCGAATCCCAGCTCAACCTCGTCGTCGCCGGCACCGCCAAAGCGGTGTTGATGGTCGAATCCGAGGCCAAGGAGCTGTCGGAAGAAATCATGCTCGGCGCCGTCATGTTCGGCCACGAGCAGATGCAGGCGGCCATTAAGGTCATCAATGAAATGGTCAAAGATGCCGGCGTACAGCCTTGGCCCTGGCAGCCGCCGGACGAGGACAGCGCCCTCAAGAACACGCTGCAAACCGAATTCACACCGCTCATCGCCGAGGGTTATCGCATCAAGGAAAAAACCGCGCGCCAGGATCGCATGGCCGAAATTCGCGAGATGGCGGTCGGCAAGCATGCCGCGGAAGGCACAGCGGTGGGTACGAAGGATACGGTACTCAAGATTATCGGCGACATCGAGTACCGCACCGTACGCGACAAGATTCTTTCCGGTGAGCCGCGCATCGACGGGCGCGACACGCGCACCGTGCGCCCGATCACGATCCGCACCGGCGTGTTGCCGCGCACCCACGGGTCGGCGCTGTTCACGCGCGGCGAAACCCAGGCGCTGGTTGTCACCACGCTCGGCACCGGACGCGACGCGCAGATCATCGACGCGCTCGAAGGCGAGCGCAAAGACCCCTTCATGCTGCATTACAACTTTCCCCCGTACTCGGTGGGCGAGGCCGGCCGCGTCGGCAGCCCCAAGCGCCGCGAGATCGGTCACGGTCGATTGGCCAAGCGCTCCGTCATCGCCGTATTGCCGGACATGGCAACCTATCCTTATATCTTGCGCGTGGTGTCCGAAATCACCGAATCCAACGGTTCCAGTTCCATGGCCACCGTTTGCGGCGCGTCGCTGTCGATGATGGACGCCGGTGTGCCCATTAAAGCCCCGGTCGCGGGTGTCGCCATGGGTCTGATCAAGGAAGACAAGCGCTTCGCCGTGCTCACGGACATCATCGGTGACGAGGACCACCTCGGCGACATGGACTTCAAGGTCGCCGGCACCACAAATGGCGTCACCGCCCTGCAGATGGACATCAAGATCGAGGGCATCAACAAGGAAATCATGGATGTGGCGCTCAAGCAGGCCAGAGAAGGCCGGCTGCATATCCTGGGCGAGATGAGCAAGGCGATTTCCGCGCCGCGCGCCGAACTCTCCGAGTACGCGCCGCGCATTATCGCCATCAAGATCAACCCGGAACGTATCCGCGACGTCATCGGCAAGGGTGGCTCGGTTATCCGCGCGTTGTGCGAGGAGACCGGCTGCACCATCGACATCGAGGACGACGGTACGGTCAAGATCGCCTCGGCCGACAACGCCGCGGCGCAGGAAGCGTGCCGGCGCGTCAAGCAACTCACGGCGGATATCGAGGTCGGCATGGTCTACGAGGGCAAGGTCGCCAAGCTCATGGACTTCGGCGCCTTTGTCACTATCCTGCCCGGCAAGGACGGCCTGGTGCACATCTCGCAGATTTCGCGTGAGCGCGTCGAGAACGTCGCCGACAAGCTGAAGGAAGGCGAGGTCGTCAAGGTCAAGGTGCTGGAAGTGGACAAGCAGGGCCGCATCCGCCTGTCCATGAAGGCCTTGCAGGAAGAACAGGTTTCCTGAGATTTTCTGTAAGTGCGATAAAAAAGGGAGCTTCGACTCCCTTTTTTATGCCCGTTGTGTCGGCAATTGAAGCTGGCTAAGCTGGCGGGCATCTAATTTTGGTTCTCCAGCAACCGGGATGGGCGTTGTATGGATGAAATCCTGAGGTTAGTCGAGAGACTTAAAGCAGGACCTGTCGGTCCTCGAGGCAGGACACCACTCAAGGAATTCGGGCTGATTTCCTGCGACAACTCCGTCCACATCCGGCTAATCCCGTTTTATGAACCGTGCATCATCGTGATCCTGTCGGGTCGTAAGCAGATATTTGATACGCCAGGAACGATGACATGCGAAGCGGGAACGACCATCGCTGTTCCGGCACCAAGCTATTTTTCCATGCGTAATGAGATCGATCCGCACGGTCATTATTACAAGGCGTTGCTCATTCCGTTCAGGGATGGCGATCTGGAGCGGCTGCGCCAGGCGCACAAGATCGAACCTGTCGCGCGGCAGCAGGAGGTCGGCATACTCAAGTTTGAACACGATGCAACGCTGGTCGAGGCGATCAAGCATTACCTGAGCAGCAACGGCGATCCGCACCTGCGCGACCACCGCTTGTTGGAAATCCTGCTGATCCTGGCCAAGAAAAATCCTCGATTGCTTTCTTACGCATTTTCTGGCGAGAGCTGGAGCCGGCGCGTGCGCACGCTCCTTTCCACTGACATTGCGCACGCGTGGGAAATCGGCGAGGTGTGCAAGCGCTTGGGCACCAGCGAGAGCGCCCTGCGGCGCCACCTGAAAGGCGAGAAGACCGGCTTTCGCGAGGTGCTGGTCGATCTGCGGCTTGGTACAGCGTTGACGTTATTGCTGCAAACTTCGCTGCCGGTTTACCGGATCGCCTATGACTGCGGATACCAATCCGTACCGCGTTTTACCAGTAACTTCCACAAACGCTTTGGATTGCCGCCCAAAGAGCTGCGGGCGACGGTGAACGAAACCGAAAAGAAATTGGACGTTCGCGGACACTCTTCGGTTGCCTAGCCTGTCATCCTTGCTGCATTACCCGGGGTTTATCCGGGCGACAACTCAACAACGCGATGCAGGCAAGGAGGGTGTCATGTTCAGGTTACTTCTCGGTATGGTGTTGGCGCTGTCCGTCGCTCCGCTGCACGCTGCCGTAAAGGGCGAGGAAGTTACGTACAAAGCTGGCGATACGGTGCTTAAGGGTTATCTCGCCTATGACGACACCGTTCGAGGCAAGCGCCCGGGCGTGCTGGTGGTGCACGACTGGTGGGGGCACGGCGACTTCGTACGCGACCGCACCCGTGCGCTGGCCGCGCTCGGCTACACCGCGTTGGCCGTGGACATGTTCGGCGACGGCAAACAAACCGACGACCCGGGTGAGGCCGACAAACTCTCCGGCAATGTCGCCGGGAACCCGCCGCTGATGAAGGCGCGTTTTGACGCGGCGCAAGCGGTATTGCGCAAGCACAAGACCGTGGACCCTAAGCGCCTCGCGGCCATCGGCTACTCGTCCGGCGGAAAGGTCGTCCTCGATATGGCGCGCCAGGGCGCCGACTTGGCGGGTGTGGTCAGTTATTGGGGTCTCGTCGGCACGCAGCATCCCGCGCAGAAAGGCCGGGTCAAGGCCAAGGTCCTCGTGTTCAACGGGAAAGACGACCCAATGGCGCCTCCGGAGCAAATCAAGCAGTTCCAGGAGGAGATGACCGCCGCAGGCGTGGACTACAGGCTCATCGACTATCCGGGTCTCAAGCACGCCTTTACACGTCCCGATGCAGACGCCCGTGGCAAGCGCCACAACCTGCCGCTTGTCTACGATGCCGAAACGGACAGAAAGTCCTGGGCTGAAATGCAGGCCTTCTTCACGCGTATCTTTTAGCAAGCGTAGGGCGCGTGTCACGCGTCCTACGCTTGCTGGAAGTGGACAAGCAGGGCCGCATCCGCCTGTCCATGAAGGCCTTGCAGGAAGAACAGGTTTCCTGAGGCTTGCTCGTTTAAGCAGTAACAAAGGGAGCTTCGGCTCCCTTTTTTTCAAGCAGAGATTATGCTGCCGGTCGCGCCTGACGCAATATAGCTTTTAATTCTGGGAGGCAGGAACCGCAATTGGTGCCGACCTTGAGGCACTGTCCCACTTCATCCAGCGAGCTGAGACGTTTTTCACGTATCACATCGATGATGGCATTCTTGCTCACGTTGAAACAGGCGCAGACGATACCGCCGCTTAAGGCAGAAGCCTGTGACGGCAGCGTGCCGGC
>JANLIC010000338.1 GCA_024654125.1 Sulfuricaulis sp. | reverse complement strand
GGCGCCGGCGGCAAAGGCGGAAAGCAGGGAATAATCGCCTTCGCCGAGCGGCATCATTTCAACATCCCGGTGCCGGATCACCAGCAGTTTCATGCCGCCTGCTTCGAGGTTGATGCTTTGGTCGCCAGCGAAGTCCAGCTGGTTAACTTGCCAGATGCGCAGGATCGGAAAGGCCGAGGCGAGCAAGCGCGCGGACGGCGACAGCCTGAATTTCAGGTTTCCGTATTGTTCCACCGGCAGCGAAGACAGGTTTTCAAGCGCCATGGGCTGGCCGACGCCGGCATGAAAGCTCACGTGCATGGCCCATTCCATACGCGCGACATCGGGTAGATAGATCAGTTCGCGGGCGGGTGGAAAGCTGGCCAGGAACCCGGCGAAATTTCCGCCGAAGTCGTGCAGGTTGCCGCTGGCGGGGCGATGCACGGGAATATAACTCGCGGCCGCGTAGCGGAAGAATCCCTCGCCCACCAGACGCTCGATGACGGGGTAAACTGCCTTGAGCGCGTTGCTGAGGCTCTCGAAAACATTGTTGCGGTAGACCTGAAAATGCCGCTCCGGCGCGAACCGACCGGGAAGGATCTGTCGCATGAATTCCGGACCGGCGGAATTCAAAACGCCGTCGCTGAATTCGCGCTGTAACTCAAGCAACGAGGGCATGGGTCGTCTCCATGATTTTGTCAGCTTGCCGTGCCTCATCGAGCAGCACCTGCAGGGGCGGTAAATCGGTATCCCATTCGATCAATGTCGGGAAGCTTCCCAACCGTTCGACGGCCTGGCGGTAAAGCGCCCAGACATCATCGGCCACGGGGGCGTTGTGGGTGTCAATCAGGATATTGCCTTCGGGATAATGATTGACGGTGAAACCGGCGAGATGCATCTCGCGGACTTTATCGGCGGGAATCGCGCGCAGGTATTGCTGCGGATCGTAACCGTGATTGGTGGCGCTGACATGAATATTGTTGATATCGAGCAGAATGCCGCAGCCCGCGATTCTGGCGACTTCGGCGAGAAATTCCCACTCCGGTATGGTCGAGTGCGCGTATTGCAGGTAGCTCGACGGATTTTCAATCAGGAGTTCGCGCCCGAGATAGTCCTGCGCCTGCTGTACCCGTTCGGCGATAAGGCTTAGTGCCTCCTCGGTGTAGGGCAGGGGCAGCAGATCGTTGAAATAGCTTCCGTCCACCGAACTCCAGGAAAGATGATCCGACACCAGTCCCGGCTCGAAGCGCTGAATCAGCGACTTGAGCTTCTCCAAGTGTTGCCGATTCAGCGGATCGCAGGAGCCGAGGGAAAGCCCGACGCCGTGAAGACTGATGGGATAATCTTCACGGGCCCGTTCCAGGTAGTCGAGGGGTGTCCCTCCGTCACCGAAGTAATTCTCGCTGTGCGCCTCGAGCCATCCCACCGGCGGCAGGCTGTCTGTCACCTCGCGGTAGTGTTCCGCCCGCAAGCCGATCCCGGCTCTCGCCGGGATCGGCGCGGCAACGCGGTCGGGTTTCATGACAACGGCCGTGAATCCCGGCTATTTCTTCGCGGAAGCCAATTGGCCGCCGACGATCTTCTCGCAGGTTCCATTGGGGATATAAATCCAGGCATCTTTTTGCCCATCTTTTTTGGCTGTCCCGGCGCAAGCGGAGGTCGCGGTCTGGCAGTCATTCTTTCCAGCCTTGGAGACACCAAAGCATTTCTCCATCTTTATTTTTTCCGCGGCTTGGACGGACGTGGCGGTGAGGCCGAGGGCAAGGGCGCCGGTGATGGCGCTGGTCAGCAGGGCGGCATTGAGTTTATTCATCATGTATCTCCTGGTCTGATTGTGATGTTTGAGACGACAACCCCGAACACAGGGCATCGGCAATTTCTGACCTGAGTCAACTCCATAAGTTCATGCCATGGCGGGGGTTGCCCCGTCAACCACGGCGAAAACAGCGCTTAGGCCGTCAGACCCGGTTTCCCCGCCAATCGGGCCAGGCAGCCCATATATTGCCTTTCTTCGGGGGGTGTCTGCGTGCGCTGTGAATGCCAGATCATTTCGCCGAGGCACTCCATGATCTGGTGCTGGACGACATGCTCGTCCGGCATTTTTTTGAGCAGCGTCCGGTAGCAATCGCGCATTCCGTGGGGCTGGTCGAGGGATAATTGTTCTTCGATGGCAATATGCATCCCGAGGTGCAAGAACGGATTGGTTTCTCCCGACGCTGAAAAAGAATCGCGTCCTCGCGCTGTCTCGGGATTATCCAGAATCGGGTGGTATTCGGGATGTCGCAGAAGCACCGGCACGATCAACTTCTCCACGCCTTCGAGCGGGCGCCCTTCACGGTGCGCACGCCAGGCGCGGAAAAAGACCTCCCGCGTCTGCTCGCGGTCCTGTCCAACGAACATCTTCAGGGGGTTTCAGACCTGAACAGGCCCAGCACGGCGGAATACTGAAAGAGATGATTGGCGCCGTCGAGAGGTCCGATCTCTCCGTTGCCGTACATACCGATAATCGGCAGCCCCGGAAAACGCGAGCGCAGGGCGTCGAGATCACGGTCGCGATTGCCAAAGAAATTCGGACCGCGCCCCATGCAGGGGAACA
>JANLIC010000334.1 GCA_024654125.1 Sulfuricaulis sp. | reverse complement strand
GAGCGGCTGATGAACTGGCGTTCACGCCTAACCGGTATCGCCACCGGCGATCAGGGCCTGTTTGTCCGGCGTGACATATATCGTGTGCTGGGCGGTTTTGCCTCCCTGCCGTTGATGGAAGACATCGAGTTTTGCACGCGCCTGAAATCGGTCGGCAAACCGGTATGCCTGCGCGGACCCCTGGTCACTTCCTCCCGCCGCTGGGAAAAAAACGGGATTGTCCGGACGATTTTTCTGATGTGGACCTTGCGCCTCTTCTACTGGCTGGGTGTTTCTCCCGCGCGGCTCGCGCGCTGGTACACTCGCGGTTCATGAGTCAGCCGCGGCTGCTTATTTTTGCCAAACAACCGGTATCCGGACAGGTTAAAACCCGTCTGCAGCCGGATTACAGTCCGGAACAGTCGGCGGAAATTGCCTCCTTCATGATACGCGCCACGGTCGAAATGGCCGTCTCCGCCTGGCCGGGCGATGTTGTGCTGTATGCCTGGCCTGACATCAAACATCCATTGTTCAATCAGCTGGCGCGGGATTTTCGGATCACGCTGGCGCCACAGGCTGAAGGTGACTTAGGCGCCAAGATGCTGAGTGCGCTGCGCGAAGGGATCGCCCCAGGCGCCGGAACGGCGATCATGGGCTGTGATGTGCCGCAATGCGGGTGGGACGTCATCGATCAGGCCAATGACTGGCTCGCGCGCGGGAAAAATGTCCTCGGGCCGACCGAGGACGGCGGCTATTATTTTATCGGTCTCCAGCAGGCCTGCCCCGAACTGTTCGACAAAATTCCCTGGAGCAGCAATCAGGTGCTCCCGATGACGCTGGCGCGCTCTGAAAAACTGGGATTGGATTTCAATATGTTGCCGAAACTCCGGGATATCGACACGGCGAACGATCTCTGGCTCGCGGCGCAAAAATACGAACCGCTGAAACAGTTTTTGGTGTAGCCCTACTCCACTTCGCTGCGTTCGTCTTGTCAAACGAGGAATCAGGCCAGCGCGCCGCCGCAACTGCTGCCGGCGCCGGCGGTGCATCCCAGGCAATGGTTATCCACGGCGATCGGCGCGCCGTCGAGCTGTGGGGCGCTGAGGTCCCACAGGTAGCGCTGAGGTTTGTCTCCCAGCGGCAGATCGAGCATCTGATTGAAATCGCAATCGTACACACGCCCCAGCCAGTCCACGCTGATCAGGTGGCGGCACATCAGTCCCGGAACGGTGGCGGGATTGAAATTTTCCTCCAGCAGTTGCATGTAGCGGTCATATTCGCCAGCGCGTTCGAGGTAATGCGCGAAGCGGTTGATGGGCAAGTTGGTGATGGTCATGAGGCGCGAAAAGACAATGCCAAAGTCTTCCTTGAGCCGCTGTTTGTACTCGGCTTCCAGTTTCGGCTGCGCCCCGGGCAGGAACGCCCCGCCGGGGTTGTAAACCAGATCAAGCGCTAGCGCCTCGTCATGCCCGTAACCGGCGGCATTCAGCCGCTTCAACGCCGTTATGCTTTTTTCGAACACCCCATCACCACGCTGGGCGTCCACGTTTTTTTGTGTGTAGCAGGGCAGGGAACAAACTAGATGGATTTTACGCTGCGCATACCAAGACGCCAGATCCTCCTGGCCGGGTTCGAGCAGTACCGTGAGATTGCAGCGAGAAGTTACCCGCGATCCCATGGCGAGAAAACTATCGACGAAGCGGCGGAAATGCGGATTGAT
>JANLIC010000332.1 GCA_024654125.1 Sulfuricaulis sp. | reverse complement strand
CACAGCATCCGCCGAGACCGTCGCCGACCAACCGGCGAACGCTGACATCATTACCGTCATGACCCAACCGACGGCGATACCGGCGAGTCCGCCGATCAGACTCACGACCAGGGTTTCCGCCAGGAATTGCGCAAGGATATCGCGCCGGCGCGCGCCCACGGCCTTGCGCAGACCGATCTCGCGCGTACGCTCGGTCACCGACACCAGCATGATGTTCATGATGCCGATGCCACCCACGAGCAGGGAAATTCCCGCGATGGCGGCGAGCAGAAACGACATGGTGCGACTGCTTTCGGCCATGGTGGCCTGGATATCCGCCAGGTTGCGCACCTCGAAGGCATCCTGAGTCAGCGACGGTGGCACCCGGTGGCGCGCCAGCATAAGTTGCTTGGCTTCCTCGATAATCGGCGGCAACTGCTCGGCGCTGGCGGCCTCGATATCGATGTAGTCGACATAATTTTTTCCGAGCAGGCGGTACATCGCCGTCTGTACCGGAATCACCACGATATCGTCCTGATCGCGCCAGGCATTCGCGCCTTTTTCAGGGAGTACACCGATGACCTGGAAATTGATCTTATTGAGCTTGATGTACCCGCCCAGCGGATTCTGCTCGCCGAAAAGTTCGCGTACCACTGTCAACCCGATGAGCGCCACGCGCATGCGCCGCCGGTCCTCCGCCTCCGTGAAAAAGCGCCCAAGCTGCGGCTGGGCGGCGCGCATGTGTTCGTATTCCGGACCCGTTCCCAGTATCTGGGTGTTCCAGTTGCGGTTGCCGAAAGTCACGCGCGCGCGACCCCGGACCGAGGGCGAGGCCTGTTTGACGCCCGCGATCCGCTCCTTGATCGCCGCAACATCGTCGATGGTCAGCCGTGTCGTCTCGCCCGCCTCCTGCGCCACGCCGCCGATGCGCACCGCGCCCTGGCGCAGCACCAGCAAATTCGAACCCAGCGAAGCCAGCTGCGTCTCGATGGCCTTCTGGGCTCCGCGGCCGAGCGCCAGCATCGCGACCACGGCGGCCACGCCGATCAAGATGCCCAGCATTGACAACGCCGTGCGCACCTTGTTACTCGCTAACGCGCGCAGGCCCTGCCGCAGATGCTCGCCGATCTCCCGAAAACGCCAACGGTCCAGTACCCGTATGTTTGAACTGGCTGGTGGTATCGCGCGTGAAGCCGATCCGGCGCGATCATCCGACTGGATGATGCCATCGCGCATGCGGATGCGGCGGCGTGCCGCGCGCGCGATTTCCTCTTCGTGCGTGACGATGACGATCGTAATCCCCTGGCGGTTGAGTTGCTTGAGCACTTCCATGATTTCCTGCTGACTGGCGGTATCGAGATTTCCGGTCGGCTCGTCGGCAAGGATGATGCGCGGCTCGTTGACCAGGGCGCGCGCGATGGCCACGCGCTGCTGCTGTCCGCCGGAGAGTTCATTCGACTTGTGGTGCACGCGGTCGGCCAGCCCGACCTGCGCCAGCAATTTCTCGGCGCGCGCCATGTCGAGGTCGTGGCGCGAGTACAGCAGCGGCATGGCCACGTTCTCGCCCGCGCTGACGCGCGGCAGCAGATTGAACTGCTGGAACACAAAACCGATAGCCTCACGGCGCAGCACCGCCAACTCGTCCTCCGGCAAGTGCGCCGTCTCACGGCTTAACAGGCGGTAGGAACCGGTATCGGGCACGTCGAGCAACCCGATCATGTGCATCAAGGTGGATTTACCCGATCCGGACGGACCGGTGATGGCCACGAATTCGCCCGGCTCGATTTTGAGTGAAACATCGCGTAAAGCCTGCACACGGGTTTCACCCATGCGGTAGGTTTTGCAGATGTTCTGGAGTTCGATCATCCCGCAGCGGGATTACTTCTTCTTTCTACCAAACGGCATAAGAGGGCTGGACGCGGCGTCACTGCCACCGCCGGTACGCAGACGCTGCACCAGAAGTTTCTCGCCCTCGTTAATCCCCTCGAGAACTTCAGTTTGCCGGCCGTCGTTCATTCCCGTCTTGATCTGTTTTTCTTCCGGCTTGCCGTTCGGCTTCGCCGGCGGTAGCCGGACATAGGCATTGCCATCGCGCGATTTTACCGCCTCGCTCGGAACCAGCAGCACGTCCTGGCGCGAATCCATCACGAAGCTCACGTTCGCCGTCATGCCGCTGCGCATGAAGGACGGCGTGTTCTCGGGCAGCACATCAACCTCATAGGTCGTAACATTGTTCACGGTCTTGGCGTCATACGCGATCTGATCCACCGTCCCGGTAAAGGGCTGGTTTGGATAGGCATCGAGCATAAGCCGAGCACGTTGGCGCAGACGAATCCGTGCAATATCGGTCTCGTCCACCTGCGCCTTGATCGTGAGCCGGTCCGACATCACTATCACGGCGTCGCTGCTGGTGAAAGTTTGGCCGGGTTCTACGCTACGCAGAATTACCGTTCCGCTGATCGGCGCCAGCACCGGCGTGGCGCGGTACAGTTCTTCCCAGCGCTTGAGTTCCTCCGGTCCCCTGGCGCGGGCGGCGTCGATCAGCGCCGCGCGTTCGGTCGAACTTATCCAGGCCAACATCTGGCCCTTGACGACCGTCTCGCCCTCCCGGACCAGCACCTGCTCGGCGCGCCCTGCAATGGGTGGCTTGATTTCGAGGCGGTTGCGCGGTTGCACCACACCGGTGCTGAGTATGGTTGTTTCGAGGTCGCCGCGGGTCACGCTGACCTCGCGATAAAGCGGTTGGGCCTTGTCACGGGCGTTCCAGTAATAATATGCGCCGATGCCGAAGA
>JANLIC010000186.1 GCA_024654125.1 Sulfuricaulis sp. | reverse complement strand
AAAAAGCCCGCTTTCGCGGACTTTTTGTTCCCGGGAACACGAGGCTGACCGAGGCATTCGCTCGCGCGTTGCCTATACTTGTTGAAACAAGCGGCAGCGCCCTGTGCCCCGAAAGCCCTGGTATGCAATCGTCCGATATCAAAACCCAGATTCTTTCATACTCCCCTGCCGTAACGCCCGGTGCCGCGCAGGATATTGCCGAGGCGCTGGCGTCGCGCTATGAAGTCCTGGATTCCCTCGGTGAAGGTGGCATGGGCATGGTATACCGCGTGCGTGATCGCGAGACCGCCGAGATTCTGGCACTAAAGTTGCTGCGACCCGAAATCGCGCGCGATCCGGCGATGATGGATCGCTTCAAGAACGAAATACGTCTCGCGCATCGCATTACACACAAGAATGTCTGCCGCATTTACGACTTCAACCGCGTCGACGATCTGGCTTTCTTCACAATGGAATACGTAGACGGTGAAAGCCTGCGCGCCTATCTCAAACGCGCGGGCAGGCTGTCTCCGGAGCGTGTCATCGATCTCGCGCGTCAAATTACCGCCGGTCTGGGTGAGGCGCATGCACAGGGCGTGGTGCATCGGGATTTGAAACCGGAGAACGTCATGCTCGGTCGCGATGGTATGGTGAAGCTGCTCGATTTCGGCATCGCGCGCGCCCTCGGGAGCGACACCGCCACGGCGCGCACCATCATGGGCACGCCGGAGTACATGGCCCCGGAGCAGTCGCAGGGCAAACCGGTCGATCAGCGTGTGGATATTTATGCCCTGGGGCTGATCCTGTATGAGACTCTGACGGGTCGGCGCGCCTTCTCCGGCGCGACCCCGGTGGAGGTGGCGCTCAAACAGCTCAAGGAGAAACCGCTGCCACCGAGAAAATTCCTGCCTTCCACTCCACTGCAGCTTGAAGCGGTCGTGCTGCGATGTCTGGAAAAAGAGCCGGGTCGACGATTTTCCAGCGCCGCGGAATTACTGCGCGCGTTGACGCAGCCCGGTGTCCTCGCTAAATCGGAGCCGGGTTCGCGAAAAGTCGCCCTGACTCTGGCGCTCGGCGTGATTGCCTTGGTGATCGCCTTCAAGGTCGCTAATATGGCTGGACCATCCGACTCCTCCGCCCCTGCGGATGAAACGGCGGCCAACATGCCGGATCAACGCCAGATACCGGAAGAGCTGATCACCTTGTTCGAGGCGGCGAAAAAGGGCGATGCCGCGGCGCAGGAGCGTGTCGGACGGCTGTATCTGGATGGACCCGAACGTGCGCGCGACGAGCGCAAGGCATTTTTCTGGATCCGGCGCGCCGCGCTCAGCGGCGATCGCAGCGCGCAGTTCACCTTGGGGCAGATGTATGAGGGTGGCCGCGGTGCCGCGCGCAACCGGGTCGGCGCTTATGTCTGGTACCAGGCCGCGCTGCGAGCCGGCAATGAGTCGGCGCGCGCCTCTTTCGAGCGTTTGAAACAGGAA
>JANLIC010000302.1 GCA_024654125.1 Sulfuricaulis sp. | reverse complement strand
GCATCCATGGCGATGCGGTCGAAGTCGTTGTGCACGCTGTGTCCCAGCGTCTTGAACTCCAGCGGCAATTTTGCCGCCAATCCGGGCGGGACCGCGTGTGCCGCCGCCATGCCGAGCGGACGCGTAATCTTCACGATGGCGGCAGCGTCTTTGCGTTCTGCTGCCTCCAGCATCTGCTGGATGCCGACGAGGAATTGGCGCATCTCGTTCAGCACCACGACGCGCTCGGACGGATCGAGCAGTATCGTCACCCTGCCATCCACCTCGGTCCCGGTCCTGCCCAGCACTACAAACTTCAGGACCAGACCGACAATAGTGAGCAGCAACAATCCGATGATCACCCAATACACCACGGTATTTTTAGTCGCCGACATAATATTTCCCTTAACTTGGACTTGTTTCAATCAATGCTCGCCCTTGGTGCGCAACAAGCCGGCGAGACGGTTGCCCTGCTTCTGCGGACCGCCACGCGGAAAGATCTCATGGAGATAGCGGTTGCTGCCCTTTTCGGGACCCCACTTCATGCGAAAGTGCTTGATCATCTCACGCACGTTGGCTTGCACGCCATGCTCGACGAAAAACTCGCGCAGAAACCGGATGATCTCCCAGTGCTCATCGGTGAGCTGCAACTGCTCCTGGGCTGCCAATGCATTCGCGAAGTCCTCCGACCATTCTTCCAGGTTAAGGATATAGCCCTCGGAATCCGTGAGCACTTCCTTTCCGCCGACATCGAGTTTGCGAATAAAGGCTGTGGGAACAGTACCTTTCATCATGATCTCCTCTTGACCGGTCACGGCATCAAGCCTCGGATACAAGGCTTTCATTATACTTAAGTAGCCCGTATGGTTTGGAATGCACTTGACCTGAATCAAACGGAGACCGGTTATCGCGGGTCTTTGGAGATATCCCGATCGTGATAACAATCACGCGCGAACAACAGGGAAATATTTCTGTCGCGGTTTGCATGCGACAATTTGTCATCCAGCTACTTGCTCTTGAGCATATCCTTAAGGCCGGCAAAGGGATTGTGCGTTGCCACGGTCTTTTTCTCCACGCCAACGTTGATGTCATAACCCTGCACTAAGTGCGCAAAACGCTGATGTTCGTTGTCGTGGCAATAGAGGCAGAGGTTCTCCCAGTTGCTGCCGTCCGGGGGATTGTTGTCGTGGTTATGGTCCTTGTGATGCACCGTCAACTCGTGCAAATTCTCGCGCAGGAACGTGCGTCCACAGCGTGCGCAAATCAATGGATGAATTCTCAGTGACTGCTCGCGGTAACCTGCCAGGCGCGTGTCGCGATCCTTGTGCGCGCGCGCCACGATGCCGTCGAGCTTCTTGCTGTCCAATGCGCCGGCCGGCTTGCGCGGACCGGAATTTTTTCCCGCCATAAATCTTTCCCGAGTTTGCCCACGTATTATAAAAGCGACGCCTCGCGGATTCCTATTGTGGCGGCACAGCTGCCGGCTGTCGAAGTTTTTCAATTTCCTGCACAAACACCTCGTACCCCGGCGCACCGCGCGACATGCGCACGACCGTCAGCGTGTCGCCCTCGATGGTTCCGATCAAAAACGACGGCGTGCCGTTGATACCGAGACTTCGCGCCGTGTCGATATCCTTTCCGATTTCCCGGACATGGGCCCGATTTTCAAGGCAGGCGCTGAATTTCTTTTCGTCCAGGTTCAGCCCGCGCGCCACCCCCAGATACAGGTTTTGGCCCAAGCGGCCCTGTTGGGTGAATAAGGCGTCGTGCATTTCCCAGAACCGGCCCTGCGCCGCCGCGCAGCGGGCGGCCACGGCGGCGGGGACGGCCTGCGCGTGCATGCGTAGCGGAAAATCCTTGTGAATAAACCGGACCACGCCGGTATCGACGTATTCCTGCTTGATCTGCGCGAACTGCTTGTGATGAAAATCCCGGCAATAGGGGCATTGGTAGTCGTTGACCTCGACAATGCCGATCCTTGCCGTGGCACTCCCCAGGCGGGGATCATCCTTTACGCTGACTTGTGGCAACGACTTCTCGATGGCCTGAATCGGCCTGTCACGGTAAGCAATGCCGGAGGAACGTGAACTCCGCCCGCTGTCGTCTCCGGGAACAGAATCAGGAGCCGGTGTCGGACCGGCGCAAGCCATCAGGCTCATACAAACCAACACCAGAATTACCATGCGAGTAGTACAGGACATGTTCATGATTTCCGGGGGTGTTATTTCAGCTTAGCCAGAAGACGCAGCTATGCCAGCCAACGTTTTTTCATTGTGGATGACACAATTTCAACAAAACATATCTCTCGCAGTATAGTCCTCATGACGTCTGAAGAGTTAGGATTGCTGTATCCGGTCATGTGCATGTGAACTTATTCATTTGAAACCAATCCATTCAGACCGAGATACGAGGAGGATATGATGATCACATCCGCCGCTAAGGCAACCGTCATACGGCCCGTCGCCGAAGTCGTCACGAGTGTGCAGACGCTTGAGGGCGGCGGGTTTCCTGTCAGGAGGCCGTTTCCGACAGCGCGGCTGCCGCAGGTGGATCCGTTCCTGCTGTTCGATCATCTGGGGCCGGTGCCGTGGGGACCGGGCGAGGGCATCGGCGCGCCGGACCACCCGCACCGCGGGTTCGAGACTGTGACCTACCTGCTTTCCGGAGAGATGCAGCACAAGGACTCGGCCGGAAACAGCGGCACCCTGCGTCCCGGCGACGTGCAGTGGATGACGGCCGGCGCGGGCGTGGTGCATTCGGAACTGCCCTCGGCGGCTTTCATGAAAAGCGGCGGTACCATGAACGGTTTCCAGATATGGGTGAACCTGCCGGCGCGCGCCAAAATGGCCCGACCGCGCTACCAGGATATCCCCGCGGAGCGCATTCCCGAGGCCGAGAGCGCGGACGGCAAGGTGAAAGTGCGCGTGATCGCGGGCGAGTCGCTGGGTAAAGCGGCGGTCATCGACACACACACGCCGATCCTGTACCTGCATTTCACCCTGCAACCTGGGGCGGAGATCGTCCAACCGGCGCCGGAGAACTATAACGCCCTCGCCTATGTCATCACCGGCGAAGTGCGCGCGGGCGACGAGAATCGTGCCGTGCGCGAAGGCCAGATGGCGCGCTTCGGCGGCGGGGGCGTAGTGCGTCTCGGCGTGGATGTGAATGCCGCCGGCCCGGCGGAACTGCTGCTGCTCGCGGGTCAGCCGCTCAACGAGCCGGTGGAGCGCCACGGACCGTTCGTGATGAACTCGCGCGAAGAAATCGTCCAGGCGATCCACGACTCCCAGGAAGGACGCATGGGCAAGATCGCGATCTAGAATCATTATCAGGACATCGGACCAAGGAAGCCGAAACAGTTGCGCCGGTCCCGGGTTGACGACGCCTCGGCCGACCCGGAGATAAGTAAGAATACCCGCATGAACCCCCATCGGATCGTGATAGTCGGCGGCGGCGCCGGCGGGATCGAGCTTGCCACACGCCTCGGTGACAAATTCGGCCGCCGCGGGCGCGTGCAGGTAACGCTCGTCGACGCCAAGCTCACGCATCTGTGGAAACCATTGCTGCACGAGGTCGCGGCCGGCACCTTCGACTCGCACGAGAACGACGTCGACTACATCGCTCAGGCGCACCAGCATCATTTCGAATACCGTCTCGGGCGCATGGACGGCCTCGACCGCGCGCGCCGCGAGATCAGCCTCGCGCCCACGCTCGACGAGGCCGGCCGCGAGTTCGTCCCGCGCCGCGTGCTGCCCTACGACACGCTGGTGCTGTCGGTCGGCAGCGTGAGCAACGACTTCGGCATACCGGGCGTGCGCGAGCATTGCGTGTTCATCGACGATCGCGATCAGGCCGACAGCTTCCAGTGCGCGGTGATGCGCAATTACATCCACGCCCAGACACATCCCGGAGCGGACGACGACCGATCAGTTGCAGGTGGTGATCGTGGGCGCCGGCGCCACCGGCGTGGAACTGGCCGCGGAAATGCACAACATGGCGCGCCAGCTCGTGGTCTACGGCTTCGACCGGATTAATCCGGAACAGGATCTCAAGCTTGTCATCATCGAGGCCGCCGACCGCATCCTGCCGGCGCTCCCGGAGCGGCTGTCCGAAGCGGCGGAAAAACAGCTGCGCAAGATCGGGGTGGACGAGTACACCGGCCGGCGCGTGACGCGCGTGATCGCCGAGGGCGTGCAGACGCATGACGGCCAGTTTTTTCACGCCTCGCACCGGGTGTGGGCCGCCGGCATCCGGGCGCCGGCGTTCCTGCATGAACTCGGCGGCCTCGAAACCAACCAGCTCAACCAGCTGGTGGTGCGCCCGACGCTGCAAACCACGCGCGATGAAAATATTTTCGCGATTGGCGACTGCGCCGCCTGCCCACAGCCCGGGAAGGACCGGCCGGTGCCGCCGACAGCACAGGCGGCGCACCAGCAGGCGGCGCTGCTCGTCAAAGCCATTGCCCACCGGATGCAGGGCAAGAAGCTGTCCGGATTCATTTACCACGATCGCGGCTCGCTGATATCACTCGCGCACTACACCACGATCGGAAGCCTCATGGGGAACCTCACCGGGGACGTGATGATCGAGGGCTGGTTCGCACGCCTGACCTACCGCCTGCTGTACCGGCTGCACCAGCGCGCGCTGCACGGCACGCTGCCGATGCTTTTGCTCATGGCATCGGATTTCCTGCAGCATCGTGCGCATCCGCGGATGAAACTGCATTAAACGGGGTTCAGAACGATTGCCATTAGGATCGGCTCGGATTTTTCCGGCCAAACTAGTTCCTGGTAGCTTCGACAATCTCCTGTTGCCGTTTTTCCACTGCGCGGCGGTCGCGCTCGAAGCGCGCCAGCAGCTCGTACACGCACGGCACGACGAACAGCGTGAGCAGCGTCGACACCAGCACGCCGCCAATCACCGCGATCGCCATCGGTGCGCGCAGTTCGGCGCCGGGGCCAAGTGAGAGCGCAAGCGGCGACGCCGCGGCGATGGTCGCGAACGAGGTCATCAGGATCGGGCGCAGCCGGATCGGGCAGGCCTCGAGCAGCGCGTCGCGCACGCTCACGTTGCCGCGGGCGCGCACCTGATTGGTGAAATCCACCAGCAGGATCGAATTCTTCTTGACGATGCCCATCAGCAGGATGAGGCCGATGAAGCTGAAAATGTTGATAGAATGACCGAACAGGAGCAGTGTCAATAGCGCCCCGGACATGCTGAATGGCAGCGCCATCAGCACCGTGAACGGGTGGATAAAACTGTTGAACTGCGAGGCCAGCACCATGTACGCCACGATGACACCGAGCACCAGCACGAACCATAGACTCGCGAACGACTCCTGGAACGACTGCGAACCGCCGACGAAACGCACCTTGTAATCCGGCGGCAACACCTCGAGCGCAATCGCCTGCGCCTTCGCGAGTGCCTGCTGCTGGGACTTGCCGGTCTTGACGTTGGCGAAGATCTTGATCGAGCGCTCGCGATCGTAGCGATTGATCTGCGCCAGCGCCTTGCCCTCCTGCACCTGCACCACCTCCGAGAGCCTTACCAGCTCGCCGCGGTTGTTGCGCACGTACAGGCGCTTGACCTGGTCGATGCGGTCCATGTCCTGGTCACGCAGGCGCACGCGTACGTCGTAGCGATGGCCCTCGGAGGAGTATTGGCCGGCGACGATCCCGCCGATCATGGCGTTGACCGTCTGGGCGATCGCCTGGATGCTCACGCCGCGTTCGGCGGCGCGCGCGCGGTCCGGGATGATCCGGACCTCGGGCTTGCCGAGCAGGTAATCGCTGTCGGTGTCGGTCACGAGGCCGGTGGCGTCGAGTTTTTCGATGATCGATTCGGAATACCCCACTAGCTTCTCCCAGTTACGGCCTTGCACCGCCAGTTCCACCGGAAAACCGCGCGAGGCGGTAAACCCGCGCTGCGACAAGTCCTGGATCGACACCTTGAGGTCAAGCTTGCGCAAGGCCTGGCGCGTCACCTCCATCAGTTCCTGCTGGCTCAGCTCGTGGCCGGCTTGCGGGTCGATGCCGCGTTGGCCTTTCGGCTTCATGCTGACGAAAAGGTTGGCGAGGTTGGACTGCCCGCCGCTGCCGAACCCGCCGACCGCCACGAAGTAGCGCCGCACTTCCGGCCGCGAGGCCATGAATTTTTCCGCCTCGCGCATCCTGGTGTCGGTGAACTCGAGCGATGAATCGATCGGCGTCTGGGCGCGCACGATGAAAGTACCCTGATCCTGCACCGGCATAAATTCCTTGTTGATGAAGTTGTATCCCGCGAGCGACAACGCGAAGAAGGTGAGTGAGCCAAGGATGATCTTCCACGGATGCCGCAGCGCGATCTCCAGCAGCCGGCGGTAAAACCGGGCGAGTGCGCGAAAGGTGGCATCGGCGGCACGGCCGATGCGCGTGGTGCGGCTGCCGGCGTCGACGAACTGCGAGGCGCGCATCGGCGTCAGCGTCAGCGCCTCGAGCAGCGACAGCAGCACCGCCACCGTCATGGTGATACCAAACTGGAAAAAGAATTTTCCTATTACGCCGCTCATGAAGGCCACCGGCAGAAAGATAGCAACCACCGCCAGGGTCGCCGCGACCGCCGCAAAGGTAATCTGGCGCGAGCCGTTAAGGGCCGCTGGCACGCGGGCCTCGCCCTTCTCCTGGTGACGCACGATGTTCTCGAGCACCATGATGGCGTCGTCCACCACGATGCCGATGGCCAGGCTCAGACCGAGCAGCGTGAAGGTGTTGAGCGTGAAGCCGAAAAAATACAGCACGATGAAGGTGCCGATGATCGAGGTCGGAATCGCCAGCAGTATGTTGAAGGTGGCGGTCCAGCTGCCGAGGAACAGCCAGCACACCAGCGAGGTGATAATAGCGGCCACCACCAGCATGAACTTGAACTCGTTCACCGAGTCCTCGATGAACTGGGTGGTGTCGAAGTTCACGTCGATCTTCATGCCTTCCGGCAGCTGCTTCGCGACCTCGGCCATACGCTCCTTGACGCCGTGCGTCACCGCCACGGCGTTTGAGCCGCGCTGCTTGCGGATCCCGAGGCCGATGGAGCGTTGGCCGTCGGTGCGCGAGATGCGGCGAATATCGTCCAGCCCGTCCTCGACCGTGGCCACGCGGCTCAGGCTCAGTCGCGTATACACCGGCTGGCCACCGCGCTGATTGATGATGATCCGGCTGAATTCCTCGGCGCTTCTGGCCTCGCCGAGGGTGCGCACGTCGTACTCTTTGCGCCCGGTGGTGATCTGCCCGGCGGGCAGCTCCGCGTGTTCGGCGGTAATCGCGTTCAGCACATCGGTGACCGCCAGCTCGTAGCGCGCGAGTTCGTGTCCCGAGACCCACACGCGCAGATTCGGTTCGACGTAGCCGCCGAAGGTGATCTCGCCCACGCCCGGCACCGACGAGAACCGGTTCTTGAGCGTGTCCTTGACGTAACGCGTCATTTCGCGCAACGAATGCCGGTCGCTGGTGAGCGACATCCACATGATCGGCTGGTCTTCGGGGTTGGTTTTGCTGATGACCGGCGGTTCGATGTCGGTAGGCAGGAAGCGCTGCGCGGCGGCGACCTTGTTCTGGACTTCCTGCAGGGCGTCGCTGATGTTCCGCCCCAGGTCGAATTCCACGCTGATCGAGGCGGTGGCGTAGCGCGAGGTCGAGGAGACGCTACGCACGCCTTCGACCGTCATGACCGCGTCCTCGATGATGTCGACGACATTGGTCTCGATGACCTCGGGCGCCGCGCCGGGATAGTCCACGGTGATGGAGACGACCGGAAAATCCACGTCGGGAAGCTGGCTGATGCCCATGCGCGAGGCCGAAATCAGCCCAAACAGGATCAGCGCCGCCATCAGCATCCAGGCGAACACCGGACGGCGTATGGCGATTTCGGGCAGAATCACGGCGCGGTTCCTTCGGGCGGGGTCGGACGGCGGACGGCGGCGGCCTCTAATTTAAGATAATTCAGCTTCGCGGTATAGCGCGCGCGATCCAGCGCCCGCTGGTTTTCCTGGAAGGCTGTCAGCGCCTGCAATACCTCCAGGTTCGTGACCAGACCCAGACTGTAATCGCGCCGCTGTACCTCGTAGTTTTTGCGCGCCGCCTCCGTTGCTCCCTCCAGCGCTTCGATCTGCGTGCGGTCGAACGCCACGCTTCGATAGGCGGAGCGTATTTCCTGCTCCGCCAGCCGGCGTACCTGGCTCGCGCCCAACTCAGCCTGCGTGCTTTGCGACACCGCCTCGCGCACCCGCGATTGCAGACTACCACCGGCATATAGCGGGATGGTCAGTGCGAGCTGCACGTCCCAATCCACGTCCTCGAGGTTGCCCTTGCGCTCCAGATAACGATTGGCGTTTAAATCGAGCGACGGTCGATAGGCGCCCCGCGCCACGGAAATGTTTTCCTGTGCCGCGGTCAGGCGTTGCTGCGCCGCCTTCACGTCCGGGCGCAGTTCCAGCCGTGCCAGATATGTCTCAAGCGTATCCAGGTTCGTGGGCAGAACTTCGCTGTCGTGCAACGGCGCCCCGGCTGGCAGACCGCTCAGAAACGCAAACGCCTCACGCGCGGTGCTGAGCTGGGCCTGCAATTGCTCGACCTGCGCACGCAGCGTGCTGATAGTGCTTTGCACCGTCAGCATTTCGCCGGCGCGCGAACGACCGATGCGAACGCGATCGCGCAACTCCTTCTCGCGTTCAAAGTTCTGGTTGATCTGCTCGTGGAGATTATTCAGGTCCTGTTCCAGTGACAGCACGTCGTAAAAATTCTGCGCCACGTCCTTGAACAGCTGCGTGCGCGCCTGACGGTAGTCATCGCCCTGCGCACCCATCAGCGCCTGTGTCTGACGCAACGTGGCGAACTCCCGGAAACCGCGGAATAACGGCTGGGTGGCCGTCAGCCGCGCGTGCGGCTGACGTGTGGGATTCACCGCCGTGTCCCGCGCCCCCTTGTCCAACCAGGTATAGGAGCCGACGCCGTCGATGGTGGGACGTAACGCGGCGCCCGCCTGGCGGTAACGTTCCTCCGCCTGCTGGATCAATTCGCTCTGCGTCGCCACCACTTCGCTGCGCACCAGCGCTCGCGCAAAATAATCATCCAGCGTCAGTGTCTCGGCGGCGGTAACGGGTCGGACCGCGGCCAGCAAAAACGCGGCCAGCAAGATGGCCCAATTCCTTGCAGAGGCGTCCTCAGATTTCACCGAATAATTCCTTCTGGGCAGTCACGCCGATTCCCGACGCCCGAGCGGGATTGGACCCGTCGGCGGCCGGAAGTATCCCGCCCATACCGGCGAGGCAGGACGGTGCGGCATCGAGGCGGGTTCCGTCATCGCGGTTGGCATGTTCTTACCTGCCCAAGGGGGTTAGCAATAGTAAACAATGTTAGCCGTTTTGCCTGCTTACGTCCCCGCCGACCGGCGCCACCACGATGTGGAATGACATGGGAGAGTGAGCCGGGCGTCGTTTATGCCGCGAGCAGTACCCTGGACAGCCACACATGAAACTGCACTAACTGTCAGCTGCGCCCGTACACCGGCACGGCCGTCCCGGTCACCGAGCGCGCTTCATCCGAGAGCAGGAATGCGATGACAAGGGCGAGGTCCTCAGGCGGGACCCAGGTGGAAAAATCCGCCTTGGGCATGGCCTCGCGGTTCTGCGGGGTGTCGATGGTGCCCGGCACAACGCAATTGACGTTGATCCCGCGCGCCTTGAGCTCGCCCGCCAGGCTCTCGCTCATCCGCAACACCATGGCTTTGGTGGCGCTGTAGGCGGCATAGTTTGGACTGCCCTGGAAGGCGTTGCGGCTCGCGATATTGATGATGCGCCCGCTCTGCCCCTTCAGCATGTAAGGAATCACGGCACGGCAGGCGTGCAGCACGGTGCGGACATTGACGTCGTAGAGAAAATCCCATTCCGACAAATCGGCCTCGTGCACCGGCTTGCCGCCGCGGAATCCACCGACGGTATTCACCAACCCGTCGATCCGGCCGAAACGTCGGTACGCCTCGGCCGCCATGTTATTCACCGCTTTCGGATCGGCCATGTCGATACCGCTCGCGAGCCAATGTTGATCGTTTCCCTTCAGGTCACCAAAGGATTTCTGCAGGCGGTCGCCCGAGCGATCGACCAGAACCATCTTGCCGCCCTGCGCTCGGACGCGATCGGCCACGGCGCCGCCGAGATTGCCAACCGCCCCGGTGATGATTACTACCTTGTCTTTTAATTGGGACATGTTTAGTCGCGCTCACTCAGTCATGGAAATCGCCCCACGCCTGCGGGTGTTAAAAGCCGTCGCAGGCAGCTTCGCTGCGATGAACATAACTGATATCTAGCGCGGAAGGGAATCGGCGATTATACCGTGGCTCGGCTTGCGAACATGCAGAGAAATTCAGGCCTTGCCGGCCTTCGGGATGAACCGCAGCGCCACCCCATTATTGCACCAGCGCTGACCCGTTGGCGGCGGTCCGTCATCGAACACGTGCCCGTGATGGCCGCCGCAGCGCGCACAGTGGTACTCGGTGCGCGGAAAGATCAGAAGGAAGTCCTTCTTTTTGGCGTAGGCGCCGGGAATGACGGTAAAGAAGCTTGGCCAACCGGTCCTGCTGTCGTATTTCATCGCCGACGTAAACAGCGGCAAGCTACAGCCGGCGCACACGTAAACGCCCGGGCGCTTTTCGCCGTCCAAGGGACTGCTGCCAGCGCGCTCGGTACCTTCTTCACGCAGCACGTTATATTGCGCCGGGGTGAGGATCTTCTTCCACTCTTCGTTCGCGCGCTTGAGCGGCTCGGTCGTCAGCGCTACGTCGGCGCCCTGCGCGAGAAAATCCTTCCAGTTCTTCTGTAACTCCTCCACGCCGGCCGTGCCGCGCGCTGGGGGTGCCGCCCATCCACGCCACACCGGCGCGATCAGGAGTGGCGCGGCCACCAGACCTTTGAGCAGATGACGTCGTTTCATTTGACCTCCAATTGCAGAGCCCGCCTATGGCCCACATGGGTTTCAGATACGCTTTACTCTGACTGCATTTCCGAGGCGATGTTCAATTGAGTCTGACCCTGAGGTTTCCATTGCAGACCTAGAGTCTGCCGCCCCGCACGCGCCTGAACCCGGTCCGTGAACGGCGCTTGGCAAGCAGGCAAATCCCCATATCCCGTGGAGCTGCCGTTCAATCCCAATATACCGTGGCTTTGCAGTATATTGCGGCTCACACTCTACGGAGAAAACAGATGCAAGGGGCTGACCTCGACCAGCTTTCCTGCATTTTCAACCCACGGTATATTGAATATCCCGTAGTTGGGCCGTTTGATCATCGTTGGGCGTCAGGAGGCTTCGCATGAGCAAGTTCGGTCGCACTATCCGTCCGCACGTGCAGGCCGAGCTTCGGGCCGCGCTCGAGGCGGAGGCTCAAGGTCAGTCGAGCGCCGCGTTTGGTCATCTGGAGCGAGCGCATGTTCTCGGCCAAGCGTCAACGGTCGAGCACGTGCGGGTTCACTGGCGCATGTTTCTCTGGGGCCTGCGCCAACGAAGCGTTCGCGAGTGTCTGGGGCAGGTTCTTCGCATCGCTGGTGCCGCCACAAAGACCGCGGTGGGGCTCGTGCCGTACGGAAACACTGGCGGTTCCAATGTCAGCCCGTTCAAGCGCATGCCTGTGTCGCCAGAGCTTGAAGCACTCATCCAACGAGC
>JANLIC010000279.1 GCA_024654125.1 Sulfuricaulis sp. | reverse complement strand
GGAGACAAACGAAAGTAAATGCCGCCTGCCCGAAGTGCATTTCAGCGGAGCGCACTGCAGCAGAGAGGTGCTGACCGAGCAGCACATCTCCCGGCTTGTAAAGCATATCCAGGATAACGGCAATCAACGATGGAATCAGGATGATCCCGATCACCGACAATGTCCAAAACCATGGCGCCGGCAGGACCGTCCAGCCCAGCAGCAACAGTAGTGTCAACGCAGAAGGCGTGAGGCTGCGCCTGATGTTGTCGAAAATCTTCCATCGGGAGAGTCCTGACAACTTATTAGTACGACGGCGGCTGCCTGGGCAGGTACCAGTACTATAATTCGGGATATACGGCAGCAGCCATCGCAAAAGCTGCCAGTCCCCGCGAATCCAACGGTGCCGACGGCTCACTTCCCCGCTGTAGCGGGAGGGGTATTCCTCGTATAACTGCACATCGCTCAACAACCCTGCCCGCGCGTAGCACCCTTCGATGAGATCATGGCTGAGGATGCGGTTCTCGGGAAATCGCCCGTTGAGCGCCTGCTCGAACGCATCAACATCATAGATTCCCTTGCCAATGAACGAACCTTCTTTGAACAGGTCCTGGTAGACATCTGAAACAACACGTGTATAAGGGTCAATGCCCGGCTCACTCCCGCACATTCGCGCATATCGTGATCGGTTCGTGCCAGGCAGGCTGACATCTACCCGTGGTTGAAGAATGCCGTACCCCTCAGTGACACGCTGCCTGACTTCGTCATAGCGCGCCCGATTCAGCGGGTGCGCCATGGACCCCACAAACTGCCGCGCCGTATCCCGGGGCAGTTGAGTATCCGTGTCAAGGGTAATCACATACTTCACGTTCGATAAGACCCCGGTTTCACCCACAATGAGTGAAAAGCGCTCTCCTGCGACACCCTGCGCCCCACGGCGCAGAAGGGCATTCAAATCCTCAAGCTTCCCCCGCTTGCGCTCATACCCCATCCATATCCGGTCCCTTAGGTTCCATCTGCGGGGGCGATGGAAAAGGAAGAAAGTGTTGACTTTTAAACTCTTGTACTTTTCATTCAGCTCTTCGATTCGCTGCCGGGCCAGCAGCAACAGCGGTTCGTCCTCCGGCAGCGTTTCCTCGCGAGCGTCACGAAAATCAGTCAGCAGACCGAAGTGCAGGCTGTCATCCCGATTTGCAAGGAACCGGACTTCAAGATCCCCGATCAGATCTTCTATATTCTGAGTGCTTATGAGCATGGAAGGTACCACGACCAGAGTACGCAATTCCGCCGGAATTCCTTTGGAGAAGTCCATCCGGGGCAGCGGGTGCGGTGCAGCCAGCAGAGTCACCAGCCGGTTAACCAGGGCTACAACCAGATGACTCACGCACAGAATCGAGAGGACACCTGTCAGCCAGAGTGCCCGGCCATTTAAACCACCGGAATGCGCCTTCGCAAGTAAGCCCCCTGTGAAGATTGTTGTCATCAACATGATCGTGCCTATGTACAGCAGCAATGGAAACCGTGAGCCCCAGTTTCGAATGGTCTCAGAAACCGACAGGCGCACTCCTGCCAGCTGCTCAAGCTGTGCCAGTCCCTTGTCTATCAGGAAAAATCCGACATGTGCCGCGCGATCGCCGCAGCCATGATTGCCGTCTTTATGGGCCGCATTCCCGCGGGCAAGCTGAATCGCTTTGGCTGCCACCTCGCTCTCGGACAGCCGGCTGCTTTTTGCTATCTTTTCCACAACGTGGCGGTAGCGGTCACGTGTTTGGAAATCCATCCTGCCGTAAACGCCGCCGGTGTCCTCACGCAGGGTCCGCTCGACGTCACTCATCTCCTCAACGAACGTTCGCCAGTCCATCGCGCCCAGGAAACGGAGGCTGCTGATGCTGTTGCTCATCGAGACCTGGTCTGCAGCCTGTTTCCGGTTCTCCGACTGCACCAACTGCCTGATCGTCAGGCCGCTTTCGTAGAGTCGCTGCTCAATCCAGGTGAGCGGCATTGCCAAAGCAGGACCCTGCCCCTGCAGCCGGCGGGTAAGTTCGGCAATAAACGAACTCACCATGGGCGGGTTCGATCGCGCCATATCCGCGATAACCAGGATAAGGCTCTTCGGGTCCTTCTCAGCGGTCTCCGTCATCCGGTCTGCCCAATAATCAGCGCTGTTCTGGTCATTCCTGTCAGCGGCAATCCGGGCTGTAACGCGCCTGAGATTCTCGACCAGCGCGAGGCGCAGCATGATGGGGATTGCCCACAATTCGCCTAACTTCAGGATGGTGACTGTCTGGTAGGCCGCTGCAAAACTGCTGAGACTCTCCGG
>JANLIC010000270.1 GCA_024654125.1 Sulfuricaulis sp. | reverse complement strand
ACGCTGGCGGACACGGTCGGGCTCGACATCTGCCTGTCGGTCGCGGAGGAGTTGGCCGGGCCCCTGGGCATCGAGGTGCCGGCCCGGTTGCGCGAAGTGGTCGGCCAAGGCCATTTTGGCCGCAAGTCGGGGCAGGGTTTTTACCAATATGACGCGCGTGGCCGGAAGCAAACCCCGGCGCCGGAAAAAATCGCGGTCGACGTGCCCATCACCGAACGCCTGGTTCTGCGCCTGCTCAATGAGGCCGTCGCCTGCCTGCGCGAGGGCGTGGTGCAGGATCCCGACGCCGTGGATGCGGGCATGGTGTATGGGACGGGTTTTGCACCGTTCCTGGGAGGGCCGATGCGTTATGTCGCAAGCCTGGGCGTGACGGGCATCAGCCACAGCCTGCACCGTTTGTCACTGGAATACGGTCCGCGCTTCAATCCCGACGCCGGTTGGTCCAATCCTGATCTCCTGAAAGCCGGGAACGACTCAAATCCACCCAGGCACTAACAAACTGGTCTGTCTCCCCCGATCGGAGCCCGGCGGTCTGTGCCTACCCCGGAGCGGGCGGCACAGCCTGTGTGCGCTTGGCGGAACACGCGTCTGCGGGTACGGCATCTGCGCGGCGCATGGGAAACCACTTTCTCGAATTCCTATCTTTACGGTAACATCATTCGGCGCTGTCAGGGATAAAAATAAGATTTCTGGTCGTATGCGCCGTTCCCGACAAGGGCAACACACATATTTGTGTCCCCGGCATTGACAGGAGTTCGTACGTTTCAAGGAGAGACACCATGAACAGCACCGTCTGTGTTGCATCCCCCTTCCCCGGTCGTCTGGCGCTTGTCATGCTGATGGCGCTGTCAGCCAGCTCAACCCACGCCATTTCTTTCGAAAGCGAATCGGGCGAAGTCAAAGGCAGTTTTGATACCACTCTTTCGTTGGGCGCCACGTGGCGCATGCAGGACCGTGATCCGTCGCTGATCGGTATTACCAATGGCGGGACGTCACGTGACGTCAATTCGGACGATGGCAATCTCAACTACAACAAGAACGGTGTGGTGTACACGGCGATCAAGGCCACCCATGATTTCGATTTGAATTACCGGAACTACGGGCTGTTCCTGCGCGGGTCCTATTTCTTCGACCCGGTCAACGACACCAAGAATTTCCTCGGCCCCATTGCGCGTGACCGGATGGTGAGCGAGGCCGATCTGCTCGATGCTTACGTGCGCGGCACTTTCGATGTCGGCGGACGCAATCTCAACCTGCGTCTCGGCAGCCAGGTGGTGAACTGGGGCGAGAGCACGTTCATTTTGAACGGCATCAACGTCATCAACCCAGTGGACGTCTCGAAACTGCGCGTGCCGGGCGCCGAACTCAGGGAGGGGCTGACGCCCTCGAACATGTTGTGGGCCACGCAGCAGGTGAACCGGAGCGTCATGCTGGAGGCCTTCGTGCTCGCCAACTGGGACAAGACCCGCATCGATCCGCGCGGAAGCTTCTTCAGCACCACCGATGCGCTGTCGGATGACGGTGACAAGATTTTTATCGGCAGCGGCCGGCGCGTGGATCAGCATTTTCTGCCAGGAACGTTCATTCCCGGCACAGCGCAGTCCGCGGCGGTGTGGGCGCCACGGTCGGCAGATCGCAATCCCGGTGACAGTGGTCAATTCGGACTGGCCATGCGCCTGTTTGCGCCAGAATGGAATAGTACCGAGTTTGGTATTTATGCCATGCGTTATCACAGTCGCACGCCGTATCTCAGCGCCTACCGTGGCGGCGCCACGGTGGCGGCGAGCGCAGGCATCGGCGGATGCACGACGCCCAACTTCGGATTTCTGATCGCGGGCGTAGGTTCGCTGTGTACAGCGCCGGCAACCTACTTCGCGGACTATCCGGATGACATCAAACTCTATGGCGTGAGTTTCAATACGCTTGGTGCTGGCGGGATCGCCTGGCAGGGTGAGTGGTCCTACCGGCCCAATCAGCCGGTGCAACTGGCGACCACGGAAGTAATCCTAGCGGCCGGCGGTTTGTCCAACAACATCACTGGCGGGACAGCCGCTGCCGCGGGCGTACCGATCGGCACCGAGATCAGCGGGTACAGGAGGGTGACGGTGCATCAGTTGCAGGTTACTGGTACCAAGGCCTTCGGACCATCAATCGGTGCTGAGCAGTTCGTCGTGGTGGGTGAGGCCGGATTCAACCGCCAGGATTTGCCTGACGGTCTGTTCTTTGCCGGCCCCGGTGTATACCTGCCGGCCGTGGGTTCGAGTACGGCCACCACTTCGGGATCCACGCAGCCCAACATGGAGGGTTATGCCACACGCAGTTCCTGGGGCTACCGGTTGGTGGGGCGGCTCGATTATCCAAATTCGATCGGTGCCGTTACGGTGTCACCGCGACTCGCCTATGCGCATGACGTCGATGGTGTGAGCGCCACGTTCAACGAGGGCACCAAGGCCGGAACGCTCGGCGTCGGTTTCAATTATCGCCAGAACTTGCAGGCTGATATCGCCTATACCTGGTTCTGGGGCGGCCGAACTTACTCGGGCACTGATCCCGTTGCCGTGCCTCCAGGCCAAAGCGCGAGTTATGCCAGCAGCGCCAACCCGCTCAAGGACCGCGATTTCCTCGCGGTCAGCCTGAGCTACTCTTTCTAACCGGCCGCATCGAGAACCGGGAGAACCGTCATGACCCAGACCAAACTTTCCACCATCCTGGCAACCGCCGCGTTGTTGTATGTTTCCGTCGCCTCGTCCGCCGAGTTGGATCGGGACCTGACTCCGCTCGGCGCCCAGGCCGCGGGCAGCAGCACCGGCACCATTCCGGCCTGGAACGGGGGATTGACCGCCCCGGTCGCCGGTTTCAAGCCTGGCGGGCATTATCCCGATCCCTACGCCGGCGACCGGCCCACGCTCACGCTTGATGCATCCAATGCTGAACAGCACAAGGACCGGCTTTCGCCAGGGCAGATCGCGCTGCTGAAAAAGTACCCGACGTGGAAAATGAATGTTTATCCCGCGCATCGCAGCGCTGCCTATCCCAAGGCAGTCTATGAATCCACGGCCGCAAACGTCGGTGTCGCCAAGCTCGCGGCCGGCGGCAACGGCGTAACTGGCACCACCGCCGGCATTCCCTTCCCCGTGCCCAAGGACGGACTCGAAGCGATCTGGAACGTGTTACTGCGTTACAAGGGTGACACCTACGCCATGACCTGGAACCAGGCGGCGGTGACGCGCGATGGCGCCTACACGCTGGTGCGGTTCGAGTACGAGTACGATTTTTCCTACGGCAATGTCAGAAAGCCCGCCGCCGAGCGCGAGCCCAACAAGCTCACCAATTTCCTCCAGATCGTCACCGCCCCGGCGCGCCTCGCCGGCCAAGTGCTGCTGGTGCACGAGACCGTGGATCAGGTGAAGCAGCCGCGCAGCGCCTGGATCTACAACCCGGGTCAGCGGCGCGTGCGCCTGGCGCCGAACGTGGCCTATGACAACCCCGGCACGGCCGCCGACGGTCTGCGCACCAGCGACGACTTCGGCATGTACAACGGCGCCACCGACCGCTACGACTGGAAACTCGTGGGCAAGCAGGAAATGTACATCCCGTACAATTCCTACAACCTTGGCAGCAACTCGCTCAAGTACGCCGACATCCTCAAGCCCGCTCATATCAATCCCGAGCACGCGCGCTACGAATTGCATCGCGTGTGGGTCGTCGAGGCGACCCTGAAGCCGGGGGCGAGCCATATCTACAAACGCCGCACCTTCTACCTTGACGAGGACAGTTGGGCGATCGTCGTGACCGACAAGTACGACGCGCGCGACCAGCTATGGCGCGTTTCCGAGCAGCACTCGATGAATTTCTACGATGTCCCGATGTTATACGGCACGGTTGAGGTGCACCACGACCTGCAATCGGGTCGTTATATCGCCATGGGTCTGCGCAATGAGGAGTCCAAGGTGTACCAGCCAATCCGTCGGACGGCGGCGGACTTTGCACCGGCCAATCTGCGCAACCTCGGTACGCGCTGAGCACGCCGACCCGTACGAGCGATCCTCGGCAGGATGAACGAGGCGTGTGAGAAAAGTCGACACGAGTGAGTATAGCCCCATGCGGCCGCTGATCGGGAAGCGTTGCAGGGGAGCGGCCCTGTCGGTCTTTTGGCTCTGGCTGACGGCCGGGCCGGCAATGGCCGCGGACGCCGCGGTCCTCCCTTCCCCGGCAATTCGACAGTTGCTCCTCGATATCGCGCCCGCCGGTTCAAGGCTGGTGGCCGTAGGCGAGCGCGGCCGCATCCTGCTCTCGACCGATGAGGGAAAGAACTGGTCCCAGGCCACGGCGCCGGGACAGGCCACGCTCACCGCCGTCTACTTCCACGACGACCGGCACGGCTGGGCCGTCGGCCACGACGCCGTGATCCTGCGCACCGAGGATGGCGGCAGGACCTGGGCGCTGGTGCATCAGGCGCCGGAGGAACGCAAACCGCTACTCGATGTGTGGTTCGAAAATCCCCGGCACGGTTTTGCGATCGGGGCCTACGGCCTGGCCCTGGAAACACGTGACGGCGGACGCCAGTGGCGGCGCCGGACGCTGTTGCCGCAGGACATGCATCTAAATGCCATTGTCGGCGGTCCCGGGGGCCGGATCTATATCGCGGGCGAGGCCGGGACGCTGCTGCGCTCCGACGACGCCGGGCGTCGCTGGCGCGAGCTGTCCTCGCCCTACCCGGGCTCCTTTTTTGGCGTGCTCCAGCTGCCGGATGGCAATCCGCTGATCTTCGGGTTACGCGGCAAGGCCTTCCGTTCGCCCGACAGCGGTCGCCGCTGGCTGCCGGTCGCGACCCACGGTGAGACGACTTTGCAGGGCGGTGCCGTACTGGACGATGGCAGCGTCGTCCTGGTCGGCAATGACGGTCAACTGCTCATCAGCGTGGACGGCGGACGCCAGTTCACTCCTCGCCGTAACGGCCCGCGGCAGGCGTTTGCCGCGGTGGCGGCCAGCGGCGGAGCGTTCGTGCTGGTCGGCGAGCGCGGTGTTGCGGCTGTTCCCCGTGCCGAGTCGGGCGCGCGTTGAACCATGCATTCCTCGCTAAAGCGGATTCTCGATAAGACAGGTCACGGGATTTTCTCGCATCGGCGCGCGTTGCTGGGAATCTTCGCCGTGGTCACCCTGCTGTTGGCCTATTCCGCCACGAACCTGCATGTGGACGCGGGTTTCAACAAGATGATCCCGCTCAACCATCCCTACATGCAGGTGTTCACCGGGCACCAAAAGACCTTCGGCGGGGCGAATCGTGTGATCGTGGCGCTGGTGCAGAAGCAGGGGAACATTTTCAATCCCGAATTCTTCACACGGCTTAAGCTGGTGACGGATGACGTTTTCTTTCTGACCGGCGTGGACCGTTCGACGGTCACCTCGCTGTTTACGCCCAACGTGCGTTTCATCGAAATCGTCGAGGATGGTTTTGCCGGCGGCAATGTTATTCCCCAGGGTTTCCAGGGTACGGAGGCCGATCTCGAGCAGGTGCGCCGCAACGTGCTGAAATCCGTGTACGTGGGTCGCCTGGTCGCCAATGATTTCAGCGGCGCGCTGGTCAGCGCCGAACTCCTCGAGTTCGACCCGGTCAGCGGCGCACGCCTGAATTACCGCCGCGTGGCGGAACAGCTCGAAACCCTGCGCGCGAAACATGAAACCGCCGGCCTCGGCGTGCACATCATCGGATTCGCCAAAGCCGTGGGCGACATCGCCGACGGCGCCGTCAGTGTGATCGGCTTTTTCGCCGTGGCATTCCTGATCAGCGGCTTCCTACTCTATTTCTACTGCGGATCGTGGCGCCTGACCCTGCTCACGCTCGCCTGCGCGCTGGTGCCGGTGGTGTGGCTGCTCGGGCTGCTGCCGCCGCTCGGCTACGGCATCGACCCGATGTCGATCCTGGTGCCGTTCCTGATCTTTTCGATCGGCGTGAGCCACGCGGTGCAGATGGGCAACGCCTGGCGCCACGAGGTCGCCGTCACCGGCGCGGCACCGCTGCCCGCGGCGCGTAACGCCTTCGCGCGCCTGATGGTGCCGGGCGTGGCCGCGCTGATGACGGACGTCTTGGGTTTCCTCGTCATCCTGCACATCGAGATCGACATCGTGCGCGAACTCGGCATCACCGCGAGCCTGGGGCTCGCGGTGATGATTATCACCAACATGCTGATGCTCCCGGTGCTGCTCTCGTTCACGCGCTTGTCGGATGCCGCGATCGGGCACAGCCGGCGTCTGGAGCGACGCGGTGAACACGCCTGGGCCGTTCTGAAACAAGCGGCCCGTCCGCGACCGGCCGCCCTGATCCTGCTGATCGCGGGGGTGATTTTCGCCGCCGGCTTATTCCAATCGCTGTCGCTGCGCACCGGCGATCTCGGTAAAGGCGTGCCGGAGCTGCGCGCCGATTCGCGCTACAACCGGGATGTCGAGGCCATCACCCGGCTTTTTTCCATCGGCGTGGACGTGCTGTCGGTGATCGCCCAGACCCATGCCGCCGGCGCCTGCACCCAGTTCGAGATCATGGACCTGATCGACCGTTTTGAATGGCGCATGCGCCAAGTCGAAGGCGTGCATTCGGTCCTGGCCCTGCCCGGCGTGGCCAAGGTGATCGCCTCCGGCTGGAACGAGGGCAGTCTCAAGTGGCGGGCGTTGTCGCGCGACCCGACCGTGCTGGCCCAGTCGGTCACGCCGGTCGACACCGGCACCGGACTGCTCAACACCGACTGCAGCGTGATGCAGATCATGCTGTTCATGAACAACCACGAGGGCGAGACCATCGCGCACGTGATCGACGCGATCAAGCGGTTCAAGCGCGAGCACGACAGCGACAAGCTGAGTTTCCGCTTGGCCTCCGGCAACGTCGGCGTGATGGCCGCGACCAACGAGGCGGTGGACGCCGCCCAGATCGGCATGATCTCCTCGATCTTCGGCGCGATCATTCTGTTGTGCCTGCTCACCTTCCTTTCTTGGCGCGGGACGCTGTGCATCGTGATCCCGCTGGCGATCAGCACCACGCTGTGCCAGGCGCTGATGGCCTGGCTCGACATCGGGCTCAAGGTTTCGACACTGCCGGTGATCGCGCTCGGCGTGGGGATCGGCGTGGATTACGGGATTTATATCTACGAGCGTCTGCAGGACAGCCTGGCGCGCGGCGGCCGTTCGCTGGTCGAGGCCTACCATGACGCACTCCGCCAGCGCGGCACGGCGGTGCTGTTCACCGCCGCGACCATGACCGTGGGCGTCGGCAGCTGGGTGTTCTCGACGCTCAAGTTCCAGGCTGACATGGGCCTGTTGCTGGCGTTCATGTTCCTGGTGAACATGCTGGGGGCCTTGCTGCTGCTACCGGCGCTGGCGGCGTTTCTGTTGTGCACCTCCCGGGAACGGCGGCTAGAATGACAACAGGGAATCTCTCGGAGTCGGCATGACGCAGACGGGGACATGCCTTTCCATCCACACAGGATAATTTATGGATCTGCCAGGCGATTCGAACCTATTTGATCTTTTCCTCCGGCGCATCAATAAGACGCCGGAGGCGCCGGCCTATCGCCAGTTCACGGGCTCGTCCTGGCGCGACTGGAGCTGGAGCGAAATCGGCCGGGAAGTCGGGCGTTGGCGCGCCGCGCTGGCACGCGAGAACCTCAAGCCCGGCGACCGTATCGCCCTGTGCCTGCACAATCGTGTGGAGTGGGTGTGTTTCGACCAGGCCGCGCTGTGCCTGCAGCTGGTGACCGTGCCGCTGTATTTCGATGACCGGCCGGACAACATGGCTTGGTGCCTGAACGACGC
>JANLIC010000175.1 GCA_024654125.1 Sulfuricaulis sp. | reverse complement strand
CTGGATTTTTCCCGGCAAGGATTCGAGCTCGCGCTGTTCCTTATAAGAGAGCTTGCCAGATTTGCCAGACGGCTTCTGTGCGCTGGGCGCGGTAACGGGCTTTTGTGCCTTGGCGAGAGATTCAGCCCTGGGGGCGGGCTTGTTCTGCCTTTGCCGCAGCCAATCGGTGTAACCGCCAGCATATTCACCGATGCGGCCGTCGCCCTCGAATACCAGCGTGCTGGTGACGGCGTTATCCAGAAACGCGCGATCGTGGCTTACCAGCAGCAAGGTGCCCTGGTATTCCAGCAACAACTCTTCCAGCAGTTCGAGCGTTTCCACGTCCAGATCGTTGGTCGGTTCGTCCATCATCAGCAGATTGGCCGGGCGCGCGAACAGGCGTGCGAGCATGAGCCGGTTGCGCTCGCCGCCGGAAAGCGTGCTCACCGGAGACCGCAGGCGCTCGGGGGGAAACAGGAAACTCTGCAAATAACCGGCGACATGCTGGCTGCGGCCGTTGATGGTCACTGTCTGGCTGCCTTCGCCAACACTGTCCATCACCATGGCGTTCGTGTCGAGCAGTTCCCGCTGCTGGTCGAAATACGCCACTTGCAACCGGGTGCCACGACGTAGTTGCCCACGGGCAGGTTCCAGCTCGCCCAGCAGCAGTTTGATCAAGGTGGATTTTCCAGCACCGTTGGAACCGACAATACCGATACGATCGCCACGCATGACGCGCACCGAGAAATCTTTAAGAACAGGGGTACCGCCGAAACTGAAATCGACATGTTCAGCCTCGAACACCAGTTGGCCTGACGTCTCGCCCTCCTCCAGCCTGAGATTGACCTTGCCCACACGGTCACGGCGCTGGCGGCGATGTTCGCGCAGGGCCTCGAGTGCGCGCACGCGTCCTTCGTTACGTGTGCGGCGCGCCTTCACGCCCTGGCGTATCCACGCCTCTTCCTGCGAGAGTTTCTTGTCGAACAACGCGTTGTGCGTGGCTTCCACCGCGAGCTGATCCTGCTTGCGGCGCACGTAGTCGTCATAGATTCCGGGCCAGGATGTGAGCGCGCCGCGGTCGAGTTCGATTATTCGAGTGGCGAGGCGTTTCAAGAACGCACGATCATGGCTGACGAACAGCATGGCGCCGGAATAACCGACGAGAAATTCTTCCAGCCAGGTAATGGCCTCGATGTCCAGATGATTGGTCGGTTCGTCGAGCAGCAACAGGTCCGGTTCGCACACCAGGGCGCGCGCCAGCATTACGCGCCGGCGCCAGCCGCCCGAGAGCGAGTGCATGCTGACGTCCCCGTCCAGATTCAGGCGTGACAGCACCATTTCAACCCGCTGCTCCAGGCGCCAGCCGTCGCCGGCTTCGAGCTCGTGCTGCAACTGCGACAGACGCTGCGTCAGGGCCGGTGTGGGCGCGTGCGCGTGCTCGATGGCGGTGTGGTGATATTGCGAGATCAGCTTGCCCATTTCAGCCAAGCCGCCAGCGACAATATCGAAGACAGACTCTTCACTGTCGGGGCTGACTTCCTGCGCCAGGTGCGCGATGCGTGTGCCCGGGCGGACCCAGATACTGCCGTCATCGGGCGTGGCCGCGCCGCTCAACAGGCGG